>JBCBAV010000180.1:0-5657 GCA_038532285.1 Pseudomonadota bacterium | reverse complement strand
CGGGCGTATCCGCCGCGCGGGTTGTCAGATACCAGACACCCGAGATCACCGGTACAAGTATGGTGATCAACAGCGTGATCGCCCGGTTTGAGCGTTCATCGGTAAAGGCGGCGTAGACCGCCGAAAAGACGCGCTTGATCATGCCCCACCCCGATCAGGTCTGGCTGCGTGAACCTGTGGTTGCAGCGTAGCGTCAGCCGGGTTGTCCGGGCAAGGGTTCAGGCGTCGTCGTCTCCGTCGCCAGCCAGCGGGTGGTGGTCCAGCACCAGATCGCGCAGCCGGTCCCCGGCGACATGAGTGTAAATCTCGGTTGTGGCAACATCGGCGTGTCCCAGCATGGTCTGGATCGCGCGCAGATCGGCGCCTCCCGCCAGCAGATGCGTGGCAAAGGCATGGCGCAGGGTATGGGGTGTGACCTTGTCCGGCGCCACACCGCCGAGGGCCGCGAGCGCCTTGATCCGGTTGTAAAACCACACCCGTGTCAGGTGTCCGTCCTTGCCACGGGAGGGAAACAGGTAGCGCGACGGCGGTGTCCCCTTGGCCTGTGCGTCGGCTTCTCGGTCGTCGCGGATCCTGATCCATGTGGCCAGCGCCTCTTGCGCGGGGGGCGAGAGGGGGACCATCCGTTCCTTGCCCCCTTTGCCAAGGATCAGGAGCATCTGCGGGTTGCCCCGTGCAGCCGAGACCGGCAGACCCACCAGCTCGCTGACCCGCATGCCGGTGGCATAGAGCAATTGCATCAGGCACGTATCGCGGGCGCGGTCATGCGGCGTGCGCCCATAGCCGGTCGCGGCAGAGAGCAGGCGGTCGACCTCGGAGACCTCGAGCGTTTTGGGCAGGCGTTTGGCGGCGGCGGGTGCTGCGATCTGGATTGCCGGATTGTCGCTGCGCCATCCTTCTTCGAAGGCAAATCGGTAAAGCTGCTTGATCGCGGACAGACGCCGCGCGCGGGTGGCGCGGGCCAGACCCTGTGCGTCGCAATGAATCAGGTATGCCTCGATCTGGTCCTGTTGCGCCGTGTCGAACCCGGCGCCCTGATCGGCGAGCCACCCGGCCACATCCTTGAGATCGCGGCCATAGGCCAGCAGGGTGTTATGCGCGGCCCCAAGTTCAGCGGCCTGCGCTTCGAGAAAGGTGGAAATCCAGCGGTCGCTCATGTGCCGCCCCCGAGCAAAAGAGACTGAAGTGCCGTGCGGCGTGCCACATCCTCGAGCCCCAATGCGCGCAAGGTTGCAAGTGCACGTGCCATGGCAGTGACATCTCCGGCGCTGCCTGCATGGGCAAGAGTGAGTGTGTCGAGGATCGCAGCACCCAGCGCACCGGACTGGGCAAGGGCCACGATGTCGGCGTCCGGATCGGCGGTGGAAAAGCCACGCAGCGCCGCGCCTTGGCGGCCTGTGCCGGTCATGTTCGCGGGAACCTCGCCGCGGGCGATTGCGGCGAAAGTCGGCGCGCGCAACGAACGGGCGGGAAAAACCCGTTCAGCAGATTCGTAGCGGGAGGAGAGGAGCAACAGATCAAAGCCGATGTCCGCGGCAGCACCGCTGAGCACGAGCGGTTCCAGCCCTTCCGCAAAGAGGCTGGCAAAGAGCACCTGCAGCCCTTGTTCGCCCATGGCGCGCCACGCCGCGGGCAGCGTTTTGGCCACGGCCGAGGTCGAGCGGCTGTCGAGTGCAGTTTCAAACCGTTGCACCGCGCGCACCCGGTCCCATACACCGCCCGAGGCCGCGGCCTGCCGGGCGCTGTAAAGCCCAAGGAGACGGTTGCCGGGCAGGGTGCCCGCTTGGGCCAGTCGCTCGGCGGCCTCGATCTGGGTTTTCCAGCCGGAAGTGTCGGACAGATCTGCATTGGAATAGACGACCGGCAAGCCGCGGGTCGGGATCGGCTGGCCAGCGGCGGCAAAGATGCGAAACATCAGCGGGTCGGCGTCCGGGGGCAGGGGCAGTTCGGGGTCGGTTTCGAACAATTCGGGGTCGAGAAAGCGTTCCAACGCCGTTACCTGCGCGTCGGGGATCAAATCGAGCACGCGGGCGCTGCCCAAAAGCAGGGCCGCGGTGCGCCAGTCGCCCGCGCGGGCGGCGCAAAAGATGTCGTGCCCCTTGCCCGGCGACAGCGCGGGTTGCGCGCGCAGGATGGCGCAGGGGGTCGAGGCGTTGCCAAAGATCAGCGCCATATCCATGGCGCGGGCAAAATGCGCGGGCGAGGCATCCATGCCTGCCTGCGCCATCAATGCCATAGCGGGATCCAGCGCGCCGTAAGCCAGCAGCATGTCGATGCGCGCCAGATCAAAGCGGGCGGTATCGCCTGCGGGCGGCGTCGCCTCGGCCAGCATCAGTGTGAACGCCAGTTGCTGCAGCGCAGGAAGGCGCAGCTGCGGCAGGTCGCTGATGCGGGTGGCCAGGTCGGCGCTGTCCGAGCCGGACCAGAGCGTATCGGGCAGGCCTGTCACGTCCGCCGGCACCAGCCCGACACGCCGCGATGCCGGCCTGTCCAGCGGTGTGACAGTGACACCCGGAACGCTGGCGGATGCGGCCGCCGCAGGTTCGTTCGGCCCGGTCGGTTGCGTGGGCGGTGGCGCGGTGTCGAGCCAATCGATCGCGCTGAGCGGTGCGGCCTCCTGTGCAAGTCCAAGGGTGCCGGAGATCAGCGTCCAAACGGCTGCCAAGATCGCGTGCCTAGCTGCCATCGGGCTCCGCATCCAGTGTCACGGGGATGCGCGTTTCGCTTTGCGGTGGTGAGAAATTCGCCCCGAAATATTCGCCAACATAGGCATAGCCCACGAGGCCGATGCCCCCGATTACCAACAGAAAAATCAGGAGTTTCAGTACTCTTCCCATGTTGCTCCGCCTATCTGCCCCGTGTCGGTTATTGTATTGGGTGTTTTGCTGCCAGCATATATGGCCTTTTGCGCAAAATCACGTCATTGACAACGCGATGAGCGAAATTCGGCAAAAACCTGAGGCACGCGCCCGATACCGGTTGAAAAAGACGGTGGTGATGGTCGGCATGATGGGCGCGGGCAAAACGGCGGTGGGCCGTGCGCTGGCCGCAAGGCTGGGCGTGCCGTTTCTGGATAGCGATGCCGAGATCGAACGGGCGGCAAACATGAGCGTGCCCGAGATTTTTGCGCGCGACGGCGAGCCGTTTTTCCGAGAGAAAGAGGCGCAGGTGATTGCGCGGCTTTTGGACGAGGAGTGCGGCGTGCTTTCGACCGGCGGAGGGGCGTTTCTGCAGAAGCGCAACCGGATGGCCATTTCGGAACGGGGGGTGTCGGTGCTGCTGAATGCGGATCTCGATCTGCTGTGGTCACGGGTCAAGCACAAGGATACGCGCCCGTTGCTGCGCACCTCGAATCCGCGCGCCACGTTGAGCGAGATTTATGCCGCACGGCTGCCGGTCTATGCCCTTGCCGACGTGCGGGTGCAATCGGAGGCGGATTTCAGCATCGAAGAGATGGCGGAACGGGTCTTGCAAACACTGGTTCGGGACCGGGCGGATGTGATCGAGGAGGTGCCCCATGCATGAGACGGTGCATGTGCCGCTGGGCGACAGGGCCTATGACGTGGTCATTGGGCTTGGTCTGTTGGCCGAAGCGGGCGCGCTGATCGCGCCGAAACTGCCGCGGCCCAAGGTGGCGGTGGTGACAGAAGAGCGTGTGGCCGCGCTCCATCTAGAGGCCTTGCGCGCAGGGCTTGCAGCGGAAGGTATCGGGATGGAGGCGCTGGTGCTGCCCGCCGGCGAAGCCACCAAGTCCTGGACCCAGTTGCAACGGGTGACCGAGTGGCTGTTGGGGCAAAAAGTCGAGCGCAGCGACGTGGTCATTGCATTTGGCGGCGGGGTGATCGGTGATCTGGTGGGGTTCGCGGCCGCGATCATGCGGCGCGGCGTGGCCTATATCCAGGTGCCAACCTCGTTGCTTGCACAGGTTGACAGCTCAGTAGGCGGCAAGACGGCGATCAACTCTGCCGAGGGGCATGGAAAAAACCTGATCGGTGCGTTTCACCAGCCTGCGCTGGTGTTGGCGGATACGGATGTGCTGGGCACGTTGACCGAGCGGGACTTTCTGGCCGGGTACGGCGAGGTGATGAAATACGGTCTGCTTGGGGATGCGGCGTTCTTCGAGTGGCTCGAGCGCAATGCGCAGGCCATGGCGGCTGGGGATATGGCGCTTCGTGTTGCGGCGGTGAAGCGGTCGGTTGAAATGAAAGCCGAGATTGTCACGCGCGACGAGACCGAACAGGGCGACCGTGCGCTTTTGAACCTTGGCCACACCTTCTGTCACGCGCTTGAGGCGGCGACGGGATATTCTGATCGGTTGTTGCATGGCGAGGGCGTGGCCATAGGATGTGGATTGGCGTTCGAGCTGTCGGCCCGGCTGGGTCTTTGTGCACAAGAGGACCCAAGCCGCGTACGCGCGCATCTGGCGGCGATGGGGATGAAGCGCGATCTGGCCGACATTCCGGGCGAACTGCCGGGCGCGCAGGCGCTGCTGGACCTGATGGGGCAGGACAAGAAAGTGGTTGCCGGGACGCTGCGTTTCATTCTGGCGCGGGGCATCGGCGACGCGTTCGTTACGTCGGATGTGCCGCAGGACAGCGTTCTGACAGTCTTGAACGAAGCGCTGGCCGACGCCTAGCGTTTGTCCCAGCGGCTGGAAAACTGCATGCGCCCCATATGTGTGAGGCCGGCGTCCCTGGCGGCCCAAATCTCGCCCCCAGCGTCGCGCCAGCGCGCACAAAAGGCGTAGTCTTCGGACGATTCGAAGCCGTTTTCCTCGATCCGGTCGAACAGCGTCAGCCATCCCTTTTCGACGGAGCGTCCGACCACGTTGTCGTATCGGCTGGGGTGGATCAGGTCCGGTCGTTTGTTGATGAAATCCTGCAAGGCACCGCGTGACAGCAGCATGAATCCCGTACCGATCCGATGCGCTGTTTGGAACCTGCCGTGATGTTTCGGGTCTGGCGTCGCTTCACCCACAAACTGGGTGGCGCGGGCAAGCGCCGTTTCAAACGGTTTGTCGCCGCCTGCATGCAGCTTTGCCATGTCCACGCGCCGACGGGGATAAAACGCGCCGCACAATCCGGGATCAAAGGCCAGGGCGTCAGCCACCAGTGTGTGAGAAAACCCCATGTCGTCGTCGATGAAAAGGAGGTGCGTGTAGGCTGTCTCCTCGAACAAAAACAGCGTTGTCAGGATGTTACGCGACGCAACGATGTCGGCATAGTCCATGAAAAGCGTGTTGAACCCGATCCCTGACCGTTCTGTCCAACGGGCGAGGTTTTGCAGCCCGTGCACGAAATCGCCGCAAAAACTGTCGCCGTAGGACGGCGTTGCGAGCAAGATGGAGCGGGGCGCGCCAGGGTCGCCGGTTGTTGTCATCGTGCTGACGCTGGGATCAGAACGGGATCTCGTCATCGAGATCGCGGCTGGGCGCAGGACTGCTGCTGCTGCCGCCGCCGCCGAAATCGCCACCGCGGTCGTCATAGCCCATTTGATCGGCAGACCCGCCGCCGCCACCGCCATACCCGCCGCCACCACCACCGCCGTCACGACCGTCGAGCATGGTCAGTTCAGAGCGGTAGGGGCGCAGCACCACCTCGGTGGAATAGCGGTCCTGGCCGGACTGGTCCTGCCACTTGCGGGTTTCCAGCTGGCCT
>JBCBAV010000179.1:0-5677 GCA_038532285.1 Pseudomonadota bacterium | reverse complement strand
ATGTTTCAGCGGAAACCGACCGCGTCGTTTTACGCGATACAGATCCTGCAATCATCGCGCTTGGTGCCAATGTCTATGAGGCAAACTGTGCCTCCTGTCATGGTGCCAATCTGGAAGGTCAGACCAACTGGCGGTCTCCGGGTGAGGATGGACGGCTTCCGGCACCCCCGCATGATAAGACTGGACACACATGGCACCATGACGGTGACACGCTGTTTCAACTAACCAAATACGGCGTTGGTACGTTGATCAATGATCCTGAATACGCCTCGAACATGCCGTTTTACGACGGCGTCCTCAGCGATGAAGAGATCATTGCCGTACTCAGCTACATCAAATCAACTTGGCCGGAGGAAATCCGTGCCCGACACACTGAAATGGAAAACAGACAATGAGACAGATGACCCTTGCGCTTCTCTTGCTGGCCACAACTACGACCGGAGCCTTAGCACACTCAAAGGCCGAACAAACCACACCTGCCAATGAAGCGACGGTAGCAGAGGTTGACGCCATTGAAATGCGCTTTGATGATCCAATGCGCGTGACCGCAATCACGCTGACCGGACCGGATGGTGATGTAAATATCGAGCGAGAAACCGGTATGGACGCGGTGACAGAATTCCGTGCACTGCCACCTGCCGACCTGCCGGACGGAGCCTATACCGTTGATTGGCGCGGTCTGTCTTCTGACGGCCATCCAATGCAGGGCACGTTCAGCTTCACAATAGCTGACTGACCGACATGGAAGGTCTGGCACCAATAGACGGATGGGCCATAGCGGCGATCATTGCGAAGGCGGCGGGCTATGGTGCGGCGCTTCTTGCAATGGGCGGGCCACTGTTTGTTTTGGTTTTTCCAAGCTCATCCACTGATGTGCGGCAACTGGCTCGGAAAGTCGCTGTTATCGCCGCTTTGACTGGGTTGGCAGTGTTGGCTCTGCGCTTTGGTATCCGCGCCGCCCGCATATCCGGGATGGGTCTGCCGGGGGCCATCGATCCGATGATGCTTGGCTTCGTTTGGGACAGTCCACTTGGGGTGGCTGCGATCTGGCGGGGCGCAGGCGAACTGTTGGTCGTGGCACTGCTGATCGGAGGCATTGTCGGCCTCTCGGCCGGGTTGATCGGTGCGCTACTGATCGCTGTGTCCTACACGTTCGTGGGTCATTCACTTGGTGATCCCCGCTGGTTGCTTGCGTCGTTGTTGACTTTGCATTTGCTGGCGGCGGCGTTCTGGATCGGCGCATTGCTGCCCCTACGCCACGCGGTCGGCCAAGCGGACGGGGTAAGGCTGCTTCATCGGTTTGGAAGCATCGCCAGTTTTACTGTCGCATTGCTTGTCGTTGTTGGTTTGATTTTTGCATGGCTGATGACTGGATCAATCTCGAACCTGCTTTCGACTGCTTACGGCTGGACACTTCTTGCCAAGCTCGGCGTTGTGGCTGGGCTGATGGCCTTGGCTGCGCTCAACAAATGGCGGTTCGTTCCGGCACTTGCCTCTGGTACACCCGCAGCCGTGCCCCATCTGCGCCGCTCTATCCAGATCGAGGTTATTGCTGTTCTGCTCATCTTGCTGGCAACGGCAACGCTCACTTCAATAACCACGCCGCCGGTCAACCTTTGAAGAGGAACATTTCATGACCTCCCTGTCTCGACGCTCTGTTCTGAAAGGCGCTGCTGCGCTTGGGAGCACATCCCTGTTTTCCGCACCCTCTTTTGCCGATTCCAGCCTGCCCGTACTGCGGGCTGCTCCGGTAAATGCGCAGCTTGCCCCTGACGGATATCCATCAACGTCTGTTTGGGCCTACGCGACCGAGGTGGAAGGCAGGGTTCCCGGCCCGGAAATTCGCCTGACAGCGGGTGATCGCGTCGGCTACCGATTGGTCAACGACCTGCCGCAACCGACCGCCGTACATTGGCACGGCATACGCATTGACAACGCTATGGATGGCGCGGCCCCGTTAACGCAAGCACCTGTGCCACCTGGTGAGGGGTTCGACTATGATTTTGTGGCTCCCGATCCCGGCACATACTGGTATCATTCTCACAACCGCAGCACAGAACAAGTGGCACGAGGACTTGCAGGGCCATTGATCGTGGAGGATCGCGAACCCTGGCTCGGGGAAGCGGGTGCTGCGACCCGTGAGCTGGTGCTAGTTCTTGATGATTGGCTGCTGGATCGGAATGCAGCCATTGTCGAGGACAGATGGGATGACCTGCACGCGGCTGCGCACGGTGGGCGCATGGGAAACACCGTCACGGTGAACGGCGCTGCCTATCCTGAATTTGACATCCAACCCGGTGAGCGTGTGCGGCTGCGGATCATCAACACGGCCACTGACAGGATCATGCCGTTGTCTTTGCCGCACCTGTCGCCCCAGCTGATTGCGTTGGACGGTCATCCAGTCACACCACGTGAGATCGAAACGCTCGTCCTCGGACCCGCCCAAAGAGCGGATGTCGTGATAGACGGCCGCATAGACGGAGAGACAACCGCCGGTCTGCTGCTTGATCCCGGAAATGGAGATTGGGTGGAAATTGCTGGACTCGTCCTATCAGGTGACACTTTGGCGTCACATGGGTCTGATGTGCGCCCATTGCCTGCTTGGGGAACACTTGCGACCCCAGACTTGTCAAACTCCCAACGCGAAGTCTTGCTGATGGAAGGCGGGGCCATGCGCGCAATGCTTGAAACCACCTATCGCGGCGACAGTCTTGGCTTCCGAGACTTAACAAGGCATGGGATGGTCTGGGCGTTCAACGGCATAGCGGATGGCATGGACAAGCCGATGTTCCAAGCTGCTTTGGGCTGTACCGTTCGTATGGAAATGACGAACCGATCAATGTTTCCACACGCAATCCACCTGCATGGTCACCACTTTACTGTCCTGTCCCAAAGCGGTGCCGCGAACATGGAAGGCGACGTTCGGGACACGGTGCTGATTGGGGCGGATGAAACCGTCGAAGTTGCCTTCGTGGCTGACAATCCTGGCCAGTGGATGATCCATTGCCATATGCTGTCACACCAGAAGTCGGGCATCATGGCTTGGTTTGAGGTTGTCTGAGAAATGTTCTGGGGAGCTTTCTGTCTCAGTACCGACTTGATGGTGTTACTTGCTCTAGTGCGTACAAACTCTCAATTGAAAAGCTACTTCGAGGCTTTCTGCAAAAGTCCAATCAGTTCGTCAAACTTGGCGCGCTGTTCATCGGGGTCGCCGCTTTGAATAGCTGTCTCGACACAATGTTCCGCATGGTTTTCGAGAATCAGCTTTTCAACACCCAGAATGGCGGATCTTATTGCCGCTGTCTGCGCCAGAATATCCATACAGTAGCGGTCAGCCTCCACCATACCTGCAACACCGCGCACTTGCCCTTCAAGCCGTGACAGTCGGTCCAGTGTCTTGTCTTTGTTGGCTTTCACGAGTTGCGCTCCCTCTTTCTTATCCCCAATGATTCACCGCCTTGATATACCCTATGGGGGTATATATAAAGCACCCACAGTAGATGATCTAGCAACCATACACTGGCCTTAAGCAAAACGCATCAGGAGAGCTATCGTGCCAAAAGATTCCCGTGACGTTGCTGATGTAACGACCGATCCGGCAGTATCCGCGACCGGAAAAACAGCCGTTCTCTACCGAATGGACTTGCCAAATCATCTGTGTCCGTCCGGACAAAAAGCTCGCTGGCTCTTGGACCGGCATGGCTACAAGGTCGATGATCGTCTGTTCCGCGAACGATCTGAGGTTGATGCGTTCAAGGAAGCGCATGATGTACCTACCACTCCGCAGATATGGATCGCAGGCGAGAGGGTCGGCGGCTACGACGCTCTGCGTGAAAAGCTCACCAATTATGATCCGAAGGCCAAGACTTACAAACCTGTCCTCTATCTCTTTGCCGTTGCCGCTGCGACGGCGCTCGCACTTTCCATCGGCTTCCTCGGCGGGATCACTTGGCAAACGCTGGGTTGGTTCATTTCGGTCTCGATGATCTTGCTGGGTATGCAGAAGCTCCGCGATATCGAGAGTTTCACAACGATGTTCCTCAACTACGATCTGCTGGCGCGGAAATGGGTGCCGTATGCGTATGTTTATCCTTGGGTAGAAACAGCGGCAGGCATCCTCATGACAGGGATGTTGCTAACCTGGCTTGCGGCCCCTGCGGCGCTCTTTGTCGCGACGGTTGGCACAATCAGCGTATTCAAGGCTGTCTACATCGATAAACGAGAGTTGAAATGCGCCTGCGTGGGCGGCGGATCGAACGTGCCTCTCGGTTTCGTCAGCCTGACGGAGAACCTGATGATGATGGGGATGGCTATCGTGATGCTCGCCCAGATCGCAAACTGATGGTAGCGAAGGCCGACTGGAAGCGACGGGCCATATTGGCTGGCGGAGCTCTCGCTGTTGCAGGATGGGTGAAAGGCGTTCCATATCTGGCGTCGCTAGGACAGCCGGACTTCGCGTTCGAGGACATAACCGATCTTCCACCATTCCGACGATTACAGGGGGCAGGCGCATCCACACCTGGTGCTGCAATTTTTGCGGGCCTAGATAACGGTGAACCGGAATCCGACGCGGATGACGAACTGGAACAGTTTGTCAGAGAAAATCCCTGCGCTGCTTTCTTCGGCGATGAGCGCCACAGAACCGTACCAGTCGCGATGTTCTCCGATTTTGCTTGCCCGATCTGTCGTGTGATGGATGATCGTCTAACCGACCTTGAGGCAAACGACCCGGACACCTTTCACATCGTCCGGCATCAGCTCCCGCTTCTTGGCGTAGCGTCCGCGGTTGCTAGCCGTGCCGTGCTGGCAGCGGACCTTCAGGGCCGGTATCGTGAAATGCACGCGCGTCTGATCCGAACGCCCGCCGTCACCGATGAACGCTTCATCGCGGCCATTGCCGAAAATCTTGACCTCGATCCTGACAGATTGGTCGAAGACATGCAGTCAGATGCTATCGACCGCCGCCTGCGTCTGACGGCGGCTATTGCAAATGTCTTCGGCTTTATCGGCACACCTGCATTTGCGGTCGGTCGGACAGTGTTCATGGGGTCGATCCAGACAGGCTCATTACGCAAGCTGATCGCGGATGAGAAAGCAAATCTCTGTCTGATCGCGTAGACTAAGGACAAGGGTTGTGATCCTTGGTCTTCGTTTCTCGACAGGAGACATTCGTGCGCGTGCGGCGAATTGGCGCTTTGTCCCGCGAAACAGACATCTCGTCATGCTTTGACCGCTTGACCTTCATCACGATAGCCAATTTTCTCTGTCCCGTCTGACGTGACCCGTTCCCACTCGCCATCCTCGCCCCGTTGAACAAGCGCGTGGCCATCCTTCAAATCTTGCGCAAACTGCTTCTCTTGCTGATCGGCAAAGGGCGGCACAGGATCAAGCCGGTCCTTGCTGTCCGCTACTTCGGGCAGGCTATTCTTCAAATCTTCAAGATCACCCATAACCCCTTCTAGCTCGGAAACGTCAGCTTCGGTAGGCGCTTCTAAGATCAACTCCGCTTGCGTCGCCAAATCCATTTCGATCTGCCTCTGTTGTTCAGCCTCAACTGCGACAACACCCTTCGCCCTCTTACGTTTTGATGTGCGCAGTGTTGCTCTTTGATCCGTAGCAACAGCCATCTTGATGGATTCACGCTTAGGAGCTGGTCGATCTAAGGGAGCAACCGGTG
>JBCBAV010000178.1:0-5726 GCA_038532285.1 Pseudomonadota bacterium | reverse complement strand
ATTTCAAAACCACGAGCGCCTTCAATGGGGCTTTGGTCGATAGGAGAACCATCAGCACCCATTGTCCGAAGTTCGTCCATGGTGTAGATGCCCATCTCGGCCAAGGCGGCGAAATTGATTATCGTGTCATGACCATTCGAGTTGATGAAGCGGTCGTGATACCACCCGTTCCCATCGGGGCGCATTTCATCCCAGAAGATGCAAGCACCGACATCCGCCAGGGCGACACCTTGGCCAGCATAGCCGCCACGCTGCATACAGATATCTACGACATTGCGCCGTATCTTGGCGGCCCAGAGTTCGAGGGTCTTGAGGCGCTTTTCGGGGGTCATGCTGCAACCCCCGCAATGCGGTTTGCCAAGGCGGCTGGGTCCAATCCGAATTGCTGTCGGATGTGTCCGACAGAACCCCCAGGAGCCCACGTGTCAGGAACACCAACGCGGGTGATACGCGGGGCTCGTCCGACTTTGGACGTGATCTCGCTGACCAAACCGCCAAGGCCGGTCGAAATTTGATGGTTCTCAACCGTGACGATTTCGTCGTGTGCGAAACAGTAGTCAAGTATCTCGTTTTCATTCACGGGCTTGATCGTCGGCACATGCAGCAACGAGTGATCGACGCCTTGTTCGACGAGCATATCAGATGCCTCAACCGCCCATTGCGAAGCATGTCCGCATGATATGACGCCAATGCCGCGACCAGTTCTGAGCGGATAGGTTTTGCCAAGTTCGAATTTGAAGGACGCTGGATCGAGCAAGCTCGGTGTCGTCCCACGATGCCCGCGCATATAGACAAGCCCTGGGAGATCGCAGGCCGCGTCCAAAGCTTGCGCAAAATCGGTGACATCCATCGGATCAATGACGGTTGCATGCGGCACGGCCCGCAGCATGCCAAGGTCTTCGGTGCCCTGATGATGGATCGGGGCCGGGCTGGTGATCCCGGGCGTAAACGCCAGACAAATGCCCGTGTTTTTGCTGGTGCCCATGCAAATGACCATCTGGTCAAAGCAACGTCGAGACGCATAGCTGCCGAAGGTTGAGGTGACCGGGACGAAACCGGCTTTCGCAAGCCCTGCGGCCACGCCAACCTGGTTCTGCTCAGCCATGCCGACCTCAACGTATTGGTATGGGAGGTCCTTAGTGACTTTGTATAAGTCGCAATAATGAGCCAGGTCTGCGCTCATCATGATGACATCATCGCGACGTTTGCAGAGATCAAAGCTAATGTCGTCGAATGCTGACGGCACCATCTTGCGATCTTGAACACTCAAAAGCATGTGCCAACGGTCCTCCCAAACCGCCGGAGCCGTCAGGCTCCAGCAAATCCTTCCAGGACTGTTTTTCCGATGGCTGCACCGCTAGTCTGGTGTTCCAGCGCGGATCGCAGGCTATCCACGCTCAGCGGACCGTTGTTCTTATTGGCCGTTGAGATGATGTCGCCAGCATCCACCAGATCAGCCACACGGCTGAGCAGCTTGTGCTGTTCGATGATGTCGTCCGCTTTGTGTAGCGACCGCGCAAACATGAACTCCCAGCTAAAGGTCAGGGCTTTCATCTTCAGCGGGCCGATGGCCACGTTCTGCGGATCATCAATCATCGCGATATGGCCACGTGGCTTGATCATCTCAATGATCGCGTCGAAATGGTCATCGGTGTTTGTAAGTGTCGCCACAAACTTGGGAGCAATCCCAATTCCGCTCATTTCCTCGGCCAGATTGTTGCGGTGGTTCACCACGTGGTCTGCGCCCATCTTCTTGACCCATTCAATCGTGTCCGGACGAGAAGCCGTTGCAACGACAGTCAGCTTGGTAAGCTTCTTGGCAAGCTGGATAAGGATCGATCCAACGCCACCAGCGCCGCCAATGACCAGCAAGGCTTCGCCTTCGCCGCCGCCTTCATCAACACGTAGGCTTTCAAACAGCATCTCCCAAGCTGTGATACTCGTCAGCGGTAGGGCTGCGGCTTCGGCAAAGCTCAGTGATGAGGGCTTGCGACCAACCAGACGCTCATCGACACACTGTAGTTCGGCGTTGGAGCCGTCGCGGGTAAACTCGCCCGCATACATGACCTCATCGCCCACCTTGAACATGGACACGTCCGAGCCAACAGCTTTGACGACACCAGCGGCATCCCATCCCAAGATTTTTGGATCACCCTCGGGCGGCGGACGATTGGCCCGCACTTTGAAGTCCACAGGATTAACGGACACGCCACGCACCTCGACCAGCAGATCGTTAGGACCTGGTGTTGGGTCAGCAGCAGTAAATTCGACGACAGAACCGGCAGCAGTGACAGGTCCCTGCTCCGCGTAGCCCAAGGCTTTCATGATTGGCTCCCAGTTGACTTATTTTCCTAAGATTGCGATGTTACGGCGATTCTGACAAGTACCTACATTTTTGTAAGTATTGAAGTTCCGGCGGAGGCCAGCGCATGACAAGAAAGTACGATTGGAAGACAGGGTGCGACGTCGAGGCGACGCTGAGTGTGATCGGTGGAAAGTGGAAACCGGTCCTGATTTGTCGTTTGCTTTCAGGTCGTAAGCGGTTTGGCGAACTTTGCCGGCTTGCGCCCAATGCTACCGAAAGAATGATCACATTGCAGCTTCGCGAACTTGAAGCTGACGGAATCATTCGGCGCACCGTCTATGCCGAGGTTCCGCCGCGCGTCGAATACGAAGTGACGGACTACGGACGCTCGCTTCAACCGATCATCGCCGCCATGCAGGACTGGGGAAGCGAATTCAAGGAACGGAAGTTCGCTGAAGAGGACCGGGCGGATGAAATTGGCAACCAGCTTGATGACCTGTCCCCCAAGGTCGTCAACGGCTAGCCTGACCAGTCTGAGGAACAATTGATGTCCGAACCCCTTCAGGGAAAAGTCGCCATTGTCGCGGGTGCCACTGGAGGTATCGGCGTCGCGACCGTTGAACGGCTGATTGCCGACGGCGCGACCGTTGTTGCAACGGGTCGAGATCAGGCTCGCTTGGACAAGCTGGATGCGCTTAATGAACGGGTGCACACGCGCCGGTCGGACGTTTCTGTCGAAGCAGAGGCGAAGGAACTGGTCACATGGACTGAAGAGAAATTTGGGCGGCTTGATATCTTGTTCAACGGCGCAGGGATCGTTGGTGAAAGCAACCTGATCGAGGATCAATCGCTCGAAAACTTTGAGAATGTTATGTCGATCAACGTAACGGGCACGTTTCTGATGATGAAATACGTGATCCCTGCCATGCGCAGAAATGGTGGTGGCTCGATCATCAATGTGTCTTCGGCTGCTGGTGTTCAGGGTGGTCGTGCAACCATGCCCGTTTATTGCGCCAGCAAGCACGCCGTGATCGGCCTGACACGCGTCGGAGCAAAGGCTCACGCCGGTGAAGGCATCCGCATCAACGTTATCGTTCCAGGTCAGATTGACACCGACATGTTGGCGGCAGTGGAAGCCGACGCGGGAGATGATCCCGTCGAAGCGCGAAAAAAAGTGATCGCTGCAATTCCGGCCGGGCGTTATGGCGACACCAGCGAAGTCGCTGCCCTCACGGCGTTTCTCTGCCGCGACGACGCCAACTTCATCAATGGAAGCATCTACAGCATCGACGGCGGTTTCACCCCGTTCTGAACCGAAGGGTCACGCCAATGGCACTTTTTGAGATCCGCCAGTACCAAGTCTATCCGGGGAAGATGGACGAATGGATCGAGTTCATGGAAGCCCGTGTTGCTCCGTTCATGACCGCTCGTGGAATGGTGATTCCTGCGATGTTTCGCGGTGAAGAAGACGACAATCTCCACATTTGGATCAGGCGCTTTGACGATGAAGCCCATCGGGAACAACTCTACAAGGCGGTCTATGAGTCCGATGATTGGCAGACAATCTACAAACCAACCGTGCGCAAACTCGTCGATGTAGAGAAAACTGTTGTCCATCGGATGGTTGGCACACCTCACTCGCCGATCCGATAAAATAACAATTCAACGAAAGACCAAAAAAAGGGGAAGCTCGACAATGGACCTCATGCTCAAAGAAATGAACGCAGCCGTTGTCGGTGGAACCAGGGGGATCGGACGGGCAATCGCTGAACTGCTGATTTCCGAAGGTTGCAACGTTTCGATTTGCGCCCGTGGTCAAGACGGCGTGGATTCGGCGGTTGCAGCACTTTCGTCTGGTGGGGCGACCGTGCGCGGCTCGGCTTTGGATGCTTCTGACGGGCAGGCCCAGGCAGCCTGGATCAACGACACGGCAGAGGCGTTTGGGGGCTTGGACATCCTCATCGCCAACACAAGTGCCATGAACCTCGCCAACGATGAAGACGCCTGGAATGCAAGTTTCCAGGTGGACATGATGGCGACATTTCACGGGGCCGAGGCCGCGATCCCGCACCTGAAAAGCGCAAAGGCTGGCGCTATGGTGTTCATTTCCTCCATTGCCGCTTTGCACACGCCAGGAGGTCCGAAACCTTACGGGGCCATGAAAGCCGCTGTTCTGAATTACGCGAAGGGCCTGGCCCGAACCCTTGCGCCAGACGGGGTGCGCGTGAACTCGGTATCCCCGGGAAATATCTACTTCGCAGATGGCGTATGGGGGCGAACCGAGGCGAACAACCCGGACTTCTTCAAGAAGCAAGTTGCTGCCAATCCTATGGGCCGCATGGGCAAGCCGGAAGAGGTTGCCAGCGCCGCTGTGTACCTCGCCAGCCCGGCGGCAAGCTTTGTGTCTGGAACCAATCTTGTGGTCGATGGCGCTTTGACCTTGGGTGTTCAGTACTGATCGCATGTTTGTCGGAGCAATAGAGCTCAAATAATGCAATTCTGGCAGACCCCAAAAGGCGGCTGAACCTGAACTTGAGCCTCCGCGAACAAAAAGGCGGCACTCTATCGTGTTCCAAGCCTCAGCCAAAAACGAAGTTCGGCAGTTATACCGAATGTCGGATCTGCACGTCTAGAACTGAAGAATCCGATGAAAGCTTTAAAAGTCGGTTCTGGACCTATAGCGCCAGTCTGGGCTGTCCAGCCGTAGGTCCGAAAAGTCCGCTACCTGTGATTTGCCCTGACAGATCTCGCTGCAAAATGCGCGAATGGCCGAGTTTGCTACTGCACTGCGGCACGCCCGACCGGGCACTCGCAGCAGTTTTCACGCTGCGTGCGCGCGCAGCGAGAAAAGTCGATGGCCGGGTTGGGCTCGATGCTGACTAATGCTGACGCGGCAAAGACAGTCATCGCGTGTCTCTAGCACCGGCCATTCATTCAGACTGTAGAGTGTTCCCGTCGGCGCGGTGCTGGTGACTGGGTGCGGAGGGAGGATCGGAAGGCATGTCATGCCAAGAGTCCAACTTCCCGCAACCACCCCGAAACGCAGAGCCTGGAACAAGGGGCGGATCATCGGTCAGAAACGGCCTTTGCTGCCGATACAGGTCTGGGCGATCCGGGCCCGGCTCGAACTTGCGGGATACTTACGCGATCTGGCTCTGTTCAATGTGGCGATCGACAGCAAGCTGCGCGGCTGTGATCTCGTCAAACTGGCCGTTTCCGATCTTGTCAAAGATGACCGCGTCCGGGAGCGTGTTTCCGTCATTCAGAGTAAAACTAAGCGACCGGTCCAGTTCGAAATGACTGAAAACACGCGCGAAACCGTCTTGGCCTGGGTCAAGTCACCTGAGATGTTTGCGTGTCCGTTTATGTTTCCCAGCCGCTTCCATGACCGCCCGCACATCTCAACCCGCCAGTACGGACG
>JBCBAV010000177.1:0-5741 GCA_038532285.1 Pseudomonadota bacterium | reverse complement strand
CCTCATTCGCTGTGTTGTGATCTTCAACCAATTGATCTGGTCGGCACTGGTTTTGACTGCCTTAGACACCTAGCGCCGAACCCATGAAGTTACGGACTTTGCAACGATCATCGACGAAACTGCTTTGTCGAAACTGACAAAGTGCTCCGACGACAGGTGCACTTCAAACGCGTCGCGATCGACGTAAACTTCGTACAAAAACACTAGGCTCCCATCTTCCGCGCTCTGGCAGACGTCAAATTGCAAACAGCCCTCTTCGATGTCCAAGGATGAAAGGGCGTTCTCCATCATCCTCTGCATGAACGCGTCAATGCGATCTCCTTTGATTTCAAACTCTACTGTAACGACGTACACGTTAGATGTCCTTTGGGAACCGTTCATTCAGTTCGGCAACTTGTTGAGGCGTCAGCAGCCGCACGTTCAGTTGTTGCAGCGTCAAAAACAGCTTTGCCGTTTCTTCGAGCTCTTCCATTGCGTAGATGGCGTCTTCCAGCGACTTTCCGGTGACAACGGGACCATGATTGGCCAAGAGGATCGCGTAATGATCAGCGGCAGCCTGTCGGACAGCGTCAGCTAGTCTTGCGTCACCTGGCGCAAAGTAGGGGACAAGCGGTAGCGTCCCGATCCGCATAATGTAGTAGGGCGTCAATGGAGGTAGAACATCCGTTTCGTCGAGGCCACTCATGCAACTTACCGCGACGGAATAGGTTGAGTGCAGATGCACAACAGCACCGACTTTCGGACGCACCTGAAAGAACGCCAGATGCAAAAAGCTCTCTTTGGTTGGCTTGTCTCCGCCGATGTGGTTTCCGGCTTCGTCAAGAAACGAAATCCTGGCCGGGTCGAGATCGCGCATCGTGGAACCCGTTGGGGTCATCAGATAGCCGCCGTCCACACGCTGCGAGATATTCCCGGACGAGCCACCTGTTAGCCCGCGTTCGAAAAGCGATCTGGCAAGCACTGAGATATGTTCCCGGGCCTTGGCTTCGGTCATTCCAACATCTCCAACGCGTCTATGAAAAAGCTCTCCTGGCCAAAGTTGCCGGACTTCAGTGCGATTGCTCGGGCAGGTGTGCCGGGTACTTCGCACCAGGGAACGCCGGGGGCGATTTCATCGCGGATTTGCAGCGTCTTGATGCCCAAGGCCGAGACGACTGCACCTGATGTTTCCCCGCCCGCCACGACGATTCGGGTGAAGCCCTCGGATGCGAGTGTTGAAGCAACCTGGCTGAGTGTGTTTTCCAACATCTCGCCAGACTTCGCGACGCCGTACTTTTCTTGATTGCGCCGCAGAACTTCGCCCGAAGACGTGCCATAAACCAAGACCGGGTCAGAGGCGTCGCGCCCAAGCACCCAATCGCAGATTTCGTCGATGTACCCGGACTGCTCTGCCACCCTGTCAAGGTTGACCTCGATCGCTGGCATGCGCGCCTTTGCATAGGCCACTTGGCTTTGGGTTGCGACAGAAGCACTCCCCGACAGGATCAGGCTGCGCCCGACAACTGCGGGCAGACCTGGCTTGGAAAAGGACGTCAATTGGCCTTGGTCGAGATAGTTTTGCGGTAAGCCGGTGGCGATGCCAGAGCCACCGGAGAGCAGCCGGGAATTTGCAAGTGCACCACCAATGGTTCTGAGGTCATCATCGGTTGTTGCATCGACCGCGATGTAGTTGTCTTCGATCGCTGCCATTGCGGCACTTATGGCAGCCGGCCCTTGGCGCACAACATCCAATCCCACTTCCCCGACCGTGCCTTGCGATTGCGCCCCCATCAATGCTTTCAGGCTGCTGTCCCACATAGGTGTCAGGGGATGATCGCGCATCGGGCTTTCGTGGAGTGGTGTGCCGTTCACGTAAAGATGCCCCACTTTCACAATGCGGCCATTCTCGGGGAACGCAGGACAGATCACGGTACGCTTCTCGCCAAGCCGCGTCTGAAGGGCATCGGCCACAGGCCCGATGTTGCCCTGAGGCGTGGAGTCGAATGTGGAACAATACTTGAAGACAATCTGCTGCGCGCCTTGACCGAGCAGCCATTCCAGCGCGCCCAGACTCCAGTCAACGGCATCTTGTACCGGTGCCGTCCGAGATTTCAGGGCGATGACGACGGCGTTAGCCTCTGGCAAAGCACCACTGTCTGGTACGCCGATGGTTTGCACAACGCGCATACCTTCTTTTGCAAGGGTATTGGCGATATCGGTTGCACCGGTGAAGTCATCGGCGATGACGCCCAGCAGAATACTCATGTCGAGAGATGCGTCATCACGGCTTCGGTGACGGCGCGCGTGCCCATGTCGCCGCCAAACTCCATTGGGCGCAGGTCATTGGCGGCAAACCCGCTATCAACAGCACGTTCGATTGATGCCGCCGCATCGGCGTAGTCTCGGTCGTCCAGTTTCTCTCCCAGATAGTCGAGCATCAGGGCGCCGGAAAGAATGGCTGCCAAGGGGTTCGCCTTGTCCTGCCCCATGATGTCTGGCGCTGTTCCGTGCGCAGGTTGGAAAAGACCGTTCTCGTCGCCGATTTCCGCGCAAGCTGCCATACCCATGCCACCGACAAGTCCACCGGCAAGGTCAGACAAGATGTCGCCGAACATGTTTTCCATGACAAGGACGTCACAGTCCCAAGGATTGCGCACCAACCCCAAAGCCATGGCGTCGACATAGGCATAGCTTGTCAGAACATCCGGGAAGGCTGTCTTGCGTTCGTCAAAGATCTTCCGAAAGAACGCCATCGACGCGAATACGTTTGCCTTGTCGACGCAGGTAACTTCGCCCTTCGTGCCTTTGGCTCGCCGCCGCTGCGCGAGACGAAAGGCAAAGTCGTGCAGTTTCTCGGTAGTTGTGCGGGTGATGCGCAGAACATCCTGCACCTCGTCGTCGGTTTGAACATGTGACCGTTGGTGTACGGCGGCCGAGTAGAACAGCCCTTCCGTGCTTTCACGAAGGATCACCATGTCCAGCTTTGCCGCTCTCGGGTCCGCTAGCCTTTGCGGGGCATTCGGATAGGCCTTCACCGGTCGCACACCTGCATAAAGCTGGAACCTGTCGCGCAAACGCAAATGAGGTGAGATTTCAGTGCCATCCTCTTTCCGCACACTCGGCAGGCCGATTGCACCCAAAAAGATGGCGTCTGCACTTGCCGCACGCTCTTCGCCGTCGGGTTCGATATCTATACCATGATCCCGATAGAGACCTGCGCCTGCCTCGATCTCGTTGATATCAAGTGGTGGAAGCCCGGCATTTTTTAGCGCCTGAGACACAACTTCCATCGTCGCGTCCGCCACGTCGATGCCGATACCGTCGCCCTTGATAAGAGCAATGCTTGCGTTCTTGTTCATCCAATTGTCCCGTCAGTATTCTTGCGAGGTCAAAGCTGCGAAAGCCGGAACTTTCGCAAAAGCGAAAGCAGTTCCCGGCGCGCACGCTCCCTGTGCTCGCGAAAAATTTCTTCTACCTGCTGTGATTGCCCTGCTTCGAGAGCCTCAAGAATTTCTTTGTGCTCTTGCGTGGACTTAATTGGCTTGTCGCGCATGTGCAGCGTGATCATCCGGGCACGATGCGCCTGATCAAAAAGCGTCGACACATAGTCGAGCATGCGCTTGTTGCCATGCAACTCCAGCATGCGGCGATGGAAAAGATCGTCGGCATCGGCCCAGGCATCAAGGTCATCCGCATCCAACGCAGTTTCCATGGCCAAATAAGCCTGTCGCAAAGGGGCAAGCGCTTCGGCACTCGGTCGTGTACTAGCGAGTTTTGCAGCAGCGGCAGGCTCCAGAGCAGTCAGAATTTCATAGATGTCTTCCATGTCATCGAGGCTGATCGGCAATACACGCGCGCCGCGCCGTGGGATCAACTGCACCAATCCGTCAGCCTCCAGACGGATCAACGCCTCTCGGACAGGGGTGCGGCTCATCCCGAGGCGCGCGGCATACTCGGGCTCAGTGTCTTGATGACCGGGCGGCAGAATGTTCTGCCGGATGTCCTGTTTCAAACGCTCATACGCTTCCAGACTGAGTGCTGCGTTGCCTTGACTTGCCAATTTGCGCCCTCCGTCACCGGCCAGAATGGTCTTCGTTGTCTGCTGAATCACCTTTGAAACATCGTAGGCACAGCGCTGTGCAGCGTCAAATACAAAAATGCATTGACTAATGTATGCATTGACGAACACAATGTGGCTTGTATAACTGTGGGTGACTCGACCGCCAAGGTCGAAGCTCAGAACAGCGGGGCACAGGCATTCGCTGCCAACACTTGGAGGAGAAACATGAACGCAATTCTGAAAATGGGCGTTGTCGCTGCGACACTCTGCACCACTGCGTTGGTCGCGAATGCGGAAACAACGCTGCAGATCCAAACGTCGACCAAATCCGGCGACTTCCAGTACAAGTATATCGACGAAAACTGGGGGCCAAAGGTCAGCGAAATGACCAATGGTGAAGTGTCGGTTAAATTCACCCCGATCAACTCCATCGTCGACCGCAAGGACACCGCCGACGCAATCGCCGCAGGCGCGCTCGAAGGCGATTTGACCTCAATCGCCTACTTCTCTGGCCGCAACCCGGCGTTCGCCATCCTGGGTGATTTGATCGCTGGCTACGATTCCCCCGCGCAAGTGCAGCAGTTCTGCAGAGAAGGCGGCGGCGAGGCAGCTTTGCAAGCGCTGTGGGACCAGGTTCTGCCTGACAGCCTGGTTGTTGTTGGTTGCGGCCCTGTTTCCAAAGAAGCGCTGGTCGCCAAGACGCCCATTCGCGGCGTGGCTGACCTAGAAGGCCTGAAAATCCGCTCTCCCTCTGGTCTGGCTGCGGCTGTGTTCCAGGCGGCTGGTGCGGCACCTGCAAGCATCCCGTTCGGTGACGTGTTCACCTCGCTCGAAAAGGGTGTGATCGATGCGGCAGACGCATCGGCCTATGTGAACAACGACAGCTCGGGTCTGAATGAAATTGCACCCTATCCGCTGTACCCTGGCATCCATTCGATGGCAGTGCACCAATTCACAGTCAGCAAGGCCACATGGGACGGCCTGAGCCCCGAGGCGCAGGCGGGCCTGAAAGAGTGGTTCTATACCGCCTATGCGGATGTTCTGCAGACACTTGACGCCAAGGACAAAGAATTGGTTGAGCGCGACATCGCAGACCCGGACATCGAAGTGATCGATTGGCCGCAGGAAGAGCGTGACGCGTTCCGCGCAATCGCTCAGGAAGTCTGGAAAGAGACTGCTGCAAAAACACCTGAAGCGCAGGCCGCGCTGGACGCGCACTTTGCCTTCATGAAGGACATCGGACTGATTTCCGAATAAGTCGAGCAGATTGACCGGGGCGACCTTCGCCCCGGTTCTTTTTTGGGGCAACAGATCGCGCCTCAACGACGTGTCTTGGGGGGAATATGCTGAAAATCGCTGAGTCCATCGACAAATTGTCGATCTTTGTGGGGCGGGTCTGCGGGCCGCTCTACTTGCTCGCCATTCTGACGATGGCATTCGAGGTCATCGCGCGGAAGTTCTTCAATGCGCCACAGGTGTGGAGCCTTGAAATCGTGATCGCCCTGGTTGGCACGGCCTGGATGCTGAGTGCCGCTGTTGTCACACAGCAAAACCGCCATATCACGGTGACGGTCATGGAAATCGTGATCAGCAAATCGCTCTGGCACAAGTTCCAGATCGTATCCCTGATCATTTCGATCCTGGCGATTGTCGCACTGATGTTTGCCGTCGAGGCCGGTTTCACAAAAGCAATCAGCACAAT
>JBCBAV010000176.1:0-5795 GCA_038532285.1 Pseudomonadota bacterium | reverse complement strand
CGGCGTGAAGGTCACGCTGCGCGGCGACCGGATGTACGAATTCCTGGACCGTCTGATCACCATCGCGCTGCCCCGCGTCCGCGACTTCCGCGGCGTGAAGCCCAGCTTCGATGGCCGTGGCAACTTTGCCATGGGTCTCAAGGAGCACATCGTGTTCCCAGAGATCGATTTCGACAAGGTCGACGAGGTCTGGGGCCTCGACATCATCATCACCACCACCGCAGACAATGACGCGGAAGCAAAGAGCCTGTTGAAAGCCTTCAACATGCCCTTCAACGCGTAAGAGGGACATCAGATATGGCAAAGAAATCCATGATCGCCCGCGAAGTGAAGCGTCAGAAGCTGGTGGACAAATATGCTGCCAAGCGCGCCGAACTTAAGGAAATCATCTCTGACGAGAGCAAGCCGATGGAAGATCGTTTTCGCGCTTCCCTGAAGCTGGCGAAACTGCCGCGCAACAGCTCGGCCACCCGTCTGCACAACCGCTGCCAGCTAACCGGCCGGCCGCACGCCTATTATCGCAAGCTCAAGATCAGCCGGATCGCGCTGCGCGAGCTGGGCAGCCAGGGTCAGATCCCCGGCCTTGTGAAATCCAGCTGGTAAGGGAGAGAAGATATGAACGATCCTATCGGCGATATGCTCACCCGCATCCGCAACAGCCAGATGCGCGGCAAATCCGTGGTCGAGACGCCCGCGTCGAAACTGCGCGAGCGCGTGCTCGAAGTCCTGGCGGACGAAGGCTACATCCGTGGTTTTGAGAAGACCACCGGTTCCAACGGCCACCCGGCCATCGAGATTAGCCTCAAGTACTATGAAGGCGAGCCTGTGATCCGCGAGCTGAAGCGCGTGTCCAAGCCCGGCCGCCGCGTGTACATGGGCCGTGATGACATCCCGCAGGTCCGTCAGGGTCTGGGCGTGTCTATCGTCTCGACGTCCAAGGGCGTGATGTCGGATGCAAGCGCACGGGCCGCCAATGTCGGCGGCGAAGTGCTCTGCACCGTATTCTAAGGAGGGATTGATGTCTCGAATTGGTAAAAAACCGGTCGATCTGCCCTCGGGCGTGACAGCGTCGCTGTCCGGTCAGACCATCGAAGTGAAAGGCCCCAAGGGGGTCCGCACCTTCACCGCCACCGACGACGTGACCCTGTCTGTCGAAGACAACGTTGTCACCATCGCCCCCCGCGGCAAGTCCAAGCGCGCGCGTCAGCAGTGGGGTATGTCCCGCACGCAGGTGCAGAACTGCGTGACCGGCGTCACCGAGGGCTTCAAGAAAGAGCTGGAAATCCAGGGCGTGGGTTACCGGGCACAGATGCAGGGCAACACCCTGAAGCTGAACCTGGGCCTGTCACACGACGTGGATTTCGTCGCACCCGAGGGTGTGACCGTATCGGCGCCCAAGCAAACCGAGATCGTGGTCGAGGGCATTGACCAGCAACAGGTCGGCGAAGTGGCCGCGAAAATCCGCGAGTGGCGCAAGCCCGAGCCCTACAAGGGTAAAGGCATTCGCTACAAAGGGGAATTCGTCTTCCGCAAGGAAGGCAAGAAGAAGTAAGGACCAGACAGATGGCAAACAGCAAACGGACCCTGTTCCTCAAGCGCCGCCTGCGCGTCCGGAACAAGCTGCGCAAGGTCAACGCCGGGCGCATGCGGCTGAGCGTGCACCGTTCGTCCAAGAACATCAGCGTGCAGCTAATCGACGACGTGAACGGTGTGACCCTGGCCGCGGCCTCGACCCTGGAAAAAGATCTGGGCGTCGTGGGCAAGAACAACATCGAAGCAGCGACGAAGGTCGGTGCGACGATCGCCGAGCGGGCCAAGAAGGCCGGCGTGGAAGAAGCCTATTTCGACCGCGGTGGGTTCCTGTTCCACGGCAAGGTGAAGGCCTTGGCCGACGCCGCGCGCGAAGGCGGACTGAAACTCTAAGGTATGGCGGGGATGTCCCCGCCGTTCCTCTTGCAGGCGGCATTGCCGTCTCGATGACCGGGGACCCCGGATGTGATCCGGGGCCACTGCGGTTGACCAAACTGGCGCAATGCCACCCACAAAAGGACTGCTCTCATGGCAGAACGTGAAAATCGCCGCCCGCGGCGCAATCGTGAAGAAGAAGCGCCCG
Organism: Pseudomonadota bacterium; assembly: GCA_038532285.1. GTDB lineage: Bacteria > Pseudomonadota > Alphaproteobacteria > Rhodobacterales > Rhodobacteraceae > Tateyamaria. The sequence goes on along the minus strand of JBCBAV010000176.1, from coordinate 3,682 downwards.
AGTTCGCCGACCGCCTGGTCGCGATCAATCGTGTTTCGAAGACTGTGAAAGGTGGTAAGCGTTTCGGCTTTGCCGCGCTTGTTGTTGTCGGTGACCAGAAGGGTCGCGTCGGCTTTGGCAAAGGCAAGGCGAAAGAGGTGCCCGAGGCCATCCGCAAGGCCACCGAACAGGCCAAGCGCCAGATGATCCGCGTGCAACTACGCGAAGGTCGTACCCTGCACCACGACATGGAAGGTCGTCACGGCGCCGGCAAGGTTGTCATGCGCACCGCCCCGGAAGGGACCGGGATCATCGCCGGTGGTCCGATGCGTGCGGTGTTCGAGATGCTGGGCGTCAAGGACGTTGTGTCGAAGTCGATCGGCTCGCAGAACCCCTACAACATGATCCGCGCCACCATGGACGGTCTGACCAAGGAGCAGTCGCCCCGTTCGGTCGCCCAGCGTCGTGGCAAGAAGGTCGCGGACATTCTGCCCAAACGTGAAGACGCGCCCAACGAGAGCGCCCAAGTGGCTGAGGAGGCCTGATCCAGATGGCAAAGACAATCGTCGTCAAGCAAGTCGGTTCGCCCATCCGCCGCCCCGAAAAGCAGCGCAAGACGCTGATCGGGCTGGGTCTGAACAAGATGCACAAGACCCGCGAGCTGGAAGACACTCCCAGCGTGCGCGGTATGGTGAACTCGATCCCTCACCTTGTGCAGATCGTTGAAGAAAAGGGCTGAGCCCATTTCCAGTGAAGTGCAAAAACCCGGCTCGAACGAGCCGGGTTTTTTCCGTTTCGTGAGTGGAGTGGATCAGGGATAAGACGCGGCGCGAAAGGCGGGCATCGCCAACATTTCCGGCGCAGTGCGCCGGGTGTAGGCGACCTGCCGGGCCAATGCCACACGTCCAAGTAACATGGCGCTGACCACGGCGGCGTTCAGCGCGAGGATGTAAAGCGGATAGGCCAACAGCACCGGATCCCAGACGGGAAGAGCCACCAGCGCCAAAGCCGACGCAACCACGCTCAGGGCCCATTTCATCATCGTTTCAGTGTCCGGATCACGATAGGCCTTCGCAACGGTCAGGACGCCACCCAACAGGCTGACCGAGATTGTCACCGCCAGCGCATACGCCGCTGCGTCGGTGAAGTACCACACCACCACGCCAATAGCCGCAAGCCAGAGCGCGCGTTCATCCACCCTGCTCAGCAACGCGCCGCGTCCGTGGGTCAATGAGATCACGCAGATGACAATGGTCATCCCCGCCTGCGCCCCCGCAAACCAAAGCGTCAGCGTGGCCCCTTCGTACGCTTGCGCGCAAAAGGCGATGCTGGCAAGCACCGACCAGATAAACCACGAGGCACGGTGAGGGCGGGCTTTGCCGCTGAGCGTGTCGCGGATGTACGGCAAAAAGGCGATCACGCTGACAACAGCGGACGCGAAGCCGAACAGGGTGAGCCATGTCGCGTCGGAAAAATACAGCGAATGCATAATGAAACAGGTCCCAAAACAACGGTTAAAAATGAGTGGTCATTGAAAACACGTGACAGATACACGACCGTTGCTGTGCGCCCTATGCGGGTATTCCTGACCCGCGCACGCAAAAGGCCCGCAGCGCATGGCGTGCGGGCCCTTGTCATTCGGTTTTGCCGATCAGGCAGCAGGCGTCAGCGGTAGACGCCCACGATATAGTCCGGCACCAAGGCCAGCTTGGGCGCACGGGTACGCACGCGATTGGGGCAGAACACGCTGAGCGACGGTGCCGCACGCAGGTTCCATGTGTTGTCGGTGCTTTGGACCACCGGCGTATAGGTGCATCCGTTGACCAGCGTCAGCAAGAACGATGTTTTGCTGGCGATTGTTGTTTCGGTTGATGCCGATGCACCGCTGGCCGCGATGCAAAAACCGGCTGCAATCATCAAAGCTCGCATTTTTTATTCTCCATCCACAGTGTCAGTGCTGTCGAGAAGCGTAATGACAGGTGAACGCGCCGAAACCGGGCCGCAAATGGGGCGTTACGGTGGCGCACCGCTAAATTTCGGCGAAAAATTGCGCATTTCCCCGGAAATATCGCACAGACCATCGTATGATCCGCGGACTTGATCCCGCTGGGCACTGCGTCTATACGCGCCCGGTGGCATCGCGCCACGTTCAGAATCAACCAAGAAACGCCGTGGTTGGCCCGTCATCGCTTCGTGGGTCACATCCGGCAAAGGAGAAGCGACATGAAACTGCATGAGCTGCAGGACAATCCTGGTGCAACCAAGCGCAAGAAGCGCGTCGGCCGTGGCCCCGGTTCGGGCAAAGGCAAAATGGGTGGCCGGGGTATCAAAGGTCAAAAATCGCGTTCGGGCGTGGCCATCAACGGCTACGAAGGCGGCCAGATGCCGCTGTACCAGCGTCTGCCCAAGCGTGGCTTTAACAAGCCGAACCGCAAGGAATTCGCTGTCATCAACCTGGGCCTGATCCAGAAATTCATCGACGCAGGCAAGCTGGACGCGAAATCGGCCATCACCGAAGACGCTCTGGTGGCGTCGGGCCTCGTGCGCCGGAAGCTGGATGGCGTGAGGGTTCTGGCCAAGGGCGAGATCACAAGCAAAGTTGATCTGCAGGTGACCGGCGCATCGAAATCAGCTGTCGAAGCAGTGGAAAAAGCGGGCGGGAGCCTTGCCACCGCTGCCCCGGCTGCCGAGTAAGCATGAATGACGCCTTGTGAGCGGCGTCTCTGCCGCTTAAATAGGCGCTAGTTTTCCTTACGCCGCCCGCCGGGGAACCGCAGGGCGGCGTTTTGCCATAAAGGACACCACCCGCATGGTATCAGCCGTCGAGAACATGGCCGCCAACACGAGCTGGAGCGCTCTGGGCAAGGCCACCGATCTGCGCAACCGCATCCTGTTCACGCTCGGTCTGTTGATCGTCTACCGCCTTGGTACGTTTATCCCGGTGCCCGGCATTGACGGCGCGGCCCTGCGCGAATTCATGGAACAGGCGGGGCAGGGCATCGGCGGCATGGTGTCGATGTTCACCGGCGGTGCGCTCGGGCGCATGGGAATCTTTGCCCTCGGGATCATGCCCTACATCTCGGCGTCGATCATCGTGCAGCTGATGGCGTCGATGTATGAGCCGCTGAAACAGCTGAAGAAAGAAGGCGAGCAGGGCCGCAAGAAGATCAACCAGTACACGCGCTACGGCACCGTGGCGCTGGCTACTCTGCAGGCATGGGGGCTGGCTGTAAGCCTTGAATCCGGTGATCTTGTCACCGATCCGGGCCTGTTTTTCCGCATTTCCTGCCTGATTACGCTGGTTGGCGGTACGATGTTCCTGATGTGGCTGGGTGAGCAGATCACGGCACGCGGCATTGGCAACGGTATCTCTTTGATCATCTTCGTCGGCATCATTGCCGAAGTACCCGCAGCACTGGCGCAGTTCTTTGCCAGCGGTCGCTCGGGCGCCCTGAGCCCAGCGATCATTGTGGGTGTCATCGTCATGGTCATCGCGACCATCACCTTCGTGGTGTTCATGGAACGCGCCCTGCGCAAGATCCACATCCAGTATCCCCGCCGTCAGGTGGGCATGAAGGTCTATGATGGCGGCTCCAGCCACCTGCCGGTCAAGGTCAACCCCGCGGGGGTTATCCCGGCGATCTTCGCCAGCTCGCTGCTGTTGCTGCCGGTGACGATCTCGACCTTCTCGTCGGGCGCCGCG
>JBCBAV010000175.1:0-5797 GCA_038532285.1 Pseudomonadota bacterium | reverse complement strand
ACGCAGGTCCTTGGCCTCGCCTACCGCTCCGGCGAAGCTTGGAACGAGAGCGGCTTTGCCAATGCCGAGTTCGATGCCCTGCTGGCCGAAGCCAACTCCATCGCGGATGTCGAAAAGCGCCGCGAGGTCATGGGCAAGCTCCAGGCCCTGATGGCGGACGAAGGCGTGACGATCCAGCCCTACTGGCGCGCCGTGTCGAACCACACTCGCGACGGACTGGTGGGCGGCGAGCACCACATCTCGTTCGAGATCCGGCCGCAGCGTCTGGCCTGGACCTGATCCACGCCACCTGAACAATCGGGGGCCGCCTTTGGGCGGCCCTTTTTCATTGGGGTTTTTGTGGCCTCTTCGCTGCGCTCATCGGCCCGAACCGAACAGCCTCAGACTGCGCCGACGCGGTCCATGAAGCGGTTCGTGGCGATGACGGTCAGCACGTCGTTGACAGACATCTGGATCGGTTTCGACGTGGTATCGACCTGTGCAAGCGCCCGTTCGTAGGCCGGGCCGCGAGAGGCCAGCAGGGATTTGATCTGATCCAACGCAGCCGCATTCGGGTCACCGCGTCGGGCATCGCCCTGCGCGCGCACGCGGGTCATGTGTTCGGCCGGGCTGGTGCGGACCCAGATGGAGTGGCAGCGTTCGAGCACCTGATTGTAGTTGTCCGGCGACCCGACAATGCCACCGGACACGGCCATGACCAGCTTGTCATGGCTGCTGATCACCTGTTCCAGCACCTCGGCTTCGATGTTGCGGTATCCGTCTTCGCCATAGAGCGCGATGATCTCGCTTGTCGGGATACCTGCACGGGATTCGATCCGGTCGCGGAGTTCGACAAACGGCACCTTGAGTTTGGATGCAACCGCCGCGCCAAGGGTGGATTTGCCCGCACCGCGCAAGCCCACAAGGCAGACCCGCTGGGCGCGCAACGCCTGTGGATTTTCGGGGGCAAGGATCGCACGGACACGGCCCTGCACCGGCGCAGAGGCGTCGGCATAGAGCTGTGCCACGCGGGACACATCGGCGGGCATTTGCGCGGTTTCGCGCAACAGATCGTCGACCGCCACATCAAGTGCGGCCGCGACGCGGCTGAGCAGGATGATGGAAATATTCCCCTCGCCTGCCTCGAGCTGCGCGAGGTAGCGCGGCGACACGCCGGAGCGTTCCGACAGCTCGCGCCGGGGCAGGCCCAAAGCCGCACGGGCAGCGCGAACGCGGGAGGCGAGACGGGTTACAACCGCCTTGGACGGGTCAAGGGTCAGATCAGGTTTTGTCATGGGCGCACGTGATTTCTCAACGCCTTACAGAATAGAACCTGACCCCTCGCCTTCAAGGCGCAGAAGCGCCGCAGGGTGCGACCTGATGACCCTGTTTACCATGCTATTTTGACGCACTCAGGCGGGGATCAGAAACAACGTGATCGCGGGGAAAAGGACCAGCAGAACCACGCGCACGATGTCGGAGCCGACAAAGAACAGAACGGCCTTGTAGGTTTCGGACATGGGCGTTTCGCGGTCCATGGTGTTGATGATGAAGAGGTTCATGCCGACAGGCGGCGTGATCAGCCCAACCTCGACCACGATCAGCACGAGGATGCCAAACCAGATCGCGACGTGTTCCGGTGTCATGCCGAAATCGAGGCCGGAGATCACCGGGAAAAAGATCGGCACGGTCAGCAGGATCATCGACAGGCTGTCCATGATGCAGCCGAAGACAAGGTAGAAGGCGAGCACCACGCTGAGCACCAGCAGCGGCGCAAAGCCCAAGCCCAGCACGAAATCGGCGAGCCATTGGGGGGCGCCGGAGAGAGCGAGAAAGTTGTTGTAGAGCGAAGCCCCCAGCACGATGAAAAAGATCATGGCCGTGGTCTTGGCCGTGCCGATCAGCGCCTCACCCAAGAGCCGCCATGTGAGGTTGCCGCCCAGAAGGGCCACCAGCCCCGTGCCCGCCGCCCCGATGGCCGCCCCTTCGGTCGGGGTGAACCAGCCCGCGTAGATGCCGCCGACCACGATGCCGAAGATCGCCAGCACCGGCCACGTGTCCGCCAGCGCGCGCCAGCGGTCTGGCCAGGGTACTGCAGGCCGCGTGCCAGCGGAGGCGGGAAACAGGCGCACGTAGATCGAGATGGTGATGACATAGCCGATGGCGGCGAGGATGCCGGGCACGAAGGCTGCGAGGAAGAGCTTGGCGATGTTCTGTTCGGTAATGATCGCGTAGATCACCAGGATCACCGATGGCGGGATCAGGATGCCGAGCGTGCCGCCCGCCGCCAGCGTGGCCGTGGAAAAGCCGCCCGAATAGCCGTAGCGGCGCAGTTCGGGCAACGCTGTGCGGCCCATGGTGGCCGCCGTGGCCAGCGAAGACCCGCAGATCGCCCCAAAGCCGGCGCACGCACCAACCGACGCCATGGCAACACCGCCGCGGCGGTGGCCCAGAAACCCTTCGGCGGCGCGGAAGAGGGCCGATGACATGCCCGACAGGGTCGCGAACTGCCCCATCAGCAGGAACATCGGGATGATCGTCAGCGAGTAGTTCGAAAACGTGGTGTAGGTCTCGGATTTCAGCTTGGCCAGGATCGGCGTGGGGTTGCCGTTCATGGCAAAGATCCAGCCCAGCAGGCCCATGAGGAACATCGCGAGCCCGATGGGGGCGCGCAGAAAGATCAGGCCGAGCAGGATCGGAAAGGACCAGAACCCAAGTTCGAGCCGTGACAGGCCCACCCATTGAACGATCTCGCGCAGGATATCCATGGATCAGCCTTCGGGCAGGATCGCGCGGCCGGTGGCCGCCTCGGCCACACGGGCACAGGCGCAATAGAGCGCCACGATGCTGGCGATGGTCGCGGCCCCCACGGCCAACGCATAGGCCCACCAGACCGGAAATTGCAGGAACAGCGTCGTCTCGCCGTTGCCGAGATAGCGCTGCATCCCGTCGTAGAGCCGCAGCGCGATGAACAGGATCACGCCAGTGAGCACGATTTCCCAGAACGCGCGCAGCCAGCCCAGCGCACGGGGGCGTAGGCCGGAGGTAAAGACATCAACGGTGGCGTGCTGGCCATAGAACTGGCAGACCGGCAGGAAGGCGAAGATGGCAAAGGCCACGCCCGCCTCGGTCAGCTCGTAGGTTCCGCGGATCTCATCAACGCCAAGCGCGACGATGGCGGCACCGATGCCGTTATCCATGGCGTGGCCCAGCTTGGACAGTTCGCGGCCGATGATCGACAGGGTCGTAAGCACGATCAGGCCAAACAAGACAATGCCGCCGATCATCGCCGAGGCGCGCGCAAGCCATTTGACCAGCTGGTTCATGTAGAAGACATCCCCGAAAGACAAAACGTGGCCGCAGCGTGGTGCGGCCACGTTCGAAAAGTTTGGCGGTGGATCAGCTGCCGAAGTCGGACATGAGCGATTTCGCCTCGTCGATCAGGGCCTGACCGTCGATGCCCTTGCTCTCCATGTCTGCCACCCATTCGGCATAGATCGGCTGGGCGGCGTCCTGCCATGCGGTCAGGTTATCGCCGGTAACTGTGACGATGGTGTTGCCATTGTCGACGGCGGCCTGACGGGCGGGACCATCCGCCTGGGCCATGGTGCCACCGGCAAAGACGCTGAATTCGAGACCCGACACGCTGTCCACGGCGGCCTTGAGATCATCGGGCAGGCCATCATAGCGCGCCTTGTTCATCGCCAGCACGAAGGTCAGCGTGTAAAGCGCATTGCCTTCAAACTCGGTGTGGTTGCCGACCAGTTCCGGCACCTTGAGCGCGCCGGTGACTTCCCACGGGATGGTGGTGCCGTCGATCACGCTTTTGCTGAGCGCTTCGGGGATTGCGGGAACGGGCATGCCGACGGGGGTGGAGCCCATTTTTTCCAGAAGCGCGTTCACGAGGCGCGAGCCGCCGCGGATTTTCAGGCCCTGCATGTCGGCAGGTGAGCTGACCGGCGTGCTGGTGTGCAGCATTCCCGGCCCGTGCACCCAAGTGCCGAGGATCTCGAGATCCTTGAATTCGGTGTCGGCCATGTGCTTTTCGAACATCTGCCAGTAGGCGCTGGACGCCGCGCGGGCATCGTTGACCATGAAGGGCAGTTCGAACACCTCGGTCGATGGGAAGCGGCCCGGCGTGTAGCCCACCACGGTCCAGACGATATCGGCCACACCGTCGATGGCCTGATCCATCAGTTCGGGTGGGCGACCGCCCAGTTGCATCGACGGAAAGTGATCCACGGCGATGCGGCCACCGCTGGCCTCCTGGACGTCGGCGATCCACTTGTCGAGGATCAGGCTGGGCACGTTGGCCTGCCGCGGCAGGAACTGGTGCAGGCTGAGCGTGACCTCTTGGGCCTGTGCTGGTGCTGCGAGGCCCAGCGCCATGGTCGCCGCACCGGCCAGACCGAGGAATGATTTACGTGTCAGGTTCATGATGTCCTCCCATATCGGGCAAGCGTCTCGTGCGCTCGACTCGGTGTGTAGCGCAAAGTGTTAGGCAAAGGGGCGGGGAGTGTCACCCGTCTTTCTTGCGCCGAAGGGCCGTCAGGGGGTGCCGGTATAGGGCGGGTCGCAGACCGTGGCTGCGATCAGGTCGCCAAGCACGTCGATATGGGCCTGCGTGCCTGTGGCTGCGTGCGCAGGCGTCACGAAAGCCAGCGCGAGGTTCAGGCCGGTGCGGTGGCCTATCGCGCCGGAGGTGACAGTGCCCACAACCGCGCCGTCGTGCATGACAGACGCGCCCGGCTGTGCCGTGGCGTGGCTGGCATCCAGTTGCATGAGCACCAGTTGCCGCCGCGCCCCGGCCTGCTGGCGCGCCTTTAGGGCTGGTTTTCCGATGAAATCCTTGTCCATTTTCACGAACCGTTTCAGCCCGGTCTCGAACGGGTCGAATTCGGTGATCAGGTCGGCTTTCCAATGGAGATACCCCATCTCCATCCGCATTGACTCAACCGCGCGGGCCCCGAACAGGCGCAGGCCGTGGCCGTCGCCTGCCGCACGCAGGGCAAGGTAGGCCGCATAAGCCTGGGCCATGGGCACGTGTATTTCATAGGCCAGTTCCCCGGAATAGCTGACGCGCATCACCACGGCCGGGGCGATGCCGACAAAGGAACGGCGCACAGACAGCCATGGAAAGCCTTCGTTCGACCAATCGCCGCGGCAGGCAGCGGCCAGCACGTCGCGCGCGCGCGGCCCTGCGAGCAGCAGGATCGTGTGGCCTTCGGTCACGGGCGTCAGGGTGACGTCGAACCCGTCGGCATGGGCGCGCAGCCAGTCGAGGTCGTGCCATTCCGAGGCCGCGGCGGAACCGTACCAGACCGGCCCGTCGGGCAGGTTGGCGATCGTCGCCTCAAGCTTCACACAGCCCTGATGGTTCAGGCCGTAACACAGCCCCAGCCGACCCGGACGCGTCGGCACGCGGTTGCACATGATGTGGTCGAGAAAGCGGTGCGTGTCGGCACCAGTGATCTCGATCCGGTTGAACCCGTTGACCTCGGCCAGCCCGACGCCTGTGTGCAATGCGTTTACCTCGGCGGCGACAGCCGGTTCGGCCTCGTCCACATGGAAGCCGTGGGTGACATGGAAATCGGGCGCGGGTTTGTAGAACTCCGCCCGTTCCCAGCCGTTCACGGTGGTGAACTCCGCTCCTTCGGTGGCGAGGAACGGGGTGAGCGGGGTGGTCTTCATCGGGCGCCCGGCGGGGCGGTGTTCGTTGGGATAGTGAAAACGGAATTCGTTCTGGTAGTCTTCGATGGACCCGCGGCGGTTCACGTCGCAGGGCAACGTGGAACTGACGGCACTCAAGGCCATCGAA
>JBCBAV010000174.1:0-5907 GCA_038532285.1 Pseudomonadota bacterium | reverse complement strand
CACGTGATTCGCTGGGCCAAGCAGATTGCCAAACGTCCCGCCGTCCAACGGGGACGCATGGTCAATCGCACCTGGGGCGACAAGGGTCCCCAGTTGGCCGAACGCCACAGTGCCGCCGACATCGCCGTGACCGGCCGCGTGATCGTGACCGAGCTTTCAGGCTCTGAATCCAGCGCCCATTTCGAGGTCAACGGCCGCCCCTGGGTCAGCCTCGCTCACGGCGTCCACCCGTTCCAACTGGGCGAAGAACACACGTTCTACATGGACCCGTCCCACGGGTTCATCTTTGCCGGCGAGGCTGCCTGATGGCCAAGATCACACTGTCCAACCTGCGGCATTCCTACATGGCCCAACCCGCCGGTGACGCGGACTACGCGCTCAAGCAGATCGACGTGGCATGGGAGGATGGCGGCGCCTACGCACTCCTGGGGCCGTCAGGCTGCGGCAAGTCCACCCTGCTGAACATCATCTCGGGCCTGCTCACCCCGTCCGAAGGGCGCATCCTGTTCGATGACCGCGACGTCACCGATCTGCCGCCCGACCAGCGCAACATTGCACAGGTGTTCCAGTTCCCGGTGATCTACGACACCATGACCGTGCGCGACAACCTCGCCTTCCCGCTGCGCAACCGCGGCGTGGACGAGAGCAAGATCGCCAGCCGCGTGGCCGAAATCGCCACGATGCTCGAGGTCGAGGACCTGCTCGACACCCGTGCGGCCCACCTCGCGCCCGACAACAAGCAAAAGATCTCCATGGGCCGCGGCCTCGTGCGCGACGACGTGAACGTGGTCATGTTCGACGAACCGCTGACCGTGATCGATCCGCACCTGAAATGGAAACTGCGCTCAAAGCTCAAGGAACTGCACCAGCGCGTGAAGGCCACGATGATCTACGTCACCCACGACCAGACCGAGGCGCTGACCTTCGCCGATCAGGTCGTGGTCATGCAAGAGGGCGAAGTGGTCCAGATCGGCACGCCGGTCGAACTTTTTGAACGCCCCAGGCACACGTTTGTCGGCCACTTTATCGGCTCACCGGGCATGAACATCCTGCCCGCTCAAGAGACGTCAGGCGCCGTCACCTTCCAGGGCCAGAGCATCGCGCTCGAAGGGGCCGTGACAGGCTCCGGCGGCAGCACCCAACTGGGCATCCGCCCGGAATACGTCACCCTCAGCGACAGCGGGATCAGCGCGCGTGTGCGCAAGGTCACCGATGTCGGGCGCCACGCGGTGATTGAGACGATGATCGGCGACACGATGGTGCGCGCCGTGGTGGACGACGCGCAGGTCGAACAGGGCGCCGAGGTGCACCTTGCCTTCCGCCAGGACCAGACCCGGCTCTACCGCGATGGCTGGATCGCCACGGAGGCAACGCCATGACCCCCGCCCCCACCGTCCCGGGCGTGACCCGGGACCTCACCCCCTGGACCAGAGGCCCCGGGTCAAGCCCGGGGCGCAACGGGAGGGTTTGCCGCCAACCTGAGGGACCACTCCCCACTGCTTGGCGTTGTCCGGTTCGCAGCAATGGCAAACTGATCAATCTCACCCCACCCGTCCCGGGCCTGACCCGGGACCTCACCGCTTGGGTCAAAGGCCCCGGGTCAAGCCCGGGGCGCGACGGGAAGGCAGGCAGCCATCCGCCAAGGTCAAACACGGTCCGATCACAAATACCGGATTGCAACGCGGGCCAGCCCAACACCCTCACCCTACCCGTCCCTGGCATGACCCGGGACCTCACCGCTTGGGCCAGACGCCCCGGGTCAAGCCCGGGGCGCGAAGGAAAGGCAGGCAGCCATCCGCCAAAACTAACCTCAGCCCGACCGCACCTGTCGGATCGCGACAAACCCCACCCTGCCACCAGCACCCCACCCGTCCCGGGCATGACCCGGGACCTCACCGCTTGGGCCAGAGGCCCCGGGTCAAGCCCGGGGCGCGACGAAAAGGAACGCCACGCATGAGAACCGAAAACCAACGCGCGTGGTTCTTTGTCCTGCCGGTCCTCGTGCTGGTGGCGTTCAACGCGCTGTTGCCGATCATGACGGTCGTGAATTACTCGGTGCAGGAAACCTTCGGCAACAACGTCTTCTTCTGGCAAGGGCTCGACTGGTTCGAACAGATCCTGCGGTCCGAACGGTTCCACGCCGCCCTCGGCCGCCAGTTCCTCTTTACCTTCCTGATCCTGATCATCGAGGTGCCGCTGGGCATCATCATTGCGCTCTCGATGCCGCGCAAAGGGTTCTGGGTGCCGGTCTGCCTCGTCCTGATGGCGCTGCCGATGCTGATCCCGTGGAACGTTGTGGGCGCGATGTGGAACATCTTTGCCCTGCCCAAGATCGGGATGCTCGGCTACTTCATGAACGACGTCCTCGGCATCACCTATGACATGACCCAGGACCCGCTGGCGGCCTGGATCACCATCATCGTCATGGACGTCTGGCACTGGACCTCGCTGGTTGTGCTGCTCAGCTATGCGGGCCTCGTGTCGATCCCTGACGCTTACTACCAGGCCGCCAAGATCGACGGTGCGTCGCCCTGGAAAGTGTTTCGCTACATCCAGCTGCCCAAGATGAAGACGGTGCTGACCATCGCGATCCTGCTGCGCTTCATGGACAGCTTCAACATCTACACCGAACCCTTTGTCCTGACCGGGGGCGGGCCTGGCAACTCGACCACCCTGCTGTCGATCGACCTGGTCAAGATCGCGCTGGGTCAGTTCGACCTCGGCCCCGCCGCCGCGATGAGCCTGATCTACTTTGCAATCACCCTGCTGGTGAGCTGGCTGTTCTACACCCTGATGACAAAGGATGACGAGACATGAGAAAACGCTCCCTCATCCCGATCCTCTACATCCTGTTCCTGATGCTGCCGATCTACTGGCTGGTATCGATGAGCTTCAAGTCCACGAACGAGATCCTGTCGGGCTTCACCCTGTTCCCGCAGACCTTCACGCTCGACAGCTACAAGGTGATCTTCACCGACCCAAGCTGGTACTGGGGCTACATCAACTCCATCATCTATGTGTCTCTGAACACGCTAATTTCCATCGCCGTTGCCCTGCCCGCCGCCTACGCGTTCAGCCGCTACCGCTTTCTGGGGGACAAACAGCTGTTCTTCTGGCTGCTGACCAACCGCATGGCGCCCGCGGCGGTCTTTGCCCTGCCGTTCTTCCAGCTTTATTCCAGCGTCGGCCTGTTTGACACGCACCTCGCCGTGGCGCTGGCGCATTGTCTCTTCAACATCCCCCTCGCCGTCTGGATCCTCGAAGGGTTCATGCGCGGCGTGCCCAAGGAGCTGGATGAAACCGCCTATGTCGACGGCTATTCCTTCCCGCGCTTTTTCGTCACCATCTTCCTGCCCACGATCAAGGCGGGCGTGGGCGTCGCGGCGTTCTTCTGTTTCATGTTCTCCTGGGTCGAAATGCTGCTGGCCAAGACGCTGACAGCGGTGGCGGCCAAACCGATCTCGGCCACGATGACCAAAACCGCATCCTCGGCGGGCTACGAACTGGGCCTTCTGGCCGCCGCGGGCACGCTCACGATCATCCCGGGCGCCATCGTGATCTATTTCGTGCGCAACTACATCGCCAAGGGCTTTGCCCTGGGGCGGGTCTGACATGAGGGATGTGATGCGATACCTGACCCTGCTTGCGGTGATGCCAACCACCGCACTGGCCCAAGGCTGGGGCAACGTGGCCAAACCGGCAGAAGAGGAAAGCTTTTCCTGGACAGACCCGCTCTGGCCGTCGTTCTGGATGGCGTGGACACCCGCCACCTTCACGCTTTTTTGCTTCATCTTCGGGGCCATTGCCCTGATCGGCGTGCTCGAGGTGTTCAAATACCGCGACGGTCTGGAACGGCGCGGCATCCTTGGGCTGACCACGACACTGGGCGACCGGCTGTTCATCATGCTGCTGGGCACGGCCTATATTTTCCTTGCGTGGCTTGGACTTGTCGGGCAACCGCTGTGGTGGCCGCTGGCCATCAGCCTCGCATGGGGCGTCTTCTGTTTCCGCAAGGTGTGAGATTTTGCTTTGGAAAATGACATGTTCAGGTTTTACTCGGTGCGCGTGTTGAGCGAGCAGTGGCTTGGTGCGGTTGAGCGATGAAAAAGAAAAAACACGATCTGCTGACCGACGTGGAACTGGAGTTCATGACCGAACTCTGGGCCTTGGGGGAAGGGACTGTGCGCGACGTGCTCGCCAGACTGCCGGACGACCGCAACCTGGCGTATACGTCCGGGGCCACGATCCTGCGCATCCTCGAACAAAAGGAATTCGTGACCAGCCGCAAAGAAGGCAAAAGCCATGTCTACTGCCCCGCGCTGACCAAGGATGCGTACCAATCCCGCTCGCTGCGCGACCTGTCGCAACGGCTCTTTGATGACACGCCCGCGTCGCTGGTGGCCCGGCTCGTCAATGATGAGGCGCTGACCGACGAGGCACTGGGGCAGATCCGGGCTCTGGTGGATCGGAGGTTGAAAGATGACGGGGGCTGAGGCGCTGCTGGATGCATTCATCAATGCAAACATCCTGTTCCTGATCGGCTATGGCCTCTGGATGCTGGTCCGTGCCGCGATGCGCCCGGCGGGCCTGAGCCAGGCGTTTGGGGTGCATCTGCACCTGCTCCACGCCATCTTCATCGCCATTGTCGTTGCACCGTTGGTGGTTGCTTGTGTCCGCGCGATGCAGCAGGCCGGACTGGCGCAAGGCATGACCGTCAACCTGTCGGACGCGGTCGTGGCCTACTACCTCAACGGGGGCTTCGAAATGAAAGCCTCCGAGTTCGAGGCGCTCGTTCTGATGCGCGACGGCTTTGCCTTCAACCTGCTGAACGCCAACGGATTTCTCGCCCAGGCCGTGATCGCGGTCTTTCTTGCCGGCGTCGTCATCGGCCTTATCCGGCTGGCCCATTCGGTCATCTGCCTCTACCGGATCGTGGCCCACAGCTATGCCTGGCGCGGCACCAGACGCATCCGGATCCGGCTGTCGGACCGCACGCTGGTCCCGTTCTCGACCCGCGGGCTCTGGCGCTACTACGTCGTGATCCCGTCCCACATGCTGGGCAACAGCGACGAGTTGAAAGTGGCGCTGGCGCACGAATTCCAACACATCCGCCAAGGCGATCTGGAATGGGAAGTGGCGCTGGAAGCGCTGAAACCGCTGTTCTTTTTCAACCCGGCCTATCGCGCCTGGAAGGTGCAGGTGGAATGCCTGCGCGAACTGAACTGTGACAAACAGGTGCTGTCGCGCGGCACCATCCACGTGCGGTCCTACTGCGAAACGCTGCTGTCCGTGTGCCAGAAAACCCTGCGCCGCGACCGTGCATTCGTGATGGCCGTGCCCAAGGTCACGCTGGTCACCGCCGACCGCGTCTCGCGCCTGCGCGGCGGTCAAAGCTTTCTTGAACAGCGCATCACTTCAGCCATCGAAGCCCGCCAACCGCGCCGCCAACGGCTGATTTTCTGCGCCCTCGCGGTGCCGCTACTGGCGGTGATGACCCTCACCGGCCTCGCCATCCAAAGCCCCGGCGACTGGAGCCACGACCGCCTTATGCTGTCGACCGTGGTCAACCTCGACCGCCTGGACGAGATCAACCGCCTGTCCGCCTTCGGTCGCGTCCGGAACTAGCCCGGGGCGTGAGGCTGCGACGGCAGGGAAGTCCCCTCAATCCAAAGCCTGCTGCTTTCCCATCCGCAC
The DNA here is from genome assembly GCA_038532285.1 of Pseudomonadota bacterium. Taxonomy (GTDB): domain Bacteria; phylum Pseudomonadota; class Alphaproteobacteria; order Rhodobacterales; family Rhodobacteraceae; genus Tateyamaria. The sequence goes on along the minus strand of JBCBAV010000174.1, from coordinate 213 downwards.
CACAGCCAAGCGGTCAGTCCAAAAATCACCCCAAACTCCGTTCCCAGCGTGCCGCCGTAGGCGGTGCGCGCCGCCCCGGCAGCACATGGCAAATGCCATGTGCGAGAGTGGACAGCGTGCCGCCGTAGGCAGTGCGCGTCGGTCAGGGTGAGCCGTGGAGCCGCCGCCGACGGCTCAGCAGTTTACAACCACGCCGCAAGGGAAATGGTGGGT
>JBCBAV010000173.1:0-5970 GCA_038532285.1 Pseudomonadota bacterium | reverse complement strand
ACCTGTTAACTGCTCCCGTTAGTGTCTACGATCATGATCTAACGCTGTTCAGTGTTTGGTTCTCTCCCGACCGTAAGTGCTTACGGGCAGTTATCTCTGCTTCAACGTAGAACAGACAGGGCGTCTTCCGCTACACTCAATGCCCTGCTGCGCAGTTAAGCGCAGACCCCCAGGGAAGCAGGTCACTCCAAGCCAACGTGACAGGACCAGCGCATGATACCCAAGCCTGGCCAGCTTTTGTGCCAAGCGAGCTTCCCTGGTATTGAGGAGTGGAAGTACCGCGTGGCCTCAAAACAGCCCCAAAAGCAACATAAGCAGTCGGAAACCACTGAAGCGGGCCGCGATACGCGGCTAAAACACGGTCTTTGTGGTGGCGGACCGAGGAGGATTCGAACCCCCGACCCCTTGATTCGTAGTCAAGTACTCTATCCAGCTGAGCTATCGGTCCACGACGCGGGGTGTAGTCGGGGCACTGCGCCAATGCAAGGCCGAAATCGTCGCCAATTCAGATTCCATCGCCCTTGGGTAATCGGATGGAAAACACTGTGCCACCGGGGCCGGTGCGGTCCAGTTCGAGGGCACCGCCGTGCCCCTTGATCAATTCCGCCGCGATGGCGAGGCCGAGGCCAGCGCCTCCTTTACTGACTCCGCCTTGAAATGGGGTGAACAGGTGTTCTTGCGCCTTGGGGGGCAGGCCGGGGCCGGTGTCGGCGATCTCGATCCACCAGTTCTCGGCATCCTCATAAGCAGAAACCTTCACCTCTGCTGGTTTTCCGGATGCGGTAATCGCCTGTCTCGCGTTGCGAACAAGGTTCGAGATCACTCGAAACAATTGCTCAGGGTCGGCACGCAGCGTGAAAAGCGGAGGCAGGTCGTCTTCCAGGGTCACCTCGTTGTCCGAGACGGCCAGTCGTTCGCTTTCGAGCACGTCGCTTACGACCTCATCGAGTGTCATCATGGTCAATGTGGGGCGCGGCTCTTCCGCTTTGCCGAATGCCAAAGTGCTTTCGCACAGATGCACCGCGCGGCGGATCGACCCGACGAGTTTCGGAGCCATGCGGCGCACCAGCGGATCTTCGGAAGCTTCGATCCGGTCCGTGAACAGCTGGGCCGAGGTGAGGATATTACGCAAGTCGTGGCTAATCTTCGAAACCGCGCCGCCCAGTTGTGCAAGACGGTCCTTTTGGCGCAGGGCCGCTATCAAGTCGGTTTGCAGGCTTTGCAGAGCCTCTTCGGCCTCGCGCAGTTCCGTCACGCTGGCCTGCGGGGTGATGATGCGACGCGCATCTTCTGGCGCTTGGGCGTAGCGTTGCATGTGCCCGACAACGCCACGGATAGGTTTGACGAGAATGATCTGCACCGCAAGAAACAGTAGCCCGGCAGTAAAGATCGAGATCACCGCCGACAGGATCAGAATTCGAATGCCATAGTCGATCATCGCCATGCGCAAAGATCCGGTATTCATCGTTACCTCGATCAGCAATCCCGCTTCGCGCGTGGGTGCGCCTATCACGCGGATCACATCCGGTTCCGGGTCTACAAGACGGGCAAGGGCGTCGCGGATCAGGACAACCGCCGTGCCGTCTCGCAGGTCGAATGTCGCCTCGATCGGTTCAGGCATGGGCGTGGACAGCATCAATTGGCGCGCCTCATCCCGGCGCAACACAACGTTGAAGACACCCGCGTTTTCCAACAGCTCCTGTTCCAGTTCGCGGTCGATCATATCATCGGCAAGCAACGCCAGCGATGCGATCTGTGCCCGTTCCAAGCGATTGATCAGGTAGTCTTCGCGAAACCGGGCAATGGAAGGCACAAAAATCAATACCTCGGCCAGCATCACGAAAATCGTGGTCAAGATCAGAAAACGGCCAGACAGAGACTTCAACATGGGCGTATGTGGTCAGGGAAGCACGCGCTGCACAAGGCCCACGACAGTTTTTACCAGTGTGCTTTCGAACAGGCGCGGGCTGAAATATGCGCCGGCGGCGCGTTTATTGACCTCGCTGATGGTGGGATAAGGGGCGACCATGCCGGCGATCGCGCTCATCTTCATCTTGTTGGCGATGGCCATGGACCACAACGCAATGAGCTCTCCAGCTTGGGTGCCCACGATCGACGCGCCGACGGGGCGGCCCTTGACCACCATCAGTTTGATCAGGCCTCTGGTCTTGCGTTCAGCGATGGCGCGGTCGTTGTGCTCGTATTCAAAGCGCACGACTTCAAGTTTTTCGCCGTGTTTGTCGCGTGCTTGCGCTTCGGTCAGGCCGACCTGCGACAGTTCGGGTTGGGTATAGGTGGCCCATGGGATGTGCGCCGTGTTTTGTTTCGATGGGAGGCCAAACAAGATCGAGCGGATAACCACACCCGCGTGGTAGCCCGCTACGTGCGTGAACTGCAAACCGCCCGCTACGTCGCCAATGGCATAGACACGGCGATTTGTGGTGCGCAGTTTGTCGTCTACCTTGATGCCAGTGCGCGTCGTCACGATCCCGGCAGTGTCCAACCCAAGACTGTCAGTGTTGCTCTTGCGTCCAACGGCAACAAGCACGTGTGATCCGGCGAAATCACGACCGTCTTCGGTGTGGACGGTCACGCCCGTTTCGGTCTTCTCGACCCGCGCGGCCTGTGCGCCTTCGACGATCTCGACACCCTCGTCGCGCAAGGTGTCCAGCACGATGGCGGCAAGCTCCGGGTCGTCTTTGCCCATGGCCTGTGCGCCTTCAATCACGGTGACTTTTGAGCCGAGCCTTCGGTGCGCCTGCGCCATTTCCATGCCGATGGGACCGCCGCCTATGATCAGCAAGTGATCAGGTTGATCGCGCAGGTCCCACAGGTTTTCATTGGTGAGGTAGTCGACCTCGTCGAGCCCCTCAATTGGCGGCACCAGCGGACTGGATCCAGTGGCAATGACGATACGCCGGGCAGCGATGACGTGGTTTCCGGCTTGCACCTCGTGATCCGAGATAAAGTGGCCAAACTCGCGAATAACGTGCACGCCCAGACCTTCGAACCTTTCCTGGCTGTCGACAGGCGCGATCTGAGCGATGACGCCAGCGACATGATCTTTGGCTGCGGCGTAGTTCACAACAGGGTCATTGTCGGCAACGCCGTAAGCAGTGCTGTTGCGCTGCGCGTGGGCATGTTTGCCACTGGCGATCAGCGCCTTTGAAGGCACACAGCCATAGTTCAAACAATCGCCACCCATCTTGTGTCCTTCGAGAAGGACCACCTTTGCCCCCATCTGGCTGGCCCCCGCTGCAACCGACAAGCCACCCGATCCTGCCCCGATCACGAGGATGTCCGTCTTGATCCGTTCCATGTTTAGACGCCTTTCTTGCCGGTGATGGCCTTTACGATCACCGGCAGCAGCGAAAGTGCGGCGAGGCCAAGGATCGGAAGCAGTACGTGAGGCTCAAAGATAATGCCGAGATCGGGGGTTTCACCCCTCTCGAACACCTCGCCCAATCCTGCGCCGACCGAGTTGTAAACCACCGATCCCGGAATGATCCCGAAGAACGTGGAGATGACAAAACGATAGGTCGGCACCTGCACAAATGCGGGCACAAGGTTCGCCATGAAGAACGGTACCACTGGCACAAGGCGGATGAAAAACAGCATCGACCACTGGTTTTCGTCGATCCCGTCCTTGATGCGTTTGACCAATCCCTTGGATCCTTCCAACCGAGCACCCAGCGTGGCGCCAAAGCCGTGGCGCGCAGCGAGAAAGATGATTGTCGCGCCCATCGTGGCTGCGCTGACCGTAAAGAGCGTGCCAAAGAGCGTACCAAACAGGAATCCGCCCGTGAGCGTCGCAATCGTCGCCCCCGGAAGCGAAAAGGCGACCATGACCACGTAGAATGTCATGTAGACCAACACCGTTGCGAGATAGTTGTTATTGCGGAAATCCAACAGCACCTGCCGATTGTCCGCCAGCGCCTGAAAACTGAGGTAGTCGCGGAACATGAAAAACCCGATCACGGCTGCCACAAAGATTGCCAGAATAGGCAAGTTGCGTACCAGCGCGCTTTTTTCAGATGCTGCGGTCTCGGCCATCGGTGTTCCTCGGGTTGAGCAATGTTGCCCTGTTATATTGAGATCGAAAGCAGCAGAGGGCGAGGTGCCTCACGCGTGGTTGATGAAATCACCGGAATTCGCGAATTTGACGGTACGTCGGGCAGGCAGACTGAAACATTAGAGCATCCGGGTCGCTGTTTGTTGTAGTAACCCGCTGTTTTTCCGCGGCCGCAGGGGTGGACTTGGTCGAAAGTGGGCTTTAAGGGACGAGCTTCGAACACAGCCACATCCCGAATCCGCGGGGCGCGTGGCACAACCATTTCGGAGCCATTGCGATGAAACGCACCTTTCAACCCTCGAACCTTGTGCGCAAGCGGCGCCACGGTTTTCGCGCACGCATGGCCACCAAAGCCGGTCGGAAGATCCTGAATGCCCGCCGTGCCCGTGGCCGCAAGTCGCTGAGCGCCTGATACCAGCGCCAAAGCTGTTGATGCTATGACCCCGCAACCGGACCCGCACCCCCAGCTTGAAATTGGCGGGACGCGGGCCCGGGCGGGCTCTTTGCCGTTTGAGACCTTGCAAAAAAGGTCCGATTTCCTGCGCGCTGCGCGCGCCAAGCGTATCTCGACCCAAGGGTTTATCGTCCAGATCCGCGCTCGCTGCGAACCGACCAGCCCGATCCGCGTTGGGTTCACCTGTTCCAAAAAAGTTGGGAATGCCGTTGCGCGCAACCGCGCCAAGCGGCGTCTGCGGGAATTGGCGCGGGCGGTCTTGCCCAGCCATGGACGCCTTGGAACCGATTATGTGCTGATCGGGCGCGCCGATATTACCGCAACCCTCCCCTTTGCTTTACTGTGCGACGACCTGCGCAACGCGTTGGAGCGTGCTCCATGACCCCACTCGCTTTCGTTTTTTCACTGCCGGTGCGCGCTTATCGGCTGATCTTTTCGCCTTGGGTGGGGTTCAATTGCCGGTATCACCCAACCTGTTCGGCCTACGCGCTTGAAGCATTGGAAAGGCATGGAGCCTTCAAAGGGGCGTGGCTCACACTCAAACGGATCGGCCGCTGCCATCCTTGGGGCGGTGATGGATATGACCCGGTCCCACAAGACAGGCTTGATCGCTCCCGCGGGGAGTAGGGTAGAATGAGGGGGTAGCGGGAGCGATCGATGGCAGCGGTAGTGCTGCAGGTCAGGCCGCTCGGGAAAACAATCAAGCGCCTTAATGAAAGTGTATACTACCTATAATAGAAAACAAGGCTTTTTTCCGCCTCCCTTTCTGAAGACCAATGGCACCGCTATACCAAGGGCCAACACGTTCCCAGCAGGCAACCTCATGCTCGACCAAAGTGACGATATCCATCCTCTGTTCGCGGGCGCGCCAGGCAGCACCGAGTTTAAGAAACTGCGCAAGCGCATCATCCGCAACACCCGCGAGGCCATCGAGCAATATGGCATGATCGAACCAGGCGCGCGTTGGTTGGTGTGCCTGTCAGGCGGCAAGGACAGCTATACACTGCTTGCAGCGCTCTATGAACTGAAATGGCGCGGCTTGCTGCCGGTTGATCTCTTGGCCTGCAATCTTGATCAGGGCCAGCCGGGATTTCCTTCGACGGTACTCCCCGCGTTCCTCGAACGCATGACGGTGCCGCACCGGATCGAATATCAGGACACGTATTCCATCGTGGTCGACAAGATCCCGCAGGGCCGAACGTTTTGCGCGCTATGCTCGCGCTTGCGGCGCGGAAATCTCTACCGCATCGCGCGAGAGGAGGGATGCTCCGCAGTTGTGCTGGGTCACCACCGCGATGACATCCTCGAGACGTTCTTCATGAACCTGTTCCACGGGTCACGTCTCGCGACGATGCCTCCGAAGCTTCTCAACGAAGAGGGCGATATCTTTGTTTATCGCCCGCTGGCCCATGTGGCAGAGGCCGATTGCGACGCCTTCGCCAAG
>JBCBAV010000172.1:0-6006 GCA_038532285.1 Pseudomonadota bacterium | reverse complement strand
CCCCACCGTACCATCCCATCACCTCACAGCATTGTTCGGGACAGGATAGCATAAATTCTCGCTATGCGCGAACCGCAGGCGCAAACGCAAAACGCGCGGACCAAGGGGCCCGCGCGTCTGGTTTCACGTCTGTATATAGAGAGTGTCAGCGCTGCTGGCGTCGCCGCACCCACGCAAAGGCCCCCAGCCCCGCCAACATCAGCGGCAGACCCGCGGGCAGCGGCACCGCAGGCGGTGTCGTTCCGGGGGTAAAGTCAACAGTCAGCCGTGCGGCATCAAACGTGGTGTTCTCAAGCGCGGCGACATTGATGCTGGCAAAACTGTCCGTCTCGAACCGCAAGGTCAGAAAGCCCGCGGTCAACGCACCGGGAAAGACCGACAGATCGGCAAAGCTGACGGTGTCCGTGTCACCGGCACTTCCCCCGCCCGGAACCGACGTGTCGGCAACCTGCACACCGGCGGTGGTGTGATCGCTGTCCGTCACGGACCCGTCACCGGCAAAGGCAAACAGATCCACCTGCGCCGGGTTACCGCCGGTATTGCTGATGAACCGCGTATTGGTCCACGTGAACGACACCGAATTGATGGTCGCCCCGGCACCGATCGACGACAGATCGAATTCGAAAATGCCGTTCGACAGCAGGCTGCCCGACTGCGCAACACCAATCGCCGTGCCGTTTGTCACCGTTGGCAATTGCATCACCACGTTCTGCCCGGTCAGGCCATCGTCAACTGTCGTCAGGGTAACCGTGGCCGCCTGCGCGCCCGTTGCCATGGCAACGATCACAGCTGCCGCAGCCAAATACGTCTTTGTCATAATGACCATCCTTAAAATACGTCAACGCATGGTGGTTAACGCGTTAAGAAAGGAATCTCAACAAAAAGGGGCGATTAGCCCCCCACCCGGAAACAATCAGGTCGGATTGTTTCGCGGTTGGCCCGCAGACCCGGCCTGCCGCCGGGGCACCCAGCGCAGCGCCAGCAACCCGATGATCACCGCAGCATAGATCAGCGGCTCGATCTGAAACCCCTTGCGCACCCAGATGAAATGCAGCGCGGACATCAGCACGATGGGGTAGGTCAGCAGATGCAGCCTGCGCCACGCCGGCCCCAGTTTGCGCACCGACCAGTTGTTCGAGGTCAGCGCCAGCGGCAGCAACATCACAAAGGCCGCCATGCCGATGGTGATGTAGGGCCGCTTGACGATGTCGGCCCACACCCGTTCGAGGCTTTGCACATCCAGCACCGCCCAGACCAGCAGGTGCAGACAGACATAGGTAAAGGCCAGCACCCCCAGCGTGCGCCGAAACTTCAGCAGGTTCACACCGGCAAAGCGGCGCAGGGGCGAGATACACAGACCGACAATCAGCAACTGAATGGCAATCTCGCCCAGCTCATGTTCCAGCCGTTCCACCGGTTCGCGGCCCAATCCGCCGGTCATGCCCAGGTACAACAGATACGGCACCGGGATCAGCGTCAGCAGATAGACAGCCCATGTCGGCACACGCCGCGCGGCGGTGTTTAGCGCGTTAACCATACGCCCGCTCCGCGCCTTGGCGGTGCCGCACTCTGGTCACATCACGCTGGTATCCGCGACACTGTAGCAGTGTGAGGAAAGTATAATGATTGATTACCTCGTCAGAATGTGGCGCGACACCAAAGGGCGCGCGTCCGCCTTTGCCACCGACAATTCCCTGGAAGAGGTCGGCATGTCCGCCATTGCCATCATGGGCAGCGGCGGCAGTGCAACGCTGGACGATGGCAGCACCGAACTGCGGCCCACATGGGGCATGCGGCTGGGCATGCCGGCACTGGCGGCGCTGGTGTTCTTCACGCTGCCGCCGGACCTGATCTTTGGCTGGGTGCCGTTGATCGGATTTGGCCCGAACTCGGCCTATTGGGCCATGGTGCTGCTGGGATGGATGCTGCTGTGGACGACGATCAGCCTGAATTTCTTTCAACGCATCGCCTATGACGGCGACACCATCCACTGCGAAGGCACCAGCATGCGCCCCCAGACCCGCGACCTTGCCGGGCTGGTCGACATCGAGGTGCACGAAAAACGCCCCGTGCTGGTTTTGACCTTCTCGGATCAGGACCACCTTTATATCCCCAAATTCATCTGCCAGCGCGAAACCTTCCTTGCCGACATGGATGCGATCATCGAACGCAACCTGGACGACGGCCAGGACCTGAGCGACGAAGACAGCCTGTTCAAGCGCATCGGCCTCTAGGCTCAATAAAACGTCTTGAGGTCCATGCCCGCGTACAGGCTGGCGACCTCGTCCTCGTACCCATTGAACATCAGCGTGGGCTGGCGCCGGGCAAAGAGCCCCCCGCCGACCACCCGTTCGGTGGCCTGTGACCAACGCGGGTGATCCACTGCCGGGTTCACATTACTGTAGAACCCGTATTCGCGGCCGTTGGCCTTGTTCCAGCTGGTGGGCGGTTCTTCTTCGGTCAGGGTGATGCGCACGATCGACTTGATCGACTTGAACCCGTATTTCCACGGCACCACCAGACGCATGGGCGCGCCGTTCTGGTTCGGGATGGTCTTGCCATAGATGCCGGTCGCCATGATCGTCAGCGGGTGCAGCGCCTCATCCAGACGCAGCCCCTCGACATAGGGCCAGTCGAGCACCGGAAAGCGGACCCCCGGCATCTCGTCGGGGCGCAGCGCGGTTTCAAAGGCCACGTATTTCGCGCCCTCCTGCACGCCCGCCATGTTCAAGAGATCCGCCAGTTCGAACCCATTCCACGGGATCACCATCGACCACGCCTCGACACAGCGGAAGCGGTAGATGCGTTCCTCGATGGTCATCGCGTCTGTGATCTGCGCCATGGAATAGTCGCCCGGGTTGTCCACCAGCCCGTCGATCTTGACCGTCCAGGGCGACGTGGTCAGCGTGTGGGCGTTCTGCGCCGGATCCGTCTTGCGCGTGCCGAACTCATAGAAATTGTTGTACTGGGTGATGTCTTCCCACGGGTTCGGCACCAATGCCTCCTCCGCAGCTTGCGCCGCGTCCTCGGCCCGGCCCGCGCCCACGGCCCCGATCAGCCCCAGCCCCAGCGCGCCGCCCATCAACTGGCGGCGATTCATGTAGGCGCCATAGGGCGTGGCATCTGCCCGGGTCAGGGTGTTGGTCCAGCGAAAGGCCATGGGTGTCTCCTGTGGATTACGTGGTCCTCATATAAGTGCGCCAAGCGGACCCTCCAGCGCTAGGGGGTTCACGGCCTTGTCAGCGCTTGTAATGCATGCCGCGGGGCCGGGTGGCGGATCGGCCCTCCGGGGGCGGTTTATTCGGCGAAATGAAGAATGGATTAAGGTGCGGCGTGAAAGGTTAACGACGGCGAGTGGTTAACGGGAGGTTGATGGCGATGCGGCGCAGGTTTTGTACAAAACCGCGGGCGTATTCATCAAAACGGGGAATTGTCCGGAAAAAGGCATGTTTCGGGGCAGCGTGTTTTGTACAAAACGGCCCGCTCTTTCATTAAAACGCCCGCATCTGCGCACCGACCGGTCGGTTAACACTCGAAAATCAGCGGCAAAAATCCGCCGCGCCTGACAATCTCGTGAGTGGACGCAGGCGACTGGCGCGGCTTAGTGTCCGCGCCCTGCCCGTCAAGGTGGAAACGCAAGAATTTCCTACTCATCCAGTCGGTTACCAGCCCCATATACCCCGTCAGATGCGAACGTGCGCATCCTTAATGAAAGGTATCATCATGATCCGTAATATCGCACTGACCACCGCCCTTGTTGCTGGCCTCGCCACCTCGGTTTTTGCCGGCAACAAGAAAGACATCGTCGACACCGCCGTCGGCGCAGGTTCGTTTGAAACCCTTGTGGCTGCCGTTCAGGCCGCAGGTCTGGTTGACACGCTGAAGGGCGATGGCCCGTTCACCGTCTTTGCCCCCACGGACGCGGCATTTGCCGCCCTGCCCGAAGGCACCGTGGAATCGCTGCTTCTGCCTGAAAACAAGGACCAATTGGTCGCGATCCTGACCTACCACGTGGTGCCGGGCAAGGTGATGTCGACCGATCTGCAGGACGACATGGAAGCGGCCACCGTGCAGGGTGAAAGCATCATGATCGACCTCGACAACGGCGTGATGATCGACAACGCCAGCGTGACCACCGCCGATATCGAGACCTCGAACGGCGTGATCCACGTGATCGACAGCGTGATCCTGCCCGACGCGGCCAGCTGATCCGTTTCGCGAGCGGCCGCCCCCCGGCCTCTCGCCCTCAGGTGCGCGTCAGCAGCGTGATGCAGCTCCCCCCCATCCGCCTTTGATCCAAAGGCGCATACCCTGCTGGCGGCACCTGAATTTCCTTTTCTTCCCAGACGATTACGGCACCCGGCGCGATTTGATCGTGGGCCGCAATCAAGGCCTTTTGGCCCAAGGCCTGGCCGTAGGGCGGGTCGAGAAACACGAGCGTGAATGGTTCAGCACCAAGCGGTCCCAGCCGCGTTGCATCCATCCGTTTGAGTTGCGCCTCGGTCGCGCCCAAGAGCTTAATGTTCTCGGAAATCAACCGCTGACCCACGCGGCCTTTTTCAATCAAAACAGCACTTTGTGCGCCGCGTGAGAGGGCCTCGAACGCCAGCGCGCCGGTGCCTGCAAACAGGTCAAGCACCCGCGCGCCGTCGATCACATCGCGATGGGCCAGCATGGAAAACAGGCTTTCGCGCACCCGGTCGGGCGTGGGGCGCAGATGCGCGCCCGCGTCGCCCTTGCCCACCGCCGCCAACCGCCTGCCGCCCCAGCGGCCCGCGATGATCCTCACTGCAGCAGCGCCTTGAGATCGGCCTCCGGATCGGCCACCGCCGCGGGGTCCACTGTCTTGCCCGCCTCGATCAGACGCTTGCCGATCATGTAGGCGCGCGGGTCGTTCGCGGCGTCCACGGCCAGCAACTCGGGGCCGGCGTAGTACCAGAATGACGTCGCCGCACCGCTCTTGCGGGTGACCACCGTGTCGTAGCCCGTGTTCAACCCGGCGATCTGCAATTTCACGTCGTACTGGTCCGACCAGAACCACGGTTTCGCGACATAGTCCCGCCCCGCGCCCATGATGTTTTCGGCCACGCATTCGGCTTGATCGATGGCGTTGGGCACGCTTTCCAGCCGGATGCGGTCGCCGCGATAGGGGAAGGACGCGCAATCGCCCGCAGCCCACACATGCGGCGCCGAAGTGCGCCCCTGCGCATCGGTATAAATGCCGTTTTCCACCGTGATTCCAGCGGCTTCGGCGAGGGCTGTGGCGGGCTGGATGCCCACACCGACGATACAGAAATCGATCTCGAACGTGCTGCCATCCGACAACTCGGCCCCACTGACCGCCCCGTCGCCGGTCAACCTGCGCAGCCCTGTGCCCTCGCGAATATCCACGCCTTGCTCGGCGTGCAGCGCGCGGAAATAGTCGCTGGTTTCCGGGCTGGCCACGCGCTGCAGGATCCGGTCCGCCATCTCGACCAGAATGACCTTCAGCCCGCGTTTTGCCGCCACCGCCGCCGCCTCGAGCCCGATATATCCGCCGCCCACGATCAGCACCCGCTGGCCCGCCTCAAACCGCGGCGCCATCGCATCCACATCGCCCAGATCGCGTACGGTATAGACGCCCTCCAGATCGCCGCCGATGGCGGCAGGCAGGCGGTTGGGCGTGGACCCGGTGGCCAGCACCAGATCGGTATACTCCAGCACTTCGCCCCCGGCCTGCACGGTCTGCGCCGCGGTATCGATGGCGCGCACCCGGCAGTCGGTGATCAGGCGGATGTTCTGATCGGCGTAGTAGCTTTCCGGCCGCAGGAACAACCGCGCCACCGGTATCTCACCCAGCAGGTACGCCAAGTTGCGGTCGGGCGGGTTTGACGGGGCCATCACGCTGATCGGCGCCGAACCGGTGCCGCCCTACCAGCGCCCGCCGCTGTCCAAGGCGTACCTGCTGGGCGAGATGCCGGTGGAGCGGTTGTTCCTGCGGCCCGAAAGCTACTATGCCGATCAGGA
>JBCBAV010000171.1:0-6008 GCA_038532285.1 Pseudomonadota bacterium | reverse complement strand
GTGGTCACCAAGGCTGATGGCGGCGTGATCGCCGTCTAGGCCCATCGCGCGGTGCCCCGGTTTTGGCCGGGGTACCGTGTGCCCCTTGTTGCCTCGGTTTGGCGTTGCTAGGCGGCCCACAGCGTGAGCGCCGTGCCTTTGCCTGCGGCGGCAAAGTCCGGCAGGCGGCGCAGCGATACGCGGGTGTCTTCGGGCAGGCCTGCGGCCACCACGTCCGACAGCACCGTGCTGACGTTGTTGACCCGTGCCGCCCCTTCGAGCCGGGCGGCGGTGTTCATGGTGTCGCCCAGAAGTGCGATTTCAATCTTCCAGTCGCCCATTTCGCCTGCGGCCACCGGGCCGCCGTGGATGGCGATGCGCAGGGCGGCGGCGGTGCCGAAGCGAGCCTGGTAGCGTGGTGCAGTGGCAGCCAGCGCGCTGTGCATGGCCAGTGCGCAGGTCAGGCAGGCGCCGTCTGCCAACCCCTGATCCAGTGGCCAGGTCACGATGGTCGCGTCGCCCACATAGGAATGCACGTTGCCGCCGGTGGCATAGATCGGTTCGGCCAGATCGTAGGCCACCTCTTGCAGGAAGCTGTGAAATTCGAGGTCGCCGACGCGTTCGGCCAGAGCGGTTGATCCCACCACGTCGGCGATCAGCACCACGCGGTCTTCGATCTGGGGGCGGCTGTAGCGACCGGTGAGCAGCGCGCGGGTCGCTTCGGGACCGAGCAGGCGGTTGATTTCGACCGCTGTCGATACGACCAGCGCGATGGTTGCGGCGATGCCAAACGAGAGCGGCGCGTTGGGGTCGCGCCAGAGCGGCGGCGCGTCGGTCATCAGGCCCGGCAGTGCAAGAGCGGCAAGGATCACCGCGCTGTAGGTCAGCGCGCGCAGCACCAGAAGCCGCAGTGGCGGCAGGCGGCGTGTCCAGCGGCGGCCCGCATTGGAAAACATGTAGAGATCCGACAGCGTGCAGCCCGCGGCGATTGTCACGCCCATCAGCGCGCCCACCGCCATGCTGAGCACGCGCGAATCCGGCGCGCTTTGCGCCAGTCCGATGCCGGCACCGATGACCAGCGACCATCCGGCGATGACAACAGTGATGTGCGCATTGCGGCGGTGGCGGGCGGCGGTGTCGGTCATGGCGCGATGATGCGGGAACGGGCCACGAGTGCAAGGAAAAGGGGGGTGCGCGGTGCATCCGGGCGCGACGTCCGGGTTGGATCGGTGTCACGGGGACACACCGCGCAGTTGCTGCCGGGCGGGGCTGGCCTGTAGCGGGGCCGCCCCGCCCTGTCGCCGCATCAGTTGCGTGCGGCGATTGGGGTCTCTGCACCCGGCGACTGCTTTGCAGTTGGGGGGCAAAGCGCCGGGGTCACCGGCAACCGGGTGCAGAGAAATGAGGCGCCCCCTCCAGTTGGAACGCCAATCGGAATGCTCAGGCCGCGACGTGGTGCGCAGCGATGGAGCCACCGCGCGTCTCGATGGCCATGCAGTCAACAATGAAGGCACCGGCGTGGTCGTCCAGCACGTCGTAGGCGGGCATCTCGACGCCCAGATCCTCGAGCCGGACAATGGCGCGGGGGCAGTGCACCAGCACGCCGGCCTCGGCATAGATCACTTCTTCGCCGTCGAAGACGAGGGTGATGATTTCCATCTGGCGGGGGGCGTCGACGCGGCGGGTGCCGCGGAAGCCTGTCAGCACCTTGGCGCGCACAACGGCGAAGGGGTCACCGTGGGCATCGCAGGCCGCTTCGCTTTCGATCAGCACGCCCTGGTCAGGCAGCAGTTCGACGTCGACCGCGTTGCCCATGGCGCCAGCGGGGATCAGCACCGTCTCGAGCCCGGTTTCGGGGGTGACCCAGAAAATCTCGCGGCGGATTTCGACCAGCGGCTGAAGGCCGTTGTCAAAGGTCAGGACAAGGTCACCGGCTTGCAGCGCATCAACGGAGCGCCAGCCCATCGAGGTGCCCACGCGGGTGCCGGACATCAGGCCGCGCGAGTGGTAAAAGCCGCCGTCCAGAGCGCCCGAGGTTTCGGGCATGCGGCGTGGTGTCGGTTCCTTCTTCCATCCAAACATCTGTCTATCCCCTTCGGTCAGCGCCTGGTTTTTGGCAGCGGCGCCGGTTGCGTTCGATGTGTTCAATTGGAATGATTCCCGGGGCGCAGAAGGGACTTGATCTGGGCAGGAATGGGGCATTGTTTCGCTGTGCCGGAACAATTTCGGGAAGTCGCGGAGAATTGTCGCCGATTGATGGGCAATCAGGCTGATATGCCCGCCGAGTTTAATAAAATGCGATGCAGTTTTCGCTTTGGGGTAGAATCACTCTGCCCCAGCGCCGAACCGGTAGCCAAAGCGCGCGACGTCCTCGCCGCAGTCTTCGGCCACGGCGGCGCGCGAAGCATCGGTGTAGTAGCGCGTGTAGTCCGCGTCGCGGTCCGACGCGTTCACATGCGGCAGGTCGAGGGCAAAGCCCAGATGATCCCACAGCGGGGCCGCATCCGTGTTCAGTGCTTCGAGCCGGATATACGCGCTGCACTGTTCGACCCCCGCGGCGGTGGTCACGTAGTGGCGTGCCGGGGAGGCCTGATTGGCACGGCGCGTGGCAGGGCTGGTGATGAAATCGGCAAAATCCATGCTTTGGGCCAGACCCACCGCCGGGTGGTCAAAGCGCTGCTCTCGCAGCCAGTGGTAGTAGCTGACCATCCGGTCCCACGGATTGCGCACAAGCGTAAAGGTGAAATAGCCCGACAGATCGGGCACGATCCCGTCGATATCAGCCAGCGTGGAATGTTTCCACAGCCGCCCGGCCGCGGGCAGTTTTTGCGCGCGGTGGCGGCGGCGCAATGCCTTGGGCGTGTCGCCCAGCATGATGTCGTCTTTCATCGCGCGGCTTTCAAGTGCCAACGCCATGGCGGTGCCGCCGGTCTTGGGCGCGTGGATAAAGATATAGTTGCGGCCGGGGCTGAGGATCATGAGCGGAGCCTATCGTCTGCGGCGACGCCTGTGAATCGCAAAGCGCGCCTGCCCTTGCAGGGCCACGTCCCTATACGCTACATCGCGCGCTCAGAAACATGGAGGGTCACATGGGCTGGATGGCGGACGAAACCGGGTTGGGCAAACGGGCGGCGAACTATGTGCCGTTGACCCCGCTGAGCCATTTGCGGCGCGCGGCAAAGGTGTTTCCGGACCGGATGGCCGTGATCTATGGCGCTCATCGCGTCACCTATGCGCAGTATCATGCGCGGTGTTCGCGGCTGGCGTCAGCGCTGGCGGGCATGGGTGTGTCCCCCGGTGACGTGGTTGCCACGCTGATCCCCAACCTGCCCGCACAGGCCGAGGCGCATTTTGGCGTGCCCGCCTGTGGTGCGGTGCTGAACACGATCAACACGCGGCTGGATGTGGGCACGGTCGCCTATATCTTTGACCACGGCGCGGCCAAGGTTGTGCTGGTGGACCCGCAGTTCATCGATCTGGCCGAAGCGGCCATCGTGCAGATGGATGGCCCCGCCCCCAAGATCATCGAAGTGGCCGATGCGCCCGCAGGCTTTCCCGCCACGGGGCGGCACCCGGAATACGAGGACGTGCTCGCAGGCGGCGATCCGAATTACGACTGGATCATGCCGGAGGATGAGTGGGAGAGCCTCGCACTGAACTATACTTCGGGCACCACCGGACGGCCCAAGGGGGTCGTGTACCACCATCGCGGCGCCTACCTGATGACCATGGGCACGGTGGTGAGCTGGCGCATGGTGCTGCACCCGGTGTTCATGGCGATTGTGCCGCTGTTTCACTGCAATGGCTGGAACCACACGTGGATGATGCCGATGCTGGGCGGCACGCTGGTGTGCTGCCGCGATATCACTGCCACGGCGATTTATGACGCGATCGCGGCGCATGGCGTCACGCATTTCGGTGGCGCACCGATCGTGCTGAACATGATCGTGAACGCGCCCGACGCCGAGCGTCGCGCCTTTGATCACCAGATCGAGGTGTTCACTGCGGGCGCGCCCCCTGCCCCGGCCACACTGGCCAAGATCGAAAAGCTGGGCTTCAACGTCACGCAGGTCTACGGGCTGACCGAAACCTATGGCCACGTGACCGAGTGCCTGTGGAACGACGCATGGGACGGCACCGAGGACCGCGCGGCGATCAAGGCGCGGCAGGGCGTCGCCTTTCCCATGATGGAGGACATCACGGTGATGGATGCCGGGATGGCGCAGATCCCCATGGACAGCGCAGCACAGGGCGAGATCATGATCCGCGGCAATTCGGTGATGAAAGGCTACCTCAAGAACGAGGCGGCCACCGAAGAGGCGTTTGCGGGCGGCTATTTCCACTCCGGCGATATCGCGGTGCAGCACCCCGACGGCTATATCCAGATCGCCGACCGGGCCAAGGACATCATCATCTCGGGCGGGGAAAACATCAGCTCGGTCGAGGTCGAGGGCGTACTGATGGCGCATGACGACGTGAACCTGGCCGCCGTGGTGGCCAAACCGGATGAGAAGTGGGGCGAGGTGCCCTGCGCCTTTGTCGAGTTGAAACCGGGGGCCGCGGGCGATGAAGCCGCGCTGATCGCCTTTGCGCGGGCGCAGTTGGCCGGGTTCAAGACGCCCAAAAAGGTGGTGTTCCAGGAGCTGCCCAAGACCTCGACCGGCAAGATCCAGAAGTTCGAGCTGCGCAAGCTGGCCGCCGACCTGTGAGGGACGGCGCGCGCCTTACCGCGCTCGCCTAGCGGACAAAGGCGTCGGCAAAGCCCAGGGACCGTGCCTTGCGCAGGCCTGTGCTGAGATCACCCGAGGACGCAAAAGGCCCCGCGAGCACAACGCGATAGCTTTTGCTGCCGCGCTTGAGCGTGCCGATGCGCGCGGGCAGTCCTGCTCGGGCCAGGCGCTGCGCGGTGCTGCGGGCATTCGCGTCCACGCCGAAAGTGCCAACCTGCACGTACCGACCCTTGGCGGCTTTGGGCTTGGGCGCGGCGCGGGTCACCTTGGTGGTGTCCGGCGCATCCGCCGCGCGGCTGCGCGCGCGGTTGCGCTTGATGCGTTTGATCAGTTGCCCGTCACGCACCATCAGCGTCACGGTGCCCAGTTCGCGCTGCTGCGTCTCGGCATCGGTATAGGGATAGACCAGCGCGATCTCGGAGGTGACATCACGCCCGCTGCTGTGATCGATCAGGCGGCGCGGGACCGTATTTGTCCAGAACAGGCGGCTTTGCGCGATCCCGCCGAGGCTTTGTTCGGCGCGGCGCGGGTTCAGACGGTCGTCGTTCCAGACCGCGCGGTAGCCCGGAGGGATTTGCGCAGCCCCCTGTTCCTGCAAGCGCTTTTCATAAACATGGCGCGGCAGCACGCGTGTGTTCTGGCTGATCTCCACGCCGTCCGCAATGCCGCCGTGACCTGCCATTGGCTGCGGGCCGCAACGCACGGGTCGGCGGGTGACCGGGTTGATGTAACGCCCACTGACCGGTGCAATGCCGGGACAGGCCGGTTCTGCACGGGCGGTTGTCTGCGGCGCGGGCGCCGGGGCCGGTGCAACACGCGCCGGTGCGGGACGCGCCGCTTGTGTTTGTTGCGCCGGTCGTGGGGCCGTGCGCGCTGTGGGTGCTGGTGCCGGCGCGGGGGTCGCCACAACGGTGGGCTGCGTGCGCGCGGGCCGCGGTGCCGGGGCAGGTGTGGGCTCGGGTGGGGCCACGGTGATCTGCTCGACCTGCGGTGCCGCCGTGGCTGGCGCGGGCTGCGCCTGCGCCGTTGCGGTTAGGGACGGTGTCTGGCCGCAGATCTGGCGGCGCTGGCGATTCACCCGCGGCACCCATGTGACATTGCCGTCGATGCCCGCGCGGATGAACACGCATCCGGTGCTGTCAACATATTGCGCGGCGGTGTAGGAGGCAGGCGGAAATTCCGCTGGAACCTGACCTGTTTGCGCCCCGACCGCTCCGGCAAACACGCCGCAGCCCAGCGCCGCCCATGCCATAATTCTGGTAATACCCATCACGTGCCCCGCAAAATATGGTGTGCACG
>JBCBAV010000170.1:0-6093 GCA_038532285.1 Pseudomonadota bacterium | reverse complement strand
CGAGGCGGTTCAAATCATCTACAGCCCGGCTGAGGTGTCGGTGGAGACGCTTCTGTCGCTGTTTTTCCGGTCCGTCGATCCGACAGACGCGGGCGGGCAGTTCTGCGATCGGGGCGCGACTTACGCCACCGCAATTTTTGCAGGTCCGGGGCAGATGGCCGCGGCACAGCAGGCCAAGGCCGACGCACAGGCAGAGTTGGGCCAACCCATCGTCACCCCAATACAGCCAGCAACCGAATTTTATCCGGCCGGTGAATATCACCAGGACTATTACAAGCAATCGCAGGTGATCTTCACCCGCTTTGGTCCCCGATCAAAGGCCAAAGCATACAAGGCCTACCGCGACGCCTGCGGGCGCGATGACCGCGTGCGCCAGTTGTGGGGTGACACGGCACCTTTCGTGGGCAGCTAGGCGACCGGGCCGAAACGGTCCTCGATGTCTTTGAGATCGGGGATGACGTCTGCCGTCCCGTGTCGCGTCACCATGATGGCCCCGGCGCGGGTGGCCAGCGTCAGTGCCTGTTCCATTGGCATCCCGCGATCCAGCCCGGCAACGAGAAACCCGGTAAAAGTATCGCCTGCACCGGTGGTGTCCACGGGCGTCACCTGCACCGCCGGAACGCGCAGCTCTGACCCTGCCGCAACATCCAGCCAAAGACTGCCCTCACCGCCCATGGTAACGACGACATGGTCAATGCCCAGGTCTGTCAACGAAACGCCCAGCGCGTCGCGCAACTGCTGCGCCTCAACCTCGTTCAGCACCAGAAAGTCGGCAAATTCCCGAATGTCAGAGACTGTTTTCGCCTCGAACGGCGCAGCCGCATAGACCACGCGCAGCCCCAGATCCCGCGCCATGCGCGCGGCAGTGACCTGCCCGCAGGTTTCGTTCTGCATCACCAGTGTGTCACCCGGCGACGCCTCGGACAGCGCCGCGCCGATCATCGCGTCGGTGATCATGGCGTTGGTGCCGGGAAAGATGACGATCTGGTTTTCGCCATCCGCCGCCACTGCGATGTTGGCATGCCCGGTCTGCGCCTCGGGTAGCGTCGCAATGTGGCGCGTATCGACGCCGTATTCCATCAGCCGTTCGACACACCACGCACCATCCGCGCCAACCGTGCCTATATGGATCGCCCGCGCCGCGCCGCGGGCCAAGGCGACCGACATGTTGGCCCCCTTGCCACCCAGACCGCGGTTGAACCCGGTCGCGGCCAGCGTCTCACCGGGGCCGGGGATGTGCGGCACGGCATAGAAATTGTCGATGTTGATCGAACCAAGGTTATAGACGCTCATTTCCCGACCTTGCAGGCCGCCATGACGGCCATGTTCAGGATGTCATTGGCCGTGGACACCGATGAACAGATCTGGATCGACGACCCCACACCCGACAGGATCGGCCCGATCACCGTCGCACCCCCCATTTCCTGCATCAGCTTGACCGAAATGCTGGCCGAATGCCGCGCCGGAACCACAAGGATGTTCGCCGGACCCGTCAACCGCTGAAACGGATAGGCCGCCTGCGCCGCGGTGTTCAGCGCCACATCCACCGTCATTTCGCCCTCGTATTCGAAATCCACGCCGCGCGCGTCCAGCACTCTCGGCGCTTGGTGCATCTTTTCGGCACGTTCCGAAACGGGATACCCAAATGTGGAAAAGCTCAAAAATGCCACCCGCGGCTCCAGCCCAAGATTGCGGGCCACGTGCACACCCTGTTCGGCAATGTCGGCAAGATCTTCTTCGCTCGGCCATTCATGCACCAGCGTGTCGCCGATCAACACGATCCGGCCCTTGTGGATCACGGCAGTGATGCCCGCCGCCTTGCTGTCGGCATCCGCGTCAAACACGTGGTTCAAACGGTCCAGCACATGCGCCGACTTGCGCGTCACCCCCGTGACCAGCCCATCGCCATGCCCATGCGCAAGCATAAGCGACGCAAAGACATGACGATCCCGTGCCGCGAGGCGATGAATGTCCTGCCGGTCGAATCCGCGCCGCTGCAATCGGCTGTAGAGATAGTCCTTGTACTGCTCGAGATGCGTTGTGTTTGCCGCGTTGACCACGTCCAGTTCGCGGACCGCGTCGCCCATGCCCGCCGTTTCCAGACGCGCCTTGATGTCTTCAGCCCGGCCCACCACGAGTGCTTTGCCAAAACCCGACCGCTGGTACATCACGGCCGCGCGCAGCACCTTTTCATCGTCGCCCTCGGCAAAGATCATCCGCGCCTGTGCCGCGCGGGCACGGGCGTTGATGCCTGTCAGGATGCTGGCCGTCGGATCCATCCGCGATTTCAGGCTCAACTCATAACCGTCCATGTCGATGATCGGCCGCCGCGCAGCACCGGTGTCGATCCCGGCCTTGGCCACGGCGGGCGGGATCCGGTGGATCAGGCGCGGATCAAACGGCGTGGGAATGATGTAATCCCGCCCAAAGGTCAGTGACTTGCCATAGGCCATCGCGACCTCGTCGGGCACATCCTCGCGCGCAAGCTGGGCCAGCGCATGGGCGCAGGCGATCTTCATCTCGTCATTGATGGCGCGGGCATGGATATCCAGCGCCCCGCGAAACAGGTACGGGAACCCTAGCACGTTGTTGACCTGGTTCGGATAATCGCTGCGCCCGGTGGCAACGATGGCGTCCATCCGCACCTCGTGCGCCTCTTCGGGCGTGATCTCGGGGTCGGGGTTCGCCATGGCAAAGATCACCGGGTTGTCCGCCATGCTCTCGACCATCGCAGGCGTCACCGCCCCCTTGACGCTGACGCCCAGGAACACGTCGGCGTCCTTCATCGCCTCTTCCAGCGTGCGCAGCTCGGTCTTGATCGCGTGGGCCGATTTCCACTGGTTCATGCCCTCGGTGCGGCCTTGGTAAATCACCCCTTTGGTGTCGCAGATCACACAGTTCTGATGCCGCGCGCCCATGGATTTCAGCAACTCGATGCAGGCAATCCCGGCAGCGCCTGCACCGTTCAGCACGATCTTCACATCTTCGATCTTCTTGCCGGAAATGTGCAGCGCATTGATCAGCCCCGCGGCACAGATCACCGCCGTCCCGTGCTGGTCGTCATGAAAGACGGGAATGTCCATTTCCTCTTTCAGGCGCTGCTCGATGATGAAACATTCCGGCGCCTTGATGTCTTCGAGGTTGATACCGCCAAAGGTCGGGCCCATCAGCTTGACCGCGTTGCAGAACGCATCCGGATCCTCGGTATCCAGCTCGATGTCGATGCTGTTCACATCGGCAAAGCGTTTGAACAGCACCGCCTTGCCCTCCATCACCGGCTTTGAGCCCAGCGCGCCAAGGTTCCCCAGCCCCAGCACCGCCGTCCCGTTCGAGATCACGGCAACCAGATTGCCCTTGTTGGTATAGTCATACGCCGTCTCGGGGTTCTCCGCGATCGCCTCGCACGGCACCGCCACCCCGGGCGAATAGGCAAGGCTCAGATCCCGCTGCGTCGTCATCGGCACGGTCGCCTGCACCTCGAACTTGCCGGGTGTCGGTTCCAGGTGAAAGGCCAGCGCGTCTTCGGGCGTGACTTTGGTCTTGCTCATCTTTGGGTCTCCTCCGTCGCGACGTTGTAGACCAGCACCGGGACGCCCTCAATTGGCTTTCACTCGGGTGCGCCGCTTTGTAGTCTGCGCCGAAACCGGGGGGCAGCCATGACCGTCACGCCAATGATGGCGCAATATCTCGAGATCAAAGAGGCGCACGGCGACGCGCTCTTGTTGTATCGGATGGGCGATTTCTACGAGATGTTCTTTGACGATGCGGTCGCCGCGGCGCAGGCGCTGGACATCGCCCTGACCAAACGCGGCAAGCATGGCGGCGAAGATATCCCGATGTGCGGCGTGCCGGTGCACGCAGCCGAGGGGTACCTGCTGACCCTGATCCGCAAGGGGTTTCGCGTTGCCGTTTGCGAACAGCTGGAAAGCCCGGCAGAGGCGAAAAAGCGTGGCTACAAGGCGGTGGTGAAACGCGACGTTGTGCGGCTGGTCACGCCCGGCACCCTGACCGAAGATTCCCTACTCGAAGCGCGACGGCACAATTTCCTCGCTGCTTTTGCGCAGGTGCGCGGCACCGGGGGCCTTGCTTGGGTCGATATTTCCACCGGTGCGTTTTCGGTGATGGCGGTCGATTTGGCCTTATTAGGGCCTGAACTCGCGCGCCTCGCCCCATCCGAACTGATCGTCGCCGACAGTGCCGAGGGCGAGATGCGCCCGATTGCCGACGATTTCGGGATCGCGCTGACGCCTTTGGGCCGCGCGTCCTTTGACAGTGCAGCGGGCGAAGATCGGGTGGCCGCCTTGTTCAAGACGAACTCGCTCGACGCCTTTGGCAGCTTTTCCCGGGCCGAGGTGGGCGCGATGGGCGCGCTCGTCAGCTATCTTGAGATCACGCAAAAGGGCAAATTGCCCCTGCTGCGCCCGCCGGTGCAGGAAAACGTCACCCGCACCGTACAGATCGACGCCGCAACGCGCCGCAATCTGGAACTGACGCAGGCGCTGTCTGGTGGGCGTGCCGGATCACTGCTCAGCGTGATTGACCAGACCGTAACCGCTGCTGGCGCGCGACTGCTGGAACGGCGGATTTCGTCCCCGTCCCGCGATTTAGAGACGGTTTTGGCCCGACTTGACGCTGTCGAGTTCGCCTTCTCCAACACCGACACGCGGACCGCGGTCCGCAGCGCGCTGAAACCCGTACCGGATATGGACCGCGCCCTGTCGCGCCTCGCGCTGGACCGGGGCGGGCCACGCGATCTGGCCGCGGTGCGCGCAGGCCTGACCCAGGCGCAGGCGTTGCATGAAACGCTCACCGGCGATCTGCCCGATCTGATCCGCAACGCGGTTGCCGATCTCGCCGGGCACGACGATCTGATCGACACGCTGGATTTTCAGCTTGTCGCCGAACCCGCCCTGCTCGCCCGTGACGGCGGGTTCATCGCGCCGGGGTGTGACGCCGAGCTAGACGAGGCGCGCACGCTGCGAGATGAAGGGCGCGGCGTGATCGCCAGCCTGCAACAATCCTATGCCGATCAAACCGGCGTCGCGTCGCTGAAGGTCAAGCACAACAACGTGCTGGGCTACTTCATCGAAGTAACCTCGACCCACGCGACCAAGATGATGTCGGAACCGCTGTCCGAAACGTTCATCCATCGCCAGACCACGGCGAACCAAGTACGGTTCACAACCGTGGAATTGTCTGAGTTAGAGACAAAAATCCTGAACGCCGGGTCCCAAGCGCTCGAAATCGAAAAGCGGCTTTTCGAAAGCCTTCGCACCCTGATCCTGAACGCTGCGGCCGAGATCGCGCAAACCACCCGCGCGCTGTCAGAACTGGATGTGAGCACCGCGCTCGCCCACCTCGCCGTGACCGAGGATTGGTGCAAACCCACCCTCGACACCTCGCGCGCGTTCAAGATCGACGGCGGGCGACACCCGGTGGTCGAAGCGGCGCTGAAACAATCCGGCACGCCGTTCATCGCCAACGATTGCGACCTGAGCGCCGAGGACACCGCCGCCATCAAGCTGCTGACCGGCCCGAACATGGCCGGTAAGTCGACCTTTCTGCGCCAAAACGCGCTGATCGCGATCCTCGCGCAAATGGGCAGCTATGTGCCCGCGCGCGCCGCCCATCTGGGTCTGGTCAGCCAGGTGTTCAGCCGCGTGGGCGCTTCTGACGATCTGGCGCGCGGGCGGTCGACCTTCATGGTTGAAATGGTCGAAACCGCCGCGATCCTGAACCAGGCGGACGACCGCGCGCTGGTGATCCTGGACGAGATCGGCCGCGGCACCGCGACCTATGACGGCCTGTCCATCGCATGGGCCACGCTGGAACATCTGCACGACGTCAACACATCCCGCGCGCTGTTTGCCACGCATTATCACGAGATGACCGCGCTGGCGGGCAAGCTGGCGGGCGTCGAAAACGCCACCGTCGCGGTCAAGGAATGGCAGGGCGAGGTCGTGTTCCTGCACGAGGTCCGCGATGGCGCCGCCGACCGCAGCTATGGCGTGCAAGTCGCGCAACTGGCGGGCCTGCCGCCCGCCGTCATCGCGCGCGCGCGCGTCGTGCTGGATGCGCTGGAACAAGGCGAAC
>JBCBAV010000169.1:0-6094 GCA_038532285.1 Pseudomonadota bacterium | reverse complement strand
CCTCAACCGCGCCCTCGGAGAGCTGATCATCGACGGCATCGACACCACCGTGCCGCTGTTCCACCAGCTTCTGGCCGAGGACGACATCCATACGGGGTCGTACAACATCCACTGGCTGGAAAAATGGCTGGCGGCGCAGGGCACCGACTGACCCCGCCCAGGACCTGATCCGGGGCCTCTTGGTTTGGAAGTATGGTGTGGGCGTTGGGTGAAATGGGCGGAAAGGTTCTTTTGTCGACGGCCGTTTGGCGGACTTTGCTGACTTTCGCTGCTGCTGCGCCAATGGCGGCTTTGCATTTTGGAAGATAATCTGGCTCATATGTTGTCGCGGTTTTGGCCTGCTGGTAGAAGCAGCGATGCGAATAGTCCTTTTTGAATGGCAACTTTATGCGTCTAGCTTCCAAGGCAATCACGGCCATAGTGTTCTTTGTAGTTTCGATGGGCAGTGTCACGGCGCAGGACACGGAGCCAAAGCTTCCTAGCCCAGAGCAAATTCGCCAGCTATACCGAGAAGCCTCTGCCAACTGGCACACAACACCCCCTGTCGCAACGCAAGCATTTGTAGCAGCTGAGGATCGCTTTTTTTATGAGAGGTCGGTCGGCAGATCGACCATCACACAACAAGTCGGGAGTTGGTACCTTCTTCCGGGCGCGGGACGGCTTCAGCGCATTGCTTTTGCGCGTGTCATTGGCGAGGAGCTTTCACATAAAGAGGTATTGGACTGGTTCGTGAACCAAGTCTTTCTCGGACAAACATGCTTTGGCGTTTTTGACGCTGCCGCAACATACTTTGGAATAGCTGTCCGTGATTTGAATCTTGAGCAAGCGGCCTATTTGGCCGCGTTGCCTAAATCACCAGCGTTATTCCACCCTGTCCAGTCATATGAACGAGCTGTTGAACGAAGAAATTTTGTACTGAATGAGATGCAAAGAGCAGGGTTCATATCGGCCGACGAAGCTCAACGCGCCATCCAGTCAGATTTGGCGGTCAAAGAACCACTAGGGCGCTGCGAAATGGATCAATAGCTGACATTCATTCAAAGCGCAGCATTTTACACTTTGGGCTCACTTCTGCCGTTTACCGCAGCGCAGCGCTGTTTTGGGTTGTAGATGGCTGCTAAGCGGTACAAAGCGCTTTTTCGCTGCAAATGCTCAAATGACTGCTTTTTAAGATGGGTTCATTTACTTCTCTGCAATGGCATCAATTTCTAATAGCCAACCATCTTCAAACATCCCGGCCAAGACAACGGTCAATGCAAAGGTATGCCCATCTAACATCTCCATCCTCACATCACGGTTTTCATCGCGATACTTTCGGTCGGCAAGGAAGGTGGTGGCCTTAACGATGTTCTCCGCGTCCATATCGGCAGCACGTAGTTGGGAAAGAATATTGTTCCAAACGGCTTCGGCCTGTCCTCTAAATGTATCAGGAAGTGTGCCATCAGGACGAACCGGGGCCTGACCGCTCACATAGACCCGTCTAGTGGTATCTTGGACTTCAAGCGCCTGGACGTAAGCGCCAAAGACACCCGCTCCATCTTCTGCATTAATTCGTTTAATCGCCATGCACCCCCCTGGTTCAAAACGTGTTTTGCGGACATTCGTTTTCTACGCAGCATCTGTCAAGATGGGCTCCAAGCCGACATCTCGCGAAACTTAGCAAAACCCACTTCCTGCGCTTAACCGCCATTGATACCGATCACAGCTTCACCCCCCCCAACCCGCACCGCAAACCACCCGCCCCCATTCCCATCGCCCCGCCAACCCTCTACCACTGGTTCCGTGACCGACCTGACCCCAGACCTGCTGTTGCGCGGCTATGCGACCGGGATTTTCCCGATGGCCGAGGCGCGCGATGATCCCGAGGTTTTCTGGGTCGACCCGACCCGGCGCGGGGTGTTGCCGCTGGACGGGTTTCACATGTCCCGCTCGCTTGCACGCGCGATGCGGCGCAGCACCTGGCACGTGCGCATCGACAGCGACTTTGCGGGCGTGCTCGACGGCTGTGCCGACCGGGCCGACACCTGGATCAACGACGAAATTCGCCGCCTCTACCTTGCCCTGCACCTGCGCGGGCGGGCCCATTCGGTTGAAATCTGGGACGATGATACCCTTGTGGGCGGGGTCTACGGCGTCACGCTGGGGGCTGCGTTTTTCGGGGAAAGCATGTTTTCACGCGCGACCAATGCGTCGAAAATGGCGCTCGCCGTGGCGGTGGATCATCTGCGCACGGGCGGCTTTGTGCTGTTTGACACGCAATTCATCACCCCGCATCTCGCCAGCCTCGGCGCGGTCGAGATCAGCCGCGCCAGATACCGCGCCCGCCTGAACGAAGCGCTTGAAATCACAGCGGCATTCAGCCCCAAACCCCCGACGCTTCAGGACGTGGTGCAGCGCATGACCCAGACGTCATAGCGCGCATGCTCCATCGGGTTCAGCGCAGGCGCCGACGCCAGCATCCATCCCGAAAACAGCACGCCCTCGCGCCCCACTTCCGAGATTTGCAGGCCCGCATAGGCATCGCCCGCCGGGTTGCCCGCCGGATAGCGGCACTCGGTCAGCGTGATCTGCAACCGTTCGAACTGCACCGTGCGGCCCGCGGGCAGCTCGATGTCGACCACCTCGCCGGAAAACTTGTCGAGCCCGCGCAGGATCGCGCCGCCCGCGCTCTCGGTCTCGACCTGGGCGCCCGCCGCCCCCGCC
Organism: Pseudomonadota bacterium; assembly: GCA_038532285.1. Classification (GTDB taxonomy): domain Bacteria; phylum Pseudomonadota; class Alphaproteobacteria; order Rhodobacterales; family Rhodobacteraceae; genus Tateyamaria. The sequence goes on along the minus strand of JBCBAV010000169.1, from coordinate 3,391 downwards.
ACCAGCGCAAGGACCAGCGCCAACCTCATCCCTCGTCCCCGCCCGAGACGAATTTCAACAGCAGCGAAATCAGGCTCACCGACCCCTGGGTGTCGACAATCTCGTCCCCGGCCTCGAGGTAAAAGGGCGATCCGCCGGGAACGATTTCGACGAAATTCCCACCCAGCAGCCCCTCGGAACTGATCACCACGGCGCTGTCATCGGGCACCTGCGTGCCGCCCGAGATGGTCATGGTGGTGTCGGCGCGGTAGGTCTCGGGGTTCAGGTCCAGCCCGGTCACGGTGCCCACCTTGACGCCTGCAAGGCGCACATCGGTGCCCACGTTCACGCCCTCGACACTGCGGAAACTGGCGCTCAGGTCATAGCCCGCGCCGCCCCCGTCGCCCAGGCCCGCCACCTGCGCGCCATAGACGCCAAAGGCAATGGCCGCGGCCAGCACGGCGCCGCCCACCAGAACTTCGGTCGTGTTCTCGGCCATTATTCCGGCGACCACGCTTCGTAATCGGTGCGCTCGGCGGGCTCGGGACGGCGCAGCGATCCTGCAGGCGCATAGGCCGCGGCCGTGCCCGTCAGGTTCGGCAGATGCGGCTTTTCCCAGTCCTTGTGCGCCAGCGGCTTGTCGGTGGGCGGCTCATCCCATGTGCGGTGCAACCAGCCGTGCCACTCGGGGTCCACCCGGCTGGCCTCGGCCTCTCCGTTGAAGATGACCCAGCGGCGGCTGTCATCGGCATTGCGGTAGAACACGTTGCCCTGCCCGTCTTCGCCCACGCGCACGCCCGTGCGCCAGGTGAACAGCTGCGTGTTCAGCGTCTGGCCGTTCCACCAGGTCACCGCCCGCAACATCGTCGTCAGAAGACCCATCTGCCTCTCCTATCGCCTCGGCCTCCTGTATGCAGCGCTTTGGCACCTGCGTCCAGAGCGCCAGTGCCGCAGGCAAATAGGGTTGGCGCGATGCCGCCCGCACCGGTAGGGTAGTCCAAACAAAAGCCAGAGCAGACATGGCCGAACCCGCAACACACCCCGCCATCGCCGCCACCTGCAAAGGGGTGCGCGTGCCCGCGTCGCCGTTCCTGAACGACCGCCGCATCGCGCGCATCAATGCGGGCCGCTACGAAGGCGCCGAGCTGAACGGCGCGCTGACTGTGATCCGCCCCGGCGAACGGGTGCTGGAACTGGGCGCGGGGCTCGGGATCGTCGGCGCGGTGATCGCCCGCAATGCGCGACCCGCCGCCGTGCTGTCCTTTGAGGCCAACCCCAACCTCATCCCGCATATCCGCGCGCTGCACGCCGAAAACGGGCTGCAGGATGTGATCGACCTGCGTCAGCAGGTGCTGCTCGCGGGCCCCAACCCGCCAGCGCACATGACCTTTCATGTGCGCAACTCGTTTCTCGGCTCCTCGCTGATCGACAAGGACAACCGGCACAGCACACCGGTCGACGTCCCCACCGCCCGGCTGTCGGACGTGATGGCAGATTTTGCGCCCGACATCATCGTGATGGACATCGAAGGCGGCGAACTGGATTTCCTCGCCCACGCGGACCTGTCCACGATCCGGGCGGTGATCATCGAATTCCACCCCGACGCCTACGGCATCGACGGCATGCGCCAGTGCAAGGATGCGCTGCGCCGCGCGGGCTTTCGCCGCGTGAACGCGGTGTCGACCCGCACGGTCTGGACCTGCGCGCGCCCCGTGAAAGTGCCCGAAGTGGCCGATCTTGGCCCGCCAGACCCCGCCGGTGGCTGGTCCGAAAAGGTCGAGGTGCTGCACAACGCCATCGTCGCACCAAAAGACAGCGCGATCCTCGCTGCCCCCTGCGGCGTGCAGACGGCGGACGGCGCGGACGTGCCCATGGCCGCGCACTACCGGAAACTGCGCCGCCTCACCCTGCCCTTTGCCACCCCGCCCGGCCCGCTGGCACGGCTCGAAGGGCGCTATCTCTGGGGCGGCGTATTCTATCGCAACTTCGCGCATTTCATGGCCGAGTCGCTCTCCCGCTTGTGGGCCGCGGACCGCGGCCCCTATGACGGCGTCGCCATGGTGTTGCGCCGCCCGATGGAAGGGCGCAAGATCTCGGGCTTTCACACCGAACTGGTGGCCGCGATGGGGATCGACGCCCCCCTGAGCGTCATCAAGGATGCGACCGTGGTGGATGAACTGGTTGTCCCGGGCCAGGGCTTTGGCCTTGGCGCCATCGCCGCGGGCACGCCCGCGTTCCGCGCCCACGTCGCCGCCAACTTTGGCCGCGACATTGCACCGGACGGGCCCGAACGGCTTTATATCTCGCGCAGCGCGCTGCCGCCCAGCGCGGGCCGGCTGTTGGGCGAGGCGCGGATCGAAACACATCTGAGGGACGAAGGTTACATCACCTTTCACCCCGAACATCATGATATCGCGACACAAATTGCGCGCTACAAGGCCGCGCGCGAGGTTATCGCCTGCGACGGCTCCGCGCTGCACCTGCTGGCGTTTTGCAGCCGGGCGGATCAGCGCGTGGCGATGATCTGCCGCCGCCGGTCTTCGGCCAGCACTCTGATCGCGCGGCACCTGACCAGCTTTACCGGCCGCCCCCCCACGGTGATCAACGCATTGCTGCGCCAGTACCAACCGCACGGCGTGCGCCGCAAACGGATGTTCCTTGGCGAGCCGGACATGGCCGCTTTGTCCGCGGCGCTGCGGGACGCGGGATTTACCTCGGGCAAGACGCTGTGGCCGGAACTGAGCCTCGAGACACTCCGCGCTGAATTGCCCGACGGCTACGCGCCGCTGTGACCGCCACACGTTTTTTTGACGAAAAAACGTCACAGCCCGCGGGTGTTTTTTCGTCGAAAAAACGCGCCCGCGCATCGCTGCAACGACACCGCCACGCCGACCCAGACCACCAGCGCGATTTACCCGCGCGATCGTCACCGCCGCGCGCCCCCTGTCGGCAACGGTGAAAGCGCAGAACCGGCATGGGGCACCCCCGCGCGCCGGTCCCGCAGCACACGGGATCGCCCGCCGCGAACCTGCACCGGGATGCGTCCAAACCTCTGGATTTGATTGAAAATGCGGGCCCGCGTGAACCTGGCGCTTGTCCAGACGCCCAACGACAAACCGCATGTCTGGATGCATGAAACCCACCGCACCCCGGCCCCCGTCCCCATGTCACGCAACAGGCAGGCCTTGATCGCGCAGGACAGCGACCATCACACGCCCCCGATCCGCAAACCGGGGCAACCGCAAAAGCGCCTGCCTCAACGCGGCTTATACGCCGTCACCTCAATCTCGATCCGGAATGTCGGGTCGATCAGCCCGCATTCGATCATCGTCGCTGCGGGCGGGTCGTCGCCAAAGGCCCCGCGCAGGATCGGAAAACAGGGTTCAAATTCCGCCCGATCCGGCAGCATGTA
>JBCBAV010000168.1:0-6204 GCA_038532285.1 Pseudomonadota bacterium | reverse complement strand
GCCAGCCGGAACTGCTCCGCCGGGATCGCCTGCCAGGCTTGCAGGATCAGGCGGGTCGCCAGCGGCATGTTAAAAAAGACATGCGCCAGAACAACACCATGCGCGCCGTAGATCGATACAGTGGACAGACCGACCATTTCCAACAGCCCGTTCAGCCAACCGTTCCGGCCAAAGATGCTGAGCAAGCCCATGACCGCCACAATCACCGGCAGGATGAACGGCGCACCAAGGAGCGTCACCAATATCGCCCGACCCGGGACTCTGCGCCGCGCCAGCGCGCGGGCCACGGGGATAGCAAGGGCCACAGACAACAGCGCGGACACCAAAGCCTGAGCCAGCGTGAACCGCACTGCTTGCCATTCGGCAGCACCGAAACCAGTCACCGCTTCGGCGCGCCAAATCACGGCGGCCATGGCAACCAGCACCACGGCGGCAACACATGTCGCCGCCGCGATGCCCGGTCGTGCGTTTACTGGCTGAGCGCCCGGCGCCATGTCTCGATGGCCTCTGGACGCAGCGCCTCTGCCTCAGCTTCGGAATAGAACAGCACGTTTTCCGGCAAGGGCAGCTCGGACCACCCTTCGGGCCAGTCGGACTGCGGCAATGCTGCGGGCAGCGACCAGTTTGCCGTCGGGATCATCTCCTGAAACTCGCGGGTGAGGATGTAAGCCATGAACTGATCCGCCAGTTCCGGCTGATCGGTGCCTGCAATCTTGCCCACAGTTTCGACCATGAAGTAGTGACCCTCGGGAAAGATCGCCGCCTTCTTGGTGAAATCCTCTTCGGCAAACATGTGGTAGGCGGGCGACGTGGTGTAGCTGAGCACCATGTCGGCCTCACCATCGGTGAAGAGCCCGTAAGATGCCGACCAATCCTTGGTCACTGTCAGGATCTTGGGCGCAAGCTTGGCCCAGGCCGCCTCGGCCTGATCGCCGTACACGGATTGGACCCAAAGAACCAAGGCCAGCCCGGAAATCGAAGTGCGCGGATCCTGAATGACGATTTTCACGTCGTCAGGCATCTCGAGCAGCGCATCAAAGCTGTCGGGCGCAGCGGTGGTCGTCTCGGTGTTGTAGATGAACGCCGTGTGGCCGTAGTTGAACGGCAGGAACGTGTCATCGCTCCAATCGATGGGCAGCGTCAGCGCGCCATTGTCCTGACCGTGCGCCGCAAACAAGCCGGTTTCGCGCGCCTTGGCCGTCACGTCCGACGTCAGACCGATCACCACGTCGGCCTTGGTCCGCTCGCCTTCCAGCAGAAGCCGCGGCAGAAGGTCGCCAGTCGACCATTCCAGATCGCAAGCGCAGAACTTCTCGAACTCCGCCTCGATAATCGGGCCAGGGCCCCATTCCGAGGTAAAGTAATCGCCGGCGTAGACCGTCAAAACGGGTGTGTCTGCCAGCGCTGTCGTTGCAACCAGACTGGCCGCGGCAGCAGTTATGTATTTCATCGCGTCCTCCAAAAGACATGAAGGCGGCGGGATATGGGTGTGGGTGAACCAAACCTTCCCTCCGCCGGTGTTAACCGGTTCAGGTTCAACGGGTTCGCCACATGGCATCTCAGCTGTCGCCAGCACCCCGAGGTACCTCTGGGTATAGGCCGACAGCGGATGGTCGGCAAGGCTTGGCAATCGGCACGCGCTTGCGTATCCCGGCAGGCAGGGAAATTGCGGAGCCTTTCCATGTCGTTCAACACCTTCGGCCACCTTTTTCGCGTGACCACATGGGGCGAAAGCCACGGGCCCGCCCTGGGTGCGACAGTGGACGGCTGCCCGCCGGGTGTCACCGTCGACGAGGCGATGCTGCAGCACTGGCTGGACAAGCGCAAACCGGGGCAGAACAAGTACACCACCCAGCGGCGCGAGCCCGATGCGGTGCGCATCCTGTCGGGCGTATTCGAGGGACAGACCACCGGCACCCCGATCCAGCTGATGATCGAGAACACCGACCAGCGATCCAAGGATTACGGCGACATTGTTGAGAAGTTTCGCCCCGGCCATGCCGATATCACCTATTGGCAGAAATACGGAATCCGCGACTACCGCGGCGGCGGGCGTTCTTCGGCGCGCGAAACTGCAGCGCGGGTTGCCGCAAGTGGTGTTGCACGCGCTGCACTTGAGCATTTGATCCCGGGGGTCGAGATCAAGGGTTACATGACCCGAATGGGCGCGCACGAGATCGTCAGAGACCGCTTTGACTGGGATCAGATCGACCAAAATCCATTCTGGACCCCGGACGCACAAGCCGCAGAGGACTGGGCTGGATACCTCGACGGGTTGCGCAAATCCGGCAGTTCCGTTGGCGCGATCATCGAAGTTGTTGCGCGCGGCGTTCCCGCCGGCCTCGGCGCGCCGATCTACGGCAAGCTTGATACAGATCTGGCCGCGGCAATGATGAGCATCAATGCAGTCAAGGGCGTCGAGATAGGCGAAGGCATGTCAGCTGCGATGCTCACTGGCGAGTTAAACGCCGATGAAATCTCGATGGGTCCCAACGGGCCTGAGTATTCGTCAAACCATGCCGGTGGCATCTTGGGCGGGATTTCGACAGGTCAGGACATCGTTGTGCGCTTTGCCGTGAAACCGACATCTTCGATCCTGCAGACACGCCAGACCATCACAAAGGCGGGTGAGCCCACCGAAATTATCACCAAGGGACGGCACGACCCCTGTGTTGGCATCCGCGCGGTCCCGGTAGGCGAAGCAATGATGGCGTGTGTGATCCTTGATCACCTGTTGCTTGATCGCGCCCAAACCGGCGGCCTGCGCGGTCCCATCGGCTGACATTGCCACCTGCGCGCGACCCGGGCATCTTGGCGGCGGCTGGAATGCAGGAGAGCGCACCATGGAACTTCGAGGCAAAATCGCGGTGGTCACCGGCGCGGCGAGCGGCATTGGCAAGGCACTCTGCCACGCGATCGCCGCCGAGGGCGCCTCTGCAATCGCGTGCGTCGATATCGATTCCAAAGGTGCTGCCGCAACCGCCGCAGGTGTCGGCGGAACCGCGTATTCGCTGGATGTGAGCGACGATAAAGCAACTGCCCGGATGATCGAAGACGTCGAAACCGCGCTAGGACCGATCGACCTTTTTGTCTCCAACGCCGGTATCTTTATGGATGGAGGGCCAGAGCGCCCGGACGACGACTGGCTGCGCGTCTGGAACGTCAATGTACTGAGCCAGGTGATCGCCGCGCGGCACATGATACCCAGAATGATCGCGCGTGGCGGCGGCTATTTGCTGAACACCGCATCCGCCGCCGGCGTTCTGAACCAGGTCGATGCCGCACCTTACGCGGTGTCCAAACACGCCTCGGTCGCGCTCTCAGAGTGGTTGGCGTTCACGCACAAGGATGACGGGATCAAAGTGTCGGTACTTTGCCCACAAGCGGTCGAATCCGCCATGACTGCTGGTGGCGCAGGCTCTGCCGGGCTCGACGGGATCATTCCGGCGGCGCAGGCAGCTGCCGATTGCATTGCCGCACTGCGAGAGGAAACCTTTCTCGTCCTGCCTCATGCTCAAGTGTTGGGCTACATGCGCAACAAGACAGAGAACTACGACCGCTGGCTTGGCGGTATGGCAAAGCTCAACCGCGCCTATCGCCAGTCTGCCAAATAAAAAAGGGGCCTCCTCGGCCCCTTTTTCTAATCTTTGGCGCCGTGGATTACCACTGCCAACGCACCTGCCCGGTCAAGCCATAGCTATCAACATTCGCACCCGAGCGATAATCCAACCGCGCCGCAGCCGAGAACTGTCGCGGTGCACTGTCTCGCCCGGCATCCAACAGCTGGATGTAGTTCACGCCAACACTCACTTCCCCATATGACCCGAGGTTCGACAACTCGATGACGTCGGTGGTCGAAGACCCATCGGGCACCAGAGAAGCCGTCGGAGCATCCGCGAAATCATTATAGTAGGTCACTGTACCGAAATAGTTGAGTGCGCTGATTTCATTCGGGAGGATCTGTGACCGCGACAGGGTTGCCGAAACAAAGCCCAATTCGACGGTCGAGTCATCCAGTTGAAGCGTATCGGTGAAACTTGCCCCGGATGAGTCTGTACCGCTGATTGTGAGCGAGTCAGATTCAAAGCTCGTGTACGAGAAGCCGGCGGTTCCGACGAACGCCAATCCCTCAACCGACGGAATTTGCCACGAATACCCGACAGCGCCGGACAAGGTGGTTCCGCGCGTCGAGAAAGCATCGACCGTATCAAGAGCACCATTGGCCACCGCAGGATTGTCTGTAACCGTCGTTTCGTAGTCGAGGTTCTCGAAACGCAATTGCAGGTCTGCAAAGAAAGAGCCCCGAGATGCAGTCGCATAGACGCCCGCATAGGACTGGTCGAAGTCTGTATCAATCGTTGCATCGATTATCGAACTTCCTGGCAGGAAGACGGTACTGCTTGTGCTGCCTGTGCTGTAACCGGCGATTGCACCAAACGCCATGTCGAAGCCATTATACCGGTCGTCGAAGCACGCAAAATCGCCACCCGCCTGAATGCTGCTGTAGGACAGATCCTGCGATGTATCGGTCGAGCTTCCGCTGTTGATATTAAATGAGCCTTCCACGTCAGCCTGACCAAAGCTCACCCGTGCCCATGCGCCCACGCCGCAAGGCTCATCTGACCGCGCCTGTTGTTTGAGGCGCCGCGCACGGCTGTCACCGGTATAGCCGACGTAATCCGTCACATAGGGGCTGGTTGGACGGTTGATGATCGAGCCGACAACCGATTGGGTCAATCCGATACCCGCAGCAAAGTTACCGATACTCTCGTTGATACCGGTCGTGAGTGTTGCACCAGTATTCGTGTTTACCACCGTGTATTGCAGTGACCCCAACGTGAACACACCATTGATCGCCGTGGCAGAACCGCCACCCTGACTGGCTTGGATTGTGCCAAAAGAAAGGCCCGTTGAATCACTGGACGTGATGATATCAACCGTATCGGTCTCGGTATCGAGGTTTGGATCGATCGTGAAACTCAGGTTAACGGTGCCACTGACCGCGCCACTTACCGCAAGCAAGTCACTTTCAACTGACCCAGAGTCAGCGTCCAGATTGGACTCGATCGTGCCATTCAGCGTTGCTGTACCGTTCACGTTCAGCGTCGTCTGCGTTGTAGAACCCGTATCTTCGAGGGACAGCGTGCTGCCTGATGCAAGGTTCAATCCAGCAGTCAGGGTTGCGGTGCCGGATAGCGCAAGGGAACCACCATTTTGATTGTCGAACGTGCCGCCTGACAAATCGAGGCTGGCACCGTCAGCGAGCCGCACAGTACCGGAGTTGCCGATCGATCCCGTCAATGTTCCTGCACCGGCAATGGTAAGGGTACCGCCGCTTTCGTTGGCAAACGTGCCACCGGACAGGTCCAGATTGGTTCCACTTGCCAGATCCACAGCACCAGCGTTTGTGAATGCCCCGGTTACTGTCCCCGTACCGCTGATATCCAGATCACCACCGGTGTTGTTGTCGATGCTGCTCACCGTGCCGCCGTTAAAGTCGAAATCGGCCGTATTTGTCAGAACACCGTCAATGAAGCCAGTGCCCGAAAGCACGACCTCGCCACTGGAACTGTTGGTGACATCACCCGTCAGAGTGCCTCCGACATTCAACTGCGTGCCCGCTCCGGTATTGGTAATCCCGTTTGCCGTCAGGCTCTCTCCGCTGTCGACGTTAACGACGCCTCCCATTTGGTTGTCCAGAGCGCCGGTGACCGTCAAGCTGCCGCCCGGATCTATGTCAAGCGTGCCACCGGCACCGTTTGTGAACTGCCCACCGATGGATTGGGTACCCGATGCGGTAAACGAAGACGTATTGCTCACGTCGTTCAAAGTACCCGCCGAAAAAGTGAAAGCGGCATCGTTGTTCAACGTGCCCTGAATGTCACCATTGGCCGTCAGGTTGAATGTGCCGCCGTTGTTGTTCACGTCACCGGCGACAGTGGTGTCGAGATTTGTGGTACCGCCATCCGACGTCAAATTGCCCGAAAGCGAACCACCGCTGTTTGCTGTCAGCGTTCCGCTGGTCACAGTGACGTCACCAGAAAGTGTGCCGCTGTCCAGGGTCAACTGCCCGCCATCTACGTCGGTTGCGCCCTGCACAACACCGCCATCCACGCTCAGCGTGCCCGCAGACACCGTCACGTCGCCCGTGATCGTCCCGCCGGTCAGCGAGGAGGTCCCGGTCGAGCCCTGGTCCAGGCTCGC
>JBCBAV010000167.1:0-6211 GCA_038532285.1 Pseudomonadota bacterium | reverse complement strand
GCCACGTGTTCAGCCCGATGTGATGGTGGTAGCCACCCGCCGACAGGAACGCCGCCGCGTCGCCATAACGCTGCACCAATTCGAACCCCAGCACATCGCGGTAGAATGCTATGGCCCGATCCAGATCACTGACTCGCAGGTGAATGTGCCCAACCCGCGTTTGCGGATGTGTTGTGAACTCTTGGCTGTGCCCCATGAAACGGCCCTCCTGTGCTGGCACAGAGATAGGGCCGGATCACCGACAGGTGAGAGGGGCACAGGCACACAGAACCCGTGCGTTTCTGCGTTACCGCCGCGAGATGGTCGGCAGGCCGAACTTGTCCGACAGGCTCCACCGCCGCCCACGTGCAGGATCGTCCGACCGGGTCACCAGCGGCAGGATCATATCGGCCATCCGCGCGTGCCGCGGGAACGCGAAACGGTCCGCAGGCTTGCGTTTGCTGATCAGCGGGATCGGGAAATTCGCCATCCGCGCATGTCTCGGGAAAGCGAACCGATCCTTGGGCGTACGTTTGCTGAGCAACGGGATCGGGAAGTTTGCCATCCGCGGACCGCCCGGGATCAACGCATTCTGCGTCTTGCCGTTGATCAGATGCGCAAAGGGCCACCCCGCCATCCGCGTATGTCGCCCGATGGCCGTGCCGGTATAGGGTTTGCGCCGCGAGATCAGGCCGATTGGGAAATTCGCCATCCGCGCGTGCCGGTCAAAGGCAAAGCGATCCGCGGGCTTACGCTTGCTGATCAGCGGGATGGGGAAGTTGGCCATCCGCGCATGTCGCGGGAAAATCGAGGCGGTGAAGCGCGGAGTGTCATAGAGCAGCGGCACCGGCCAGCTTGCCATGTGCGAATGCGGCGGGAACACCGACATGTTGAACGGTTTGCGTCGCGAAATCAGCGGGATTGGCCAGTTCGCCATGTAGAAATTCGGCTGGTCCGGATCATACGGACGGCTCACCAGCAGCGGGTGATCGGCCAGAATGCTTCGCGTGCCTCGCTGCACGTCATCGACATAAATCTCCTCGTCGAGACCACCCATATCGACCGCACCGGCCGCCGCCATCACGTCGCGCGCGGTCTGCGCAATGCCAAGGGGCTTGTAGCCTGCCAGCACCATCAGCACCGCACCGCCCGACCCCATCCGCGCGGCATAGGCCTGCGCCGTGGGCGCGTCGACATTGGCAGCGGTCAGCCGTTCGGCCAGCCTGTCGGCATTTTCAAACAGCTTGACGATCCGCGGCGACGCATTTTGCCTGTTGATCAATTCCTTGCGGGCCGAACGCGCCTGCGCTGCGCTCTCGAAAAAGCGAGTAATAACCTTGGTCATGGTGCATATACCTTTGTTGCATCATCGTTGCGCCGGGCGCGCCGGCATATGGTTCGCGATGACGAACGGATCGGCCTACACTGACAAACGTCAGGCGCGCTGAGGCGCGGCCGTTCAACACATCAAATGTCCATCTAGGGTGACGCTACCACAAGTAAACCGGTTTTTACACCGATTCCCGGACCGGGATCAGGCGCCCACCAGTCCCACGATCTCGTAGGTGCGTTTCAGGATCGGCGCGGTAATCTCGCGCGCTTGTTCCGCGCCTCGGGCGAGGATGCGGTCAATCTCTGCCGGGTCGTTCATCAACCGCGCCATCTCGGCCGAGATTGGCGACATCTTGGCGACGGCCAGATCGGCAAGCGCGGGTTTGAACGTGCCAAACTGGGAACCGCCGAACTGGGACAACACGTCATCCACGCTGCTGTCGGCAAGCGCTGCGTAGATATTCACCAGATTGCGCGCCTCGGGACGGTCCTCCAGCCCCGCCGCCTCGGAGGGCAGGGCATCGGGGTCGGTCTTGGCCTTGCGGATCTTCTTGGCGATGGTGTCGGCGTCATCGGTCATGTTGATGCGGCTTGCATCGGATGGATCGGATTTCGACATCTTCTTGGACCCGTCGCGCAGCGACATGACGCGCGTTGCGGCGCCTTCGATCACCGGCTCGATCACCGGAAAGAAGTCGACGCCGAAATCGTGGTTAAATTTGATCGCGATGTCGCGCGTCAACTCAAGGTGCTGTTTCTGATCATCGCCCACCGGCACGTGGGTGGCGTGATAAACCAGAATATCCGCTGCCATCAGCGACGGGTAGGAAAACAGGCCCAGCGACACATTCTGCGTATTCTTGCCCGCCTTGTCCTTGAATTGCGTCATCCGCTGCATCCAGCCCATGCGCGCCACGCAATTGAACAACCACGCCAGTTGTGCGTGTTCAGGCACCTGGCTCTGGTTGATCAGAATGGATTTTTCCGGATCGATGCCTGACGCAATGAAACCGGCAGCCAGCTCGCGTGTCAGATTGCCAAGGTCAGGTCGCACCAGTTCCTGCGTGATCGCATGCAGATCGACCATGCAGTACACGGTCTCGAAATCGCCCGCGTTCTGCATGTCCACGAACCGCTTGAGCGCGCCCAGGTAATTGCCCAGCGTCAGTCCCCCCGACGGCTGAATGCCGGAGAAGACGCGGGGGGTGAATTGGGATGTGGACATGACGACCTCTGGGCATTTTCGCGCGCTTGGCTTACTTGGGCCTCCATATAGCGTCAAGCAGGCCCACGATGACCCACCCCGATCCAAGCCCCGTGAACCCGCTGCCTCCGCTGGTGTGGCTGCTATTTGCGGCAATCGCGGTTCCCGAGGCGATCTTTTCGCTCGCAGACGCGGGGGTAGTCGGCGGCCCCGCCGCCATCGGCTGGCGGCTTGAGGCGCTCAATACCTACGCGTTCTCGGGACAGGCCTTCGATTTCATGCTCGAAAACGGTGTAATCCTCTGGGACCATATGTTGCGCTTTCTTTCCTATCCGTTTGTCTCGGGCAGCTTTACGGGCGTGCTGATCTCGGGCGTGATCCTGCTGGCCATGGGCAAGCTGGTGGGCGAGGTGATGGGCGGCGCTGCAGTTTGGCTGATTTTCATGCTGTGCTCGGTGATCGGCGCACTCGCCATGGGGCTGACCACGGCTCAATCATGGCTCGCCGGTGCCTATCCCGGCGCTTATGGCCTGATCGGCACGTTCACGTTCCTGTACTGGCAGAAACAGACCGCAACTGGTGGTCCACAGGGACAGGCCTTCATGCTGATCGGCATACTCATGGGGTTGCAACTGCTGTTTGCCGTGCTTTTCGCCTTTACCGGCAGTACGCCCAATTACACGTGGGTGGCTGAACTGGTTGGTGCGGTCACTGGCTTTGCCATCGCGGCCTTTGTTATGCCCGGCGGTATCGAACGGCTCTTGGGTGCTTTGCGGCGGGATTAACGTCGCACTGCCTTGCGCAAATCCGCCAGTGGCACACCACCAAGCACGTGCGCCGATCCAAAGAAACTGATCCCGGCGAGCGCGATCAACGCAGCGAGTGCGAGGTACCGGACCCCATCAGTGCCCAAGGCTGGCTTCAGAGCGGTCGCCGCAAGCCAAAGGATTGCCCCCATAATTGCCGCCGCGAGCGCAATCCGCGGCAGCCGTCTGCGATAGCGATCATCAACCCGCACCACATCACCCATCCCGCGCAAACCCAGAGACAAAAGCGCCAACATCGCCCAGCCTGCCAACGTGGTGGCGATGGCCGGCGCCATCCAGCCCACAACAGGCGCCAGACCAATCGCGACCACCGCATTCACGACCATCGCACCCAGCGCGTAGTGGAAAGGGCGCCGGGTGTCTCCCCGGGCAAAATACTGCGGCTGCAGAACCTTTTGCAGAACAAATGCGGGCAAACCCAACCCGTAAATTGCCACAGCCGCTGCAATCGCCGCAGCATCATCTGCACCCGTTGCCCCACGCTGAAACAGCACCGAGACAAGCGGCAGCGGCATGACCACCAAAACCACCGTCGACGGCAATGTCAGCGCCATGGCGAACTCGGATGCTCGGGAATACGCGTCGCGCGCGCCGGCACTGTCGTTGTCTGTCAGGCGTCGCGTCAACTCGGGCAAAAGCACGATACCAACCGCGATACCGACCACGCCCAGCGGCAGTTGGTACAACCGGTCCGCCGCAAAAAGCCAACTTACCGCATTGTCGTACTGACTGGCCACCAATTGCCCCACAACAAGGTTGATCTGCATCACCCCGGTGGCCAGCGCCGCCGGAATCGCGGTGCGCACCAGCGTGGCCATCTCGGGGTTCCAGCGCGGCAGCCCGGGACGCAGGGCAAACCCGGCGCGCGCCGCGGCACCCCAGGTCAGAGCAAGTTGCGCCAAACCCGCCACGGGGATCGTCCAGATCAACCACGTGATCACCTCGGCCCCTATGGCCCATGCCATTCCCATGGCGGCGATGACAAAGACATTGAGCAGCACAGGCGCCGCCGCCGCGGCAGCAAACCGGCCTGTCGCATTCAGCACCCCTGAAAACAGCGCCGAAAGCGACATGAAAAAGATGTAGGGAAACACGATCCGGCCATAGCCAACGGTCAGGTCAAATCGCAACTCGTCAAACCCGCCCGCCGTGGCCCAAACCAGTGCAGGCATGAACACCATCGCCACTCCGGTCAGCGCCAGTGTGACAAGAGCCAAGCCATTCAGCGCATCGCGCCCGAACCGCGCGGCATCCGCCGTATTCCCGACGCGCGCCGAAAACATCGGCACAAAGGCTGCGTTGAACGCGCCTTCGGCAAAGAACCGGCGGAACATGTTGGGCAAACGGAACGCCGCGACAAAGGCGTCCATCAGCGGCCCCGGCCCGATCAGCCCCAAGAGCATGACCTCGCGAACAAAGCCCAGGACCCGGCTGGCCAGGGTCCAGAACCCCACGGTCAGAAAACCGGCAAAGAGGCGGATCGGTCGCATGATCAGGTGCCTAGCGGCTGCGCGTGTCCCGCGCAACGGGCGCGAGCGTTGCGCGCTTGCGCAGTAGATGCGCAGTGGCCGCTATGGCACAAACGCGCCATGCGCCTGATCCTCAGCCAGCTTTTCGTCCCCACCGACGACATGAAACCGCGACCGGATGGCACTGTCGTGATGGTCAGCCTCGATGACATGTCGATTGGCCCCCGCGCCGCGTGGCCCGATACGCAACGGTTCTACGCCGATCGCGCCGCCGCATTTCTGGCCAGCGTGACCTCTGATCTGCCAGACGGCACCAAGATGGACTACGACGCATGGTATTGCCCGCTGCCGCGGATCGATCCGCTCAAGTGGCTTGCCGAACACCCCGATGACCCTGATGGCTTCCTCGAACCGCTGACATTCGACGCGGCCTTGGCGGCAGCCGACGCAATCGAGCTGTGGTACGGGTCCACGACTGTGCAGGGCCTCGTATGGCTGTGGTGGACAACTGCAGAGCTTGCGCGCCACGGGATCACCCCACCGCAGGTCCGCGACTGTGACCTGAAGGCGTCCCGCTACGGGCGCATCGACGCCGCGACTTTTGATGCGATGCTGCACGACGCGCCGGACCGGGCGTATCGCGCCAGCCCGATTGACGCCGCCACGTTGGAACGACGACTGGCGCTGTGGCAGGCGGTCACGCAGTTCCCCACGCCGCCCGCTGGCCACCTGCACCCGTCGGAAGCAGAGGCGCGCTGTTTCGACGTTTTGTCCGGGCGGTTTCCGGATGGTCCAGAGGGGTTGAACGCGTTGGAAAAACAGCTGCTTGCCGCACTGACCCCTGACTTTGCCCCCATGGTCCGCCCCACAGCCGACGCAATGATCGCGCAGCAAGATGTGGGCGACTACCTCGACATCGACCATCTGCACGACCTGTTGCTGGGCCTTGCGCAGCGCACACCTCCCTTGGTCGAGGTTTCCGGGGCAGGACCGATGCACAAATGCGCAGTCCGCCTGACTGGGGCAGGCGTACAGGTGCAATCCACGCCGTGACAAAAGTTCGGTGTTGAGCCCGAATTTTGCAATGTTATAACAGTGCAAAATTCCATCGAGCGAGCCATGCCCACGAACCGCGGTGTCACATCCTTGAAATCCCGCCGCCGTGCGGCTGATCCGATGCGCGAATTCGACGCGCTGCCGCCCGAGCTGCGCCAATGGGTGGCGGATGGCATGCGCCCGTGGCGCGCGGGATCGGTGCGCAAGACCTATGCGTCGGCCATTGCCCGCACCGGCGACGCTCAAAGTGCTCTTGAAGAGTTGGACCGCATCGAACGCGCAGCGGTGGCCCGTGACGCGCGGAGGGTCTGGGGCACAAATCATCCAGAGTCGCAAAGCTGACG
>JBCBAV010000166.1:0-6215 GCA_038532285.1 Pseudomonadota bacterium | reverse complement strand
GGTGAACCAGGACACCGAAGGCCCGCAGATCTGGGACGTGGTGGAAAACCACATCCGGAAAATCGGCACCGTCACGGTGGAAGACAACAACAGCGTCGAAGTCGTCGGCGTGTGAACAGGAGAAGAGCCGTGGATGATCTTCTGAAATCCCCTCTCAAATCGGCATCGCGTCGCGCGTTCCTGCGCGGATCGGCGGCGATGGCCGCAGGTACGGTGGCCGGTGCGGCCACGGCCGCGGACGGGCCTGATCCGCTGATCACCGAATTGCAGGACTGGGCCAGCTACACCGGCGCTGGCGTGGACGAGACGCCTTATGGCATGCCCATCGAATATGAAAGCCACGTGGTGCGCCGCAATGTCGAATGGCTGACCGCGTCGCCGATCTCGTCGATCAACTTTACACCGATCCACGCGCTGGATGGCACGATCACGCCCCAGGGCTGCGCGTTCGAGCGGCACCATTCCGGCGCCATTGAACTGCGCAAGGAAGACTACCGGCTGATGATCAACGGGCTGGTCGATCGCCCGCTGGTGTTCACCTATGCCGATCTCGAACGGTTCCCGCGCGAAAACCACGTGTATTTCTGTGAATGTGCGGCCAACACCGGCATGGAATGGGCGGGCGCGCAGCTGAACGGTGTGCAGTTCACTCACGGCATGATCCACAACATGGAATATACCGGCATCCCGCTGCGCACCCTGCTGAAAGAGGCGGGTGCCGACATCAGCGCCGACAAGTGGGTCTATGTCGAGGGCGCGGATGCGTCCTCGAACGGACGCTCGATCCCGATGGAAAAGGCGTTGGATGACGTTCTGGTGGCGTTCAAGGCCAATGGCGAAGCGCTGCGGATGGAGCACGGATACCCCGTGCGCCTTGTGGTGCCGGGCTGGGAAGGCAACATGTGGGTCAAGTGGTTGCGCCGGATCGAGGTGACCGACATGGCCGTGGAAAGCCGCGAGGAAACCAGCAAGTACACCGACGTTTACGAGGACGGCACCGCCCGCAAATGGACGTGGGTGATGGATGCGAAATCCGTCATCACCTCGCCCAGCCCGCAGATGCCGATCACCCACGGCCCCGGGCCGCTGGTTGTGTCGGGACTTGCATGGTCCGGGCACGGTCAGATCACCCGCGTTGACGTGTCCAAGGATGGCGGGATCACATGGCAGACCGCGCGTTTGGGCAAGCAGGGCGACACCAAGGCGCTCACGCGGTTCTACCTCGACATGGATTGGGACGGGTCGCCGATGCTGCTGCAGGCCCGCGCGATGGACGACACCGGATACGTCCAGCCGACCAAGGCGCAGCTGCGCGACAAGCGCGGCGAAAACGCGGTCTATCACAACAACTGTATCCAGACGTGGTACGTTAACGCCGAGGGGGTCGCTGAAAATGTCGAAGTCTCCTAACATCCTGCTGCCCGCGCTGGGGGTCACGGGCATCGCGCTGGGCGCCGCCTTTGGCATCTCGATGAGCAGCTATGGCGAGGACAAGATCGCGTCGCTCGAGGCGCGCGTGGATCAGCTCGACGCGCACGCCGCCAGCGCTGCCGACATCGCCCGTGACGCGCAGGCGACCGCCTCTGCCGAAACAGAACGTGCCGCACAGCTGGAAACGCAGGTTGCAATGGTGATGGCCGAGGCCAGTAAAAAGGCCAAGAGCGGCGGCAATACGCTGACCGAACCGGCACCCATTGCGGCGGCGGCCTACGGTCTGGGGCGCGAGGCCCATGCCGAAGAGATCGCCGCCTGGGACGTCGATGTGATGCCGGACGGGCGCGGACTGCCCGAAGGATCGGGGGATGTCTGGACCGGCGAAGAGGTCTTTGCCGATGCTTGTGCGGCCTGCCACGGCGATTTTGCCGAAGGCGTGGACAATTGGCCCGTGCTCGCGGGCGGCTTTGACACGCTGGGGGATGAGGATCCGGTCAAGACGGTGGGCAGCTACTGGCCGTACCTGTCGACCGTCTGGGACTACGTGCACCGCTCCATGCCCTTTGGATATGCCGGCAGCCTGAGCGCGGACGAAACCTATGCCATCGTCGCCTACATCCTCTATTCCAACGATCTGGTGGATGATGACTTTGTGCTCAGCCACGAAAACTTCGCCGACTTCGAAATGTACAATGCCGACGGCTTTGTCGTCGATGACCGCTCCGATCGGGAGTATTCCGAATGGCGGGCCGAGCCATGTATGGAGAACTGCAAAGACAAGGCAGAGATCACCATGCGGTCGGTGTTCCTTGTCGAAACGCCACCCGAAGGCGGGTCGAACTCGATCATGAATGACGCCACGCTTAGCGACGATCTGCCCGTGTTCGAGGCAGGCGAAGACGAAGCACGCCTGCCCGCAGCAAGCGGCAGCACCGTTGTGGCGGTCAGCGAATGACGTGGCGCACATGGGCCGTCGCACGTGCGTGCGCTCAAGTGGTCGCGCGTGCGTACGCGCCAATGTTCGCGCTGGCGTGCGCGCCAGTGGTCGCGCTGGCGGCAGATGACCACAGCGAAGCCGACATCATCGACATCGCAAATGACTATGGCATCGACCCAGCGCCTTTGCTGGTGACGGGGGATGTCGAATACGGTGCCTATCTCAGCGGGGAATGCACCACGTGCCATCAGACCAGCGGCAACTATGACGGCATCCCCGTCATCACCCAATGGGACGAGGTCTACTTCAAGGTGGCCATGCACGAATACAGACTGAAAACCCGCGAAAATCCCGTCATGCAACTGGTTGCAGGGCGGTTGGGCGATGAAGAGATCGCATCGCTTGCGGCGTATTTTGCCCAAATCGAAGACTGACAGTGCGTTTAAGGGAGGACATGAAATGACACTGGATAGAAGAACGTTCCTGGGAACGGCAGCGGCTGCAAGTGCGGCGCTGACGGCCCCCATGGTCCGCGCCCAGGCCACGCCGCGCGTGGTTGTGGTGGGCGGCGGTGCCGGTGGCGCAACTGCGGCCCGCTACATCGCCAAGGACAGCAAGGGCGCGATCGACGTCACTCTGATCGAACCCACGCGCACCTATTACACCTGCTTTTTCTCGAACCTGTATATCGGCGGGTTCAAGGAGATGAACCAGCTGGGCCACAGCTATGGCGCGATGGCCGCCGGTGGCGTGAACGTGGTGCATGACTGGGCCGTGGGCGTGGACCGCGACGCCAAGACCGTGGCGCTCGCCGGGGGCGGGTCGGTGCCTTATGACAAGCTGATCCTCAGCCCCGGTATCGACTTTGTCGACGGGGCCGTGGCCGGGTGGGATGTCAGCGCGCAAAACAGTATGCCGCACGCCTACAAGGCCGGGTCGCAGACCGAACTGCTCAAGGCGCAGCTGCAAGCGATGCCCGAGGGCGGCACGTTCGCGATGGTGGCCCCGCCCAACCCCTATCGCTGCCCGCCCGGACCTTACGAGCGTGTGTCGATGGTCGCGCATTTCCTCAAGCAGAACAATCCAACAGCCAAGATCCTGGTCGCCGACCCCAAGCCGAAGTTTTCCAAGATGGCGCTGTTCCAGGAAGGCTGGGGCACGCATTATGACGGGATGATTGATTGGGTCGGTGAGGACTTTGGCGGCGGCAATGTTGAGGTGGACCCCGCGGCCATGACCGTGTCCATCGACGGCGAAGTGACCAAGGTCGACGTCTGCAACGTGATCCCCGCGATGAAGGCGGGCCGCATCGCTGACCTGGCGGGCGTGACCGACGGCAACTGGGCCCCGGTGAACGCGGCAGACATGAGCACCAAGGCCGACAGCGACATTCACGTGCTGGGCGACGCAAGCCAGCAGGGCGACATGCCCAAATCCGGCTTCTCGGCCAACAGCCAGGCCAAGGTCTGTGCCAACGCGGTGCGCGGCGCGCTCACCGGGTCCAAGGTGTTCCCGGCCAAGTTCTCGAACACCTGCTGGTCGCTGATCAGCACCAATGACGGCGTGAAGGTCGGCGCCACCTACGAGGCGACACCCGAAAAGATCGCCAAGGTCGACGGCTTTATCTCGTCCACGGGCGAGACCGCCGAAGTGCGCGAGGCCACCTATATCGAAAGCGAAGGCTGGTACAGCGGCATCACCGCCGACATGCTGGGCTAAATGCGCCACGCGCGCCCCGGATTTGACACAGGTCAATGTCCGGGGCGCGCCCCTCTGCCAAGCTGCAAGCCAGATGGAGGAAATGCTATGAAATCCATGATATTGGCCGCAGTCATCGGTGCTGCCGCGCTGGCCGGACCGGCATCGGCGCAGGACGTGCACATCAGCAAATATAATGGCTCGTACGAGGACGCGCGGTTTTCGCTGGAAAACGCGATCGTCAACCGCGGGCTCGTGATCGATTATGTCAGTCACGTGGGCGACATGCTGACCCGTACGGCCGCAGATGTCGGCAGCGATGAGCACCTGTTTTCCGAAGCGGAGATCTTCGTCTTTTGCTCGGCATCCGTGTCGCGACAGGTGATGGAACAGGACCCCGCCAACCTGGCCCATTGCCCCTATGGCATCTTTGTCGCCGAACGGCGCGGACAGGTGACCATGGGCTTTCGCGACTACCCCGCAGGCGCGATGGACATGGTGGAAACCATGCTGGCAGAGATCGTGGCAGAGGCGGCGGATTTCTGATGGACTACAAGGCGTTCTTCCGGTCAGAGTTGACTGCTCTCAAGGACAGCGGCAACTACCGCGCCTTTGCCGAACTGGAACGCGCGCAGGGTGAATTCCCACGCGCGCGCTGGCACAATGGCGCAGGCGACGTGACCGTCTGGTGCTCGAACGACTATCTGGGCATGGGCCAGCATCCGGCGGTGCTGGCGGCCATGCACGACGCGCTGGACCGGACCGGTGCAGGCGCGGGCGGCACGCGCAATATCTCGGGCACAACCCATGACCACGTGCTGCTCGAAGCCGAACTGGCCGATCTGCACGGCAAGGAAGCCGCCCTTTTGTTCACCTCGGGCTACGTGTCAAACTGGGCGGCTTTGGGCACGTTGGCGGCGCGCATTCCGGGCTGCGTGGTGTTGTCGGACGCTTTGAACCACGCGTCCATGATCGAAGGTATCCGCCAGTCCAAGGCGCAAAAGGTCATCTGGAAGCACAACGACCTCGCCGATCTTGAGGCCAAGCTGCAGGCGCTGCCTGCCAATGCGCCCAAGCTGATCGCGTTTGAAAGCGTCTATTCCATGGACGGCGACATCGCCCCGATCAAGGAGATTTGCGACCTCGCCGACCGCTACAACGCGATGACCTATCTCGATGAGGTGCATGCCGTGGGCCTCTATGGCCCGCGCGGTGGCGGCGTGGCCGAAGCGCGCGGTCTGATGGACCGGCTCACGGTGATCGAAGGCACATTGGGCAAGGCATTCGGTGTCATGGGCGGCTACATTGCCGCCTCGGCCGAACTGTGCGACTTCGTGCGGTCCTTTGCCAGCGGGTTCATCTTTACCACCGCTTTGCCCCCCGCCGTGGCCGCGGGCGCTGCCGCATCCATCAAGCATCTGAAAAACAGCCGCGCCGAGCGCGCAGCGCACCAGACGTGCGTGGCGGACGTACGTGCGCGTCTGGATGCCATCGGGGTGCCGCATATCGACAATCCCAGCCACATCATCCCCGTGATGGTCGGCTGCCCGGTCAAATGCAATTTCATCTCGGACACGCTGCTGCGCGACTTTGGCATTTATATCCAGCCGATCAATTTCCCAACCGTGCCCAAGGGCACCGAACGCCTGCGGATCACCCCAGGCCCTTTGCATTCCGCCCAGGACATAGATCATTTGATCGCGGCACTCGAAACGTTGTGGACGCAATGCCAGCTGTCCCGACCGCCGCTGGCCGCGCAGTAACGCGTGCCTCAAACGGACGGGATCACAACCGTCCCCGGCGGGGCCCTGCCCACCGCCGTGTCTTCGTGCATACCGGCCAGGGGTCGCGGATGTCGGGCCAACCGCAGCACCATCACCCCACGTCAACACGCCGCACCGGGTAGGCACGCAGCGCTTCCTTTGCGTTGTCTCCAACCGCGGCGCCAAGGGCGATGTCTCTGTCACGCGCATTCCGCGAACCCGTTCGGCACGTGAACCAGCCCGCGTATCCACTGCTCGAACGCGACCCAGAACCCGAAATGCTCCGCGATCAGCACCATCGCGGGCACCGGGGCAACGGCGATGGCACTGCAAACGACAAATGCCGGATACGGGAACGCTCTGCTGTACCCGGCGGCCATCGC
>JBCBAV010000165.1:0-6410 GCA_038532285.1 Pseudomonadota bacterium | reverse complement strand
GCAACGAAGTGCAGGGATGATCCCAAACGGCGAGGCCCCGGAACAGGTCCGGGGCACGTGCCACGCAGATATCCCGCCCCGGACTTGATCCGGGGCCTCCCCCAAACGCCGCCGAGGACATCCACATGACCGCCATCGATCCAGAAAGCCTCGCCTCCGAAGAGGCAAAGGCCGCCCGCAAGGAACGGCTGTTCACCCGCATCAACACCGCTGACAAATGGTTTAAGGTTCTGGGCCTCAGTTGGCTGACCCCGGTGCTGAAAGCTGCTGCCGGCGACAACCCGCGTGCGCAGGCGTCCGAAATCTGGAAGCTGCTGGGCGTGCCCATCCTCGCCATTTCCGCGTTCCTGATGCTTTGGGCGTCGCTGGCGCCACAGGTGCAAACATCCCTTGGCGCGATCCCCGGCCCCGCACAGGTGTGGGAACAGGCCGTCAACCTGCACGAGGACGCACAGGCCAAAGCCCAGTCAAAACTCGCCTTTGAGGAAAAAGTCGCACAACTGAACGAGCGGCGTCTGGAACAGGGCAAGGAACCGGTACGGCGGGCCTATACGGGCGCGCCCAGCTACTACGCGCAAATCTGGACCTCGATCCAGACCGTGTTCTTCGGCTTTCTGATCGCCACGGTCGTGGCGGTGCCGCTGGGCATTGCCGCGGGCCTGTCGCCCTATGCCAACGCCGCGCTGAACCCGATCATTCAGGTGTTCAAACCGGTGTCCCCGCTCGCGTGGCTGCCGATCGTGACCATGGTGGTCTCCGCCACCTACGCCACGGATGGCGACGGGTTCTTTGCCAAAAGCTTTCTCAACTCGGCCATCACGGTGACGTTGTGTTCGCTGTGGCCCACGCTGATCAACACCGCACTTGGGGTGAGTTCCATCGACAAGGATCTGGTGAATGTCTCCAAGGTGCTCAAGATGAGCACCTGGACCAAGATCACCAAGCTGGTCCTGCCCTCGGCCCTGCCCCTGATCTTCACCGGCTTGCGGCTGAGCCTCGGTGTCGGCTGGATGGTGCTGATCGCCGCCGAAATGCTGGCGCAAAACCCCGGGCTGGGCAAATTCGTCTGGGATGAGTTCCAGAACGGATCGAGCCAAAGCCTCGCCAAGATCATGGTTGCGGTCTTTACCATCGGCATCATCGGCTTCCTGCTCGACCGTCTGATGTACGCGATCCAGTCCCTCTTTACCTTCACCAATAACCGGTAGGTGGCCATGTCGATCCTCAAGCTGACCAATGCCTGCAAGAGCTTTGGCGAAGGTGCCGCGCGCACCGACGTTCTGCGCAACATCGATCTGGATGTCAAAGAGGGCGAGTTCCTCGTCCTGCTCGGCTTCTCGGGCACGGGCAAGACCACGCTGATCAACCTGCTTGCCGGGTTGGAGATGCCGTCGAAGGGCTGCGTCACATTCAAGGGTGCGCCCATCACCGGCCCCAGCCCGGAACGCGGCGTGATTTTCCAAAGTTATTCACTGATGCCGTGGCTGACGGTGAACGGGAATGTGCGGCTGGCTGTGGATTCGATCTTTCCGTCGATGCCTGCCGCTAAAAAGTCCGCCACGGTCGACAAGTACGTGGATATGGTGGGCCTCAGCCATGCGACGGCCCGCCGACCAGCAGAATTGTCGGGCGGTATGCGCCAGCGCGTGAATGTGGCCCGCGCTCTGGCGATGAACCCGGAGGTTCTGCTGCTTGATGAACCCCTTTCGGCGCTCGACGCGCTGACCCGGGCCAATCTGGCGGACGAAATCGAACAGATCTGGGAAGCCGACAAGAAAACCTGCGTGCTGATCACGAACGATGTGGATGAGGCCATCGTTCTGGCCGACCGCATCATCGCGCTAAACCCCGACGGCACCTTGGGCGAAGAGTTCAAGGTCGACATCCCCCGCCCGCGCGAACGCACCGCCATGAACACCCACGAAGGGTTCAAGGCACTGCGCGCGGCGGTCACATCCTACCTGATGGATGTCGGCATCGCCGCCAAGGTCGAGGGCACCAGACAATTGCCGACCGTCACGCCGATCCATTCCGTGCCCGCAGCGGTTGCGCAGGCGCAAAAGGGTATGATCGACAACCGGTTTCTCGACTTCTCGCAACTGCACAAGGTCTATCCGACGCCCAAAGGTCCACTGACCGTGGTCGAGGATTTTGACCTGAAGATCAACAAGGGCGAGTTCATTTCGTTGATCGGGCATTCGGGCTGTGGCAAGTCCACGGTGCTGACCATGGCGGCGGGACTCAACGACATCTCCAAGGGTGCGATCAAGCTGGACGGGCGCCATGTCGAAGGGGCTGATCCCGAACGCGCGGTGGTGTTTCAGGCGCCATCGCTGTTTCCATGGCTCACTGCCAAGCAAAACGTGGCCATCGGCGCAGACCGGGTCTATCCCCGCGCGTCGCAGGCCGAGCGGCAGGATGTGGTGGAATACTACCTCGAACGGGTTGGCCTCGCGGATGCGATGAACAAGCCCGCTTCGGACCTGTCGAACGGCATGCAGCAACGCGTTGGCATTGCCCGTGCCTTTGCCCTGTCACCCAAGCTTCTCCTGCTGGATGAGCCTTTCGGCATGCTCGACAGCCTGACCCGCTGGGAATTGCAGGAAGTCCTGATGGAGGTCTGGAGCCGCACCAAGGTCACGGCGATCTGCGTGACCCACGACGTCGACGAAGCGATCCTTTTGGCAGATCGGGTGGTCATGATGACCAATGGCCCGCGCGCCACCATAGGCAAGATCACGGACGTCAAACTGCCCCGTCCGCGCACCCGCAAGGCGCTGTTGGAACATCCCGATTACTACGCATATCGACAGGAGGTGCTCGATTTCCTCGAAGAGTACGAGCACGGAGCAAAGCCCAAGCCCAAAGCGCAAGCGCCAGATGACACGCCACCGGCGGAGCCGGCGGTCGCAGCAGAATAGTCATGGCGCGCGAAAAGCTCGTGATCGTCGGCGCAGGGATGGCGTCGGGTCGGGTGCTGGATCACCTGACCGATGCAGGCGCCAGCTTTGACATAACGGTGTTCAATGCGGAACCGCGCGGCACGTATAATCGCCTGATGCTGTCGCCCGTACTGGCAGGGGAAAAAACGTTCGTCGAGATCGTGACCCACAGCGATGACTGGTATGCCGCCCACGGTATCACCGCGCGATTTGGCGAGCGGGTCCTTCGCATCGACGCCCGTGCGCGGGAAGTCGTGGGTGAACAGGGGGCGGTGCCCTATGACAAGCTGATCGTCGCAACCGGGTCTTATCCCTTCATGATCCCGCTGCCCGGGCATGACCTTGACGGCGTGATCGCCTATCGCGACCTCGAAGACACCAAACGCATGATGAACCTGCAGGCAGGCACACGCGCGGTTGTCATCGGCGGCGGGCTTTTGGGGCTGGAAGCCGCGGCAGGCATGGCCGCGCGCGGAATTGATGTCAGCGTTGTCCACATCATGGATCATCTGATGGAACGCCAGCTTGACGCCGATGCGGCCGGACAACTGGCCAAGTCGCTGCGCGACAGGGGAATCAGGATCCTTTGCGGCGCGCAGTCCGAAGAGATCATCGGCGCGCACGGGCACGTGACCGGCCTGCGCCTCAAGGATGGCAGAGTGCTTGGCTGCGACCTGATTGTCATGGCTGTGGGCATTCGGCCTTCGGTGGCGCTGGCACAAGATGCGGGCGTGGCAGTGGACCGGGCCATTGTTGTCGACGACCAGATGCGCACGTCGGTGCAGGATATCTATGCCCTTGGCGAATGCGTCGAACATCGCGGCGCAGTCTTTGGGCTGGTCGCACCGCTGTTTGAACAGGCAAAGGTGCTCGCTGACACCCTGATGGGTCGGCCCGCAGAATTTGTCCACAAAAGCCTTGCCACGAAACTAAAGGTCACCGGGTGCGACCTGTTTTCTGCTGGTGACTTTGCCGATGCCGACGGGCGCGAAAACCTGATCTACCGCGACGATGCCGCCGGCGTGTACAAGCGCCTGATTCTTGAAAACAACCGGTTGCTGGGTGCGGTCATGTACGGCGATACCGGCGACGGCGCGTGGTTTTTTGACCTGATACAGGACGGCTGCGATGTCTCGCATTTGCGCGACGTGTTGATGTTCGGGCCGAACAATTGCGAGACGCCCGAACGCTTTCCGCGTTCCAGCGTGGCGGCATGATGGACGGCGGCGGTCTGCTTTCCAAACGGTCGACCTGCCCCTATTGCGGGGTTGGCTGCGGCGTTGTGCTGACGCCCGATGGCGGCGGCGGTCTGCTGGTGCAGGGTGATGCGCAGCATCCGGCCAATTTCGGCAAGCTGTGTTCCAAGGGCAGCGCGCTGGGTGAAACGGTGGGCGATGTGGTCAACAGCGGGTACCGCCTGCGCGCGCCGATGATGCATGGCCAGGAGGTCAGCTGGGACGCAGCACTGCAAGAGGTTGCTGACCGCTTCACCGCTACCATGACCACGCATGGGCCTGACGCCTGCGCCTTTTACGTGTCAGGCCAGTTGCTGACCGAAGACTATTACGTCGCCAACAAGCTCATCAAAGGCTTCATCGGCACCGCAAACATAGACACCAATTCCCGTCTGTGCATGGCCTCGACAGTGGCCGGGCACAAACGCGCGTTTGGATCGGATACGGTGCCGGGCACCTATGAGGATCTGGATACCGCGGATCTGATTGTTCTGGTGGGGTCCAACCTTGCCTGGTGTCACCCGATCCTGATGCAACGCGTCCTCGCGGCGCGCAAGGCACGAGGGACACGCATCATCGTCGTGGATCCCCGGCGCACAGCCAGCTGCGATCAGGCGGACATGCACCTCAAGATCAATGCGGGCAGTGACGTGGCTCTCTTCAATTATCTGCTGCGTGAGGTTGCGGACCGCGGTGCGCTCGACCGGGCCTATCTGGAAAACACCGAAGGGTTTGACGCCGCCCTGACCGCAGCGCGTGCTGACCGGCCCGGGATCACGGGACTGGCACCAGAACAGCTCAGCGCCTTTGCCGACGCCTGGATCGGGACACAGCGCGTCGTCACCGTGTTCAGTCAGGGCGTCAATCAGTCGACGTCCGGTGCGGACAAGGTGAACGCGATCCTGAACTGTCACCTGGCGACGGGGCGGATCGGCCGGGACGGTTGCGGCCCCCTTTCCGTCACAGGACAGCCCAATGCGATGGGCGGGCGCGAGGTGGGCGGTCTGGCCAACATGCTGGCCTGCCACCTCGATCTGGAAAATCAACGCCACCGCGACGCCGTTCAAGGGTTCTGGTCCGCGCCAAAGATGCCCACGACACCGGGATTGAAAGCCGTCGACATGTTTCGCGCGGTCGGCGACGGGCGGATCAAGGCGCTTTGGATCATCCACACCAATCCCGCCGTTTCCATGCCCGACGCCGATGCCGTCCGGGACGCCATCGCGGGATGTGATTTCGTGGTGGTCAGCGACGTCACCGGTGCCACCGATACAGCGCGGCTGGCGGATGTGCTGCTGCCTGCTGCTGCATGGGCGGAAAAGGACGGAACTGTCACGAACTCGGACCGCACGATATCGCGCCAGCGCAAGGTCCTGCCCGCATACGCTGGCGCCCGCCCGGATTGGGCCGCCATTGCCGATGTCGGACGTCGCATGGGTTGGCACGACGCATTTGACTATGCGTCACCAGCCCAGATCTTTCGCGAACATGCGGCGCTGTCGGGCATCGCGGGACATTTGGGCAAGGATTTCGACATCTCGGGACTTGCGGACATCGCCGACGACGATTTCGAAGGCATGGAACCGGTGCGCTGGCCGGTGACCGCCAATCGCACCGGCGGCAGGTTCTTTGCCGATGGGCAGTTCTATCATCCGGACGGCAAGGCAAGGCTGTTGCCGGTCTCGTGGCGCGCACCCGCCCAACCGCACAGCAAACGCTATCCGTTCCGGCTGAACACGGGCCGTGTGCGCGATCACTGGCACACAATGACCCGCACCGCGCTGTCGCCAAGGCTTTCCGGTCATCTGGCCGAACCCTATCTGGACATGCATCCCGACGATGCACGCAGGGCCACGCTTCAGCCCGCTGATCTGGTCACGGTCAAAAGCCCGACAGGCCGCGCGATCCTGCGGCTGCGTGTCACCAGCGACGTGTCACCGGGCCAGGTCTTTGCACCGATGCACTGGACCGGCGAAACCGCGCCGTCGGGGCGCATCGACGCGCTTGTGGCAGGCCACGTGGACCCCGTGTCCGGCCAACCCGAAAGCAAGGCCGCCGTGGTCAGCGTCGAGAAAATGCAGGCCGCCTGGTACGGCTTTGCGGTGTGCCAGTCGCAGCCGCATCCCGACTGCGCCTACTGGGCCCTCGCCCGAACTCAAAGCGGGTACCGGCTGGAACTGGCCGGGGACTCCGATCCCGATGACTGGGAGGCAATGGCCCGGGCGCTCTTTGG
>JBCBAV010000164.1:0-6461 GCA_038532285.1 Pseudomonadota bacterium | reverse complement strand
AAGCCGCCGTTAACTGACCGCGCGCACCCGGCTCACAGCCCCTCGAACCGCGCCTTCTGAATGGGGGTCCAGCGCACGTCAAAGACAAACCCGTCCTCCCCCTGCGCCTCAGCCAACACCACGTCATGTTCAAAAAGCCATGCACGTTTCTTGCCGTCCGCAAAGGCCAGCCGCACCTGCTCTTCGACCACCGCGCCCTGCACCGTCGCGGCCACCGTTTCCAGCAGCGGATCGACCCCTTCGCCGGTGATCGCCGACAGCGTCAGAACGTGATCATCCCGCGCCGCACGGGCGCGCGCCGCCTCGGCCGCCTCCGGATCCAGCAGATCAATTTTGTTCCAAATTTCAAAGGTTTCGCGGGCCTCATCCACCCCAAGCTCGACCAAAATCCCGCGCACGTCCTCGGCCTGTTCCTCGGTCTCGGGATGCGAGATATCGCGCACGTGCAGGATCACATCCGCCGCCAGAACCTCTTCCAACGTGGCCCGGAATGACGCCACCAGTTCCGTCGGCAGATCGCTGATGAACCCCACCGTGTCCGACAGGATCACCTCCGGCCCGTCGGGCAATTCCACCCGCCGCATCGTCGGGTCCAGCGTGGCAAACAGCATGTCCTTGGCCATCACCTCCGCACCGGTCAAGCGATTGAAAAGCGTGGATTTTCCGGCGTTCGTGTACCCCACCAGCGCCACAATCGGATAGGGCACCTTGGCCCGCGCCTTGCGGTGCAACTCGCGCGTCTTGACCACCTTGTCCAGCTGCCTGCGCAACCGCACCAGCTGCGTGTCAATCGCCCGCCGGTCCGCCTCGATCTGCGTCTCGCCGGGACCGCCGACAAAGCCCAAGCCCCCCCGCTGCCGCTCAAGGTGCGTCCATGCCCGCACCAGCCGCGTGCGCTGGTAACTCAGCGCCGCCATCTCGACCTGCAACACGCCTTCGCGCGTCGCAGCGCGATCCGAAAAAATCTCTAGAATCAATCCGGTACGGTCCAGCAGCTTGACCTTCCACTTGCGTTCAAGGTTGCGCTGCTGCACCGGCGTGACCGGCCCGTCGATCAACACCAGCTCGACCTCGGCGTCGTGCAACTGCTGTTTCAACTCGTCAATCTTGCCATCCCCGAACAGCAATCCGGGCCGCGGTCGCGGCAGCGGCACAACGGCCTCGCCCACGACCTCCAGCTCGGGCAAAGCCCGCGCAAGCGACACCGCTTCGGCCAGCGCAAAGCCCGCCTCGCGACGTGTCGGGTCAGATTTGATGTCCGGATGCAGAACCCACGCCCGGGTCCGCGGCACGGCTGTCTCGGTCAAGAAGCCTCTTCACC
The DNA here is from genome assembly GCA_038532285.1 of Pseudomonadota bacterium. GTDB lineage: Bacteria > Pseudomonadota > Alphaproteobacteria > Rhodobacterales > Rhodobacteraceae > Tateyamaria. Next base: position 5,140 of record JBCBAV010000164.1, on the reverse strand, counting down.
TTCGTACAGCGAAATGGGCTGGCTCGGCATGATCGTGGAGATGGCGTGCTTGTACACAAGCTGGCTTTGACCGTCACGGCGCAACAGCACGCAAAAATTGTCAAACCACGTGATAACCCCTTGTAACTTAACGCCATTGATCAGGAAAATGGTCACGGGCACCTTGGTCTTGCGCACGTGGTTAAGGAATGCGTCCTGCAGGTTTTGCCGGTCGGAAGCCATAACGAAATACCCTTTTTATTCTTGCATTGGTCTGCGGTTCAGACCGTCCCACCCGGCTGAGTATGTCGATTGCCCCGACAAGACTCCACCCCAAAAATCAGCCTGTTACGCAGGTTGACGCCGATGCGGTCATCCGCGCCACAGGTTGGGTGTGATCAGTGCAATGATGGCCAGCGTCTCAAGCCGTCCCAACACCATCGCGGCGGTAAAAATTGCCTTGGCCGCCGCACTGACTTCGCTCAGCCGCAGGGGCGCATCGCCGCCGATCTCAAGCAGCGGCCCGGTGGTCGAAAGGCCCGCGATGATCATCACCAGCGCCTCCTCGAACGCCAACCCCGTCGCCGCCATCAGCACCGCGCCCACGGCCAGCGACACGGCGAAAAGCATGAAGAAAATCCATGCGATAAAGGCCCCGTCGCGTTGCAGCCGCCGCTGCATTTTGCCCGCGCCGGACACCGATGACGGATGCACCAGCCGCTCCATCTCGCGCAGGCCGTTCTGGTACAGCGCGAACACACGCAGCAGTTTCACCCCGCCTGCCGTCGTCGCCACGCCGCCGCCCATCACCGCAAGTCCCATCAGCAACAGCCCCGGCGTCTCAAGCCCCGACCACGCCTGCGCATCGCTCCAATAGCCGGAGGCAAAACCGGTGGTGGTCAGAAAACTCATCACCGTGAACCCCGACCCCCACAGCGCCCGCGCCGCATCGGCCGCGTTTTCCTGGGTGTCCACGTCAATGGCACCGGCAAAATGGCGCAAAAACAGAAAGATAGGCACCGCCAGCACCAATCCCAGGCCCAAACGGAACTCCGGGTCTCCCAGCAGGTTGCCGGACCCCTGGCTGACCGTATCAAGCGAAAACGTCAGCCGCGACAGCGCGAACAGCATGAACAGAATCATGACCGCCTCGCCCGTCACACCCGAATTGCCCTGATCCAACCCGCCCACCGGCGAAATGCCGGATGTCGCCATGATCGACATCCCGTGACACAGCGCCACAAACGGCTCGTCTCCCGCGATGCGCAACAGCACGACCAGCAGCGCGGTCAGCCCCAGATAGATCGGCACCAGCACGCCGCCCACCTTGGCGATGCGCACGCGCACCTCGGGCGCGGCCATGCCCACGTCGATGTTGGACCGGCGTCCCGGCTCGGCCCGTGCGGTGACCTCGAACCCGCCAAGGTTCAAGGGCGCAAGGATCGCCGAGGCCGCCACCCACATGACCAGCCCGCCCATCCACGCCACCTGCGCCCGCCACAGATGCAGCGCCGGGTTCAGCCGTTCGGGGTCTTCGAACAGCGTGGCGCCCGTGGTGGTGATGGCGCTGACCATCTCGACGTAAGCGTTGAAAAAACTGGTGGTCTGCAGCCCTTCATAGAACGGCACGGCCAGCGCCAGCGGCAGAAACACAAAGCAGCCGAAAAGCGACATGAGCGGCCCCAGCATCCCGTGACGCGGATCGCGCCCGGCATGTGCCAGACCGATGAGACCGAAAATGATCAGCCCCAGCAGACCGGAATACAGAAACGCGCGCCCGGTCTCGTGTTCGCGCAACAGACCAGCGTAAACCGCAGGCACCAGCATCGCCGCTGAGAACAGCCCGAACACCAGCAAAAACAATGGCAAACGCAGCACTGCTGCACCAAAACCCGCCTGCGACGGCGCACGTTGCATCAGAAAAAGTCGATGGAGACCTGCATCAGGCGCTCCACCTCGGGCACGTCGCCGGACAGGGCAAAGATGGCCACCACATCGCCGTCATCGATCCGGGTGGTTCCGACGGGGCGGATCACCTCCTTGCCCTTGCGCACCGCACCGATCAGGACACCTTCGGGAAAGTCGATCTCGTTGATCTTCTTGCCCGCCATCGGCGAGGTCGACAGAACCTCGGCTTCGATCACCTCGGCATCCGCATCGCCGATGGAATAGACCGACCGCACCCGCCCGTGCCTGATGTGGCGCAGGATCGACGACACCGTGGTGGCACGCGGGTTGATGTAGGCGTCGATGCCCAAGGGCTCCATCATCGGCACCAGCGTCGGATCATTGACCAGCGCGATGGCATAGGGGCAGCCTTCGGCCTTGGCGCGCACAGCGGCGAGCATGTTGGTCTTGTCGTCGTCTGTGACCGCCAGCATCGCGTCCGCACGTCCGACGCCTGCTTCGTCCAGCAAAGCCACATCCAGACCGTCGCCATTCAGCACGATGGTCCGTTCCAGTTCTTCTGCGGCCCGCTCCGCGCGTTCGCGGCTGCGCTCGATCATCTTGGCGCGCACGCGGTTGGTGCGCCCTTCCAGCGCCTTGGCCACGGCAAGGCCCACATTGCCGCCGCCCACCAGCACGAGCCGCTCTTGCTTGCGCATCGTCTTGCCAAAGACTTCCATGGTGCGCGGCACGTCATCGACGTGGCTGAACACATAGGCCTGATCGCCGGCAAAAAGCTGATCGCCGGCCTCGGGTGCAAAGAGGCGGTCCTCGCGCCGGATGGCCACGACGACCACACGCAGGGTGGAAAAGAGGTCGGTCAGTTGGCGCAGCGGCGTGTTCAGTACCGGGCAGTCCTCGTCCAGGGAAATGCCCAAAAGCTGGGCCTGCCCGTCGATGAACAATTCGGTGTCAAAGGCCGCGGTGGCACTGAGGCGCTGCAGAGCGGCGGCGGCCACTTCCTTTTCGGGGCTGATCACCACGTCGATGGGCATGTGTTCGCGCCGGTAGAGATCGGAATAGATGGCGCTGAGGTAGGACTGGCTGCGCAGGCGCGCGATTTTGCGATTGATGCCAAAGACCGAATGCGCCACCTGGCAGGTGACCATGTTCACCTCGTCCGAATAGGTGGCCGCGATGATCATGTCGGCGTCGCGCGCACCGGCGCGGTCGAGGATCTCGGGATAGCTGGCAAAGCCTGCAACCCCTTGAACATCCAGCGTATCGGTGGCGCGGCGGACAAGGTCGGGGTCGCTGTCCACGACAGTAACGTCGTTGCGTTCGCCCGACAGGTGACGCGCAATCTGCCAGCCGACCTGGCCCGCGCCGCAAATGATGACCTTCATGCCCTGTTCCCGAGCTGGTGCACGCTTGGCCCCCTTGCATGACAGAGGGGGCAGGACGCGTCAATGATTTGCGGCGCCCGGGTTCCGTAGCGATAGGTGCCCTGCACACGTGTGCAATTTATGACCCCGGTCGATTGTCAAATGACATCGACTCAGGCAGTGTCCGGCCATGCGCGCGGTGTTCCTGACCCCTGTTTTCATAGGCCTGACCGGCTGTTTGCCGATCAACACCTTTTATGCCGAAGGCGTGTCGGTCGAGAGACTGGAACGCGACACCCTGGCCTGCGACGTGCAGGCGCTGCGCGACGCGCCTGTGCCCAACCAGACCCGGCAGGGTCCGCCGCGGCGGATCTCGCGCAAGGTGTGCAATGCCCAAGGGCACTGCTACGACAACAGCTATTGGGTGCCGGGTGAGATCTACACCGTGGACGTCAACGCCAAACTGCGGCGTCGGGTCAAAGCGCAATGCATGGCGGATCGGGGCTACCGTCCGGTCGAACTGCCCGCCTGCCCGCAATCGGTGGCCCGGGCTGCCCCCGCAGGCGCAAGCCCGGTTTTGCCGCGTCTCACCGCCCAAAGCTGTGCCATCCGACGCCCCGGCGGGCGCGTGCGGATCGTCAACAAAGGATAATCATGAACGACCTTTCCGAGGCCAAGGCGCTGGTGCGCGCCAATCACGCCGCGCTGGCCCGCGCGACACCGGACACCGTTGCCGGGGCGCTGTCCCAGCACATGGCGGCAGACGCGCTGTGGCGCGGTATGCACCCTTTCCACGAACAGACTGGCCCGGACGCCGTGGCACAGGCGTTCTGGACCCCGCTGCTGACCAGCCTGAGCCGCATGCAGCGGCGGCAGGACATCTTCTTTGCCGGGCAGAACAGCCAAGGCGCGGGCGGTCTATGGGTGGCCTCCATGGGGCATTTCCTCGGCCTGTTTGACCAGCCGTTCCTCGGCATCCCGCCGACGGGCAAACTGGTCATGCTGCGCTATGCCGAGTTTTCGCGGATCGAGAACGGCCAGATCACCGAACAGGCGATGTTCGTGGACCTGCTGCACCTGATGGCGCAGGCGGATTGCTACCCTCTTCCGGGCATGACCGGTGCACAATTGGTGCAGCCGGGGCCGATGACCCATGACGGGCTGCTTTACAGCCCGCAAGCGCCCGAGGACGGCGCCGCGACCCTTGATCTGATCAACCGGATGATCGGCGCCATCGACCTGGCCAACAAATCTGACACCCCGCCCCCGCCCGAGGTGGAACTGGCCGCGCATTGGCACGACGACATGCTGTGGTGGGGGCCGACGGGAATTGGTGCCACGTTCACGATCGACCGCTACATCGCGCAGCACCAGCAGCCGTTTCGCACGCAATTGGGGCACCGCACGTTCAACGGCCACATCTGCCGCATGGCCGAAGGCGACTATGGCGGTTTCTTCGGCTGGCCCAACCTGACGATGGAGTGCACCGGGCCCTATCTGGGCCTGCCGCCCTCGGGGAAAAAAGCGGACCTGCGGGTGGTGGATTTCTACCGCCGCGACGGGGACAAGCTGGCCGAGAACTGGATATTCATCGACATGCTGCATTTCTTGAACATGCAGGGCCTCGACGTTCTGGCGCAGTTGCACTGGCGGGGCCGCTGACCGTCCCCGCCCCTCGATCCTCGCGAAAATCGAACCGATGTCCGCCCGCCGTTATTCGGCGGCGGGGGCCATCTCTTCGACCTGTGCAATTCGCGCGCCACCCTTTGACGCCGTGACCACGCCCAGCGACTTCAGCTTGCGGTGCAGGGCCGAGCGTTCCATGCCCACAAAGGCCGCCGTCCGGGAGATGTTGCCGCCAAAACGGTTGATCTGGGTGAGCAGGTATT
>JBCBAV010000163.1:0-6471 GCA_038532285.1 Pseudomonadota bacterium | reverse complement strand
TGCATGCCCACCTTCAGGATCGCCTTGTGGTGATCGGGCATGCTGTCCCACACGTCCTTGCGGCAGGCAAGGTGGTCGGCAGGCATCGAGTGAAACCCGGGATAGTTCGTGTGCTCGGCAATGTCATAAAGGCCCAGACCGATATTGTTGGTCAGGTTGGCCGCATCCGCCCCGTCAATGATCCCGGTTTCGAGCGCTGTAAAGATCTCGTTGAAATCCATCACGATCGGCGACGCGCCGAGGTTTTCAAAGATCATGGTGATCACACCCGGGGGCGACCGGAACTTCCAGCCCTCCAGATCGGCCACACCGGCCAGCGGCCGGGTCGACGACAGCGATTCCGGTCCCGGAATCCACCAGCCGATGAACTCCATGTCGTACTGGTTGTACAGCTCGTTGAGCGCGTCATAGCCGCCGCCATGCAGCAACCAGGCGTACTGCTGATACGGGTTGGCATAGCCGCCGGTCAGGTCACCGGTGAACTGGAACGCGGGGTTCTTGCCGGTCTGGTACGACCCGCCGGTCATGTCGCAATCCAGAATGCCGGTCGCGGCCGCGTCAAATGTTTCCGCCGACTTCACAACCGACGACGCATAGAACATCTCGATCTGGATCTCACCGTTCGACATCGCCGAGATGTCCTCGATGAACTCACCCGCCATCTGCCCCGACAGGGTCTCCTGGCTAAAGTGCGTTTGAATCCGCAGGTTGGTTGACTGTGCAAATGCGGCCGTTGCGCCAAGCGCAAGCGCGGCCGCCGATGCGGCGAGCATCAGCTTTTTCATGGTTTTTTCCTCCCTAAACCACAGTGGCATGTCAGGCTCTGGCGGCCCTTGCATTCCGTTTGGTATGACCAAAGTAGGCGCAACAGGTGCGCGTTGGCAATTCCTAATTTCGCCCGCGCACGATCAACGCTAGGAAGGGTGCGGTCAAACCCGGCCCCACGACTTTCAGCGACACGGACATGCCATGCCCGACACCCTTGTGATCTGCCCCACAACCGACGAGATGGACGCGCGGCTGCACGACGGCCTTGCCCCGGTGTTTCTGCGCGATCTCGACGATCCGGCAACGTGGCTCGCCGCCAACGGTCAGGACATCCGCTATGTTCTCACCGACGGGCATCTGGGTGTGCCCGCCGACATCTTTTCCGCCCTGCCCGCGCTGTCGCTGATCTCGAGCTATGGCGTGGGATATGACGCCATCGACACGGGCGCCGCCACCGCGCGCGGCATTCCCGTTACCCACACGCCCGGCGTGCTCGATGCCGAGGTGGCGACCACGGCGCTCCTGCTCTGCCTGACCTGCTGGCGCGACTTCGAAGGTGCGCTGGGGCACGCCCGCTCAGGTCTCTGGGCGAACGGATCCTACAAGCTCACACGCAGCGCCGACAAACGCCGCGTGGGCATCCTCGGCCTTGGCCGCATCGGCAAGGCGTTTGCGCGCAAACTGGCGCCGTTCGACGCCGAGATCGCCTACCACGGCCGCACCGAACAGGACGTGCCGCACCGCTACTACGCTTCGCTCACCGACATGGCCCGCGACTGCGACACGCTGGTCAGCTTTGCCCCCGGCGGTGCCGCCACCCACCACCTGATCAACGCCGACGTGATGGCCGCGCTCGGCCCCGACGGGACACTCATCAACGTGGGCCGCGGGTCCGTGGTGGACGAGGCCGCCCTGATCACGGCCCTGCAAACCGGCACGCTCGGGGCCGCGGGTCTCGACGTGTTCGAGGCCGAACCGCACATCCCCGCCGCCCTGCGCGCCCTGCCCAACGCGGTGCTCAGCCCGCATGTCGGCTCCGCCACAGTGGAAACCCGCCGCGCCATGGGCGATCTGGCCATCGACAACCTTGTCGCCGCCCGCGACGGCGCGCCCCTGCTCACCCCTGTCCCGGAAAGTGCCGGGTTGCTTTAGGCGCTGGCGGCTGACTGACTGCCCTATTGCTGCTTCAGACGCTCGAATGGCGTCTAAACCACCGCATCATCACGCAGGCGCAAAACCTATGCCTAACGCCCCATCCAGCCGCCATCGACCACCAATATCTCGCCGTTGACGTAATCCGACGCGGCCGAGGCCAAAAACACCACTGGCCCCGCGAAATCTTCCGGCGTGCCCCAGCGGCCCTGCGGGATCCGCTCAAGGATCGCCTTCGACCGCACCGGATCGTCCTGCAGCGCCTGCGTGTTGTCGGTGGCAATATACCCCGGCGCAATCGCGTTCACGTTCACGCCCTTCCCGGCCCATTCATTGGCCAGCGCCTTTGTCAGCTGTCCGATCCCGCCCTTGCTCGCGGCATAGCCGGGCACCGTGATCCCGCCCTGAAAGGTCAGCAGCGACGCAGTAAAGATGATCTTGCCCGCCCCGCGCGCAACCATGTCCCGCCCGATCTCGCGGCTCAGCACGAACTGCGCCGACAGGTTCACGTCAATGACCGCATCCCACAGTGCATCTTCGTGGTCTGCCGCGGGCTTGCGCTTGATCGTGCCAGCATTGTTGACGAGGATATCGGGCGCATGCCCGTCCGCGCGCAGCTGCTCGGCAAACGCCGTCACCGCCCCCCGGTCCGCAAAATCGCAGGCGTAGCCGGTGAACCTGCGCCCCAGCGCCGCCACCGCAGCACCCACGGCGCTGCCCTCAGGCTCCAGCGTCGCCGACACCCCGATGATGTCGGCCCCTGCCGCGGCCAGCGCCTCGGCCATGCCGCGCCCGATGCCGCGTTTCGCACCCGTGACCAGCGCCACCTTGCCGCTCAGATCAAACATCTGCATCACAGATCCCCCACTTTGATCAGGCTTTTCAACGCATTGGGGCTGCTGTCCAAGGCTTCGAACGCCTGCTGAATGTCGCTCAGCGGGCTGACATCGGTGATCACCGTGTCCGCATCGACCCCGCCCGAGGCCACAATGGCAATCGCCTTTTCGTAATCCTCAGGCTCATAGACCCGCGCCCCGATCAGCTTCAACTCGCGCCAGAAAAACTGGAACAGATCAATCTGCGGCTTCTGCGCATGGATCGCGACCATCACGATACGCCCCCGTGTGGCCGCCACCGCTGTCATCGCATCGACACCGGGCTGCGTGCCCGACACCTCGAACACGACATCCGCGCCCTTGTTCCCGGTCCGCTCGTTCACCAGCGCTGGCAGGTCCGTCTCCACCGGGTTCACCGTGTCAAAACCCAGCTTTTGCGCAATCGCCAGCCGCGCCGCGTTCACCTCGGACACCAGAACCTTGCCGCCCGCATCCCGCGCCACCATCGCGCACAAGATACCAATCGGCCCGCCGCCGATCACCACGACATCCTCGCCCGGTTGCAACCCCGACAGCCGCACATCGTGACAGGCCACCGCCACCGGTTCGATCAACGCGGCATGATCCATCCGCATGTCATCCGGCAGCACGTGGATGGTGTGCGCGGGCACGGTCCACACCTCTTGCATGGCGCCATCGGTATCGAGGCCAAGGAACTTCAGGTTGTGACTGATATGCGGATAGCCCGCGCGGCTCGCCGGACAGTCCAGATCCGGCTCCAGCGGGCGCACCACGACCTTCTGGCCCAAGGCGAGGTCCGCAACACCGTCGCCAAGTGCGTCTATCACCCCCGACATCTCGTGCCCCACGATCCGGTTGTGCCCCACCCGCGCGTCCATGTTGCCGTGAAAGACATGCATGTCCGTCCCGCAAATCCCGCAATAGGCAACGCGAATGGCGACCTCGCCCGGTCCCGGCGCCTGCGCCTGCGTCTCTTCCACCACGAATGTCCGGTTGCCCCGGTAAAAGGCCGCGTTGATCTGCATGGTCTATCCTTTGTGCATGGCCGCATGGGCCTCTTCCAGCCTGGCCCAGTCAAACGTCACCCCGATCCCGGGGGCACTGGGGGCCACGGTCAGGTGATCTTCGACCGGAACGGGCCGCGTTGTATACATATCAATCGGAAAACTGTGCACCTCCAGCCAGCCCGCATGCGGCTGGGACGCCATCAGGCTCACATGCAACTCCTGCATGCCGTGACTGCACACCGGAATACCGTGCGCGGCGGCCAGTTTGGCCACCTGCAACCAGCCCGTGACCCCGCCACAGTTCGACGCATCCGGTTGAATATAACTCAGCCGACTGTCGCGAAACGCATATTCAAACTCGTGGATCGTGTGCAGGTTCTCGCCCATGGCCAACGGCACGCCCGTGGCCTCTGCAATCCGCCCGTAACCCACGTAATCATCCGGGATCGTCGGTTCCTCGAACCACAGCACGTCGCTTTCGGCAAAGCCGCGCGCGGCCTCGATCGCCTGTTCGACACTCATGGAGTAATTCGCATCCACCATGAATGCCCGGTCCGGCCCCAGCACCGCCCTAATCTCGCGCGCGCGCTCCAGATCATCGGCCAGATCGGGCTGGCCCACCTTGATCTTCACCCCGTTATAGCCGCGCGCCAAATACCCCTCGGTCTGCGCCACCAACCGGTCCAGCGAAAAGTTCAGATCGATCCCCCCGCAATAGGCCCGGCACCGATCCGACGCCCCCCCGGCCACCTGCCACAAAGGTTGCCCCATACGCTGACAGCGTATGTCCCACAGCGCGATGTCCACCGCCGAAATGGCGAACGACGCAACTCCGCCGCGCGCCACGTAATGCACATGCCACTGCATCGCCTCATAAAGCGCCTCGATATCCGCCCCATCCCGGCCCAGCAGGAACGGCACCAGATCATGGCCGATCATCGCCGCAATCGCGCGCCCGCCCTTGCCGCCGGTATAGGTATAGCCGGTGCCAGTCGCCCCGTCCGACATCGTCACCGTCGCGGTGACCAGCTCGAAATGGGTGTGATCGCCATGCTTGGCATCGGTCAGCACCTCGGCCAGCGGCACGTCGAACACGCGCACACGGATATCGTCAATTGTCGGCATCGGGCCACGCACCTCCCGTCTTTTGGTATGACAATACTGACGCCCCATGTCGAGAGCCCAGTTATCCGTTGAAAAAACGGGACATGCACGCCAGAGTCTGATCGTACAAAAACCTCAGGACGATCCGGTGACCGCCAAGATACCGAACCCACGCCCCCGGTCCGCCGACAAACTGGTGGCCAAGTTCGAACGGCTGATCCGCGACGGCAAACTGCCCGAAGGCGCAGCCCTGCCCCCCGAACGCGAGATCGTGCAGGAATTCGGGGTCAGCCGCACCGTCGCGCGCGAGGCCGTCCTGTCGCTGTCTTCCAAGGGGCTGGTCGACGCCCGCCCCGGCTTTCGCCCCATCGTCCGCAAACCCGGCTATGAGACGGCCATTTCCGTGCTCGGCTCACTGGTCCCGCAACTGCTCGACCAACCCGGCGGCGTCCGGAACCTCTTTGACGTGCGCATCCTGATGGAGGCGTCGCTGGTGCGCACCGCAGCCCAAGAGGCGACCCGCGACCAGATCCGCGATCTCAAGGACGCGCTCGAACGCAATGGCGCCGCCATCGAGGATTCCATGCAATTCTACGCCACAGACGTCGAATTCCACGGCGTGCTCTACAACATGGCCGACAACCCGCTCTTGCCCGCGCTGCACCGCGCCTACACCGAATGGTTGGCCCCGCAATGGGAAAACATGCCCCGCCTGCCCTCGCGCAATCGCGGCAACTTTGATGCGCACAGCCGCATCTTCGACGCCATCCTGATGCGCGACCCGGACGAGGCCGAACACCAGTTGCGCCAGCATCTGGCCAGCGCATGGGAACAGGTGCGCTCCACCTTTGACGGGCTTTAGACGATGCGCATCGGCTGCATGGGCGAGGTGATGCTGGAACTGGTGCCGGGCGCGGACGATACGGCCACGTTGGGTGTCGCGGGCGACACCTACAACACCGCCGTTTATCTCGCGCATCTCATGGGCGCGGGCCGGGTCGACTATATCACCGTGCTGGGCACCGACGGCTTCAGCACGCGCATCCGCGACCGTATGCGATCCTTTGACGTCGGTGACAGCCGCAGCCTCACGCACCCCGACCGCATGCCGGGCCTGTACGCGATCGAAACCGACGCCGCGGGCGAACGCAGCTTCACCTACTGGCGCAGCACCTCTGCGGCCCGCACGCTCTATGACCGGGACCGGAAACCCGATCTCGCGGGCCTCACGCATCTCTACTATTCCGGCATCACGCTTGCGATCCTGCCGCCCAAGAACCGCGCGCGCCTTTTTGCGGCCATCGGCCGGTTCCGCGCCTTGGGGGGCCGCGTTGCCTTTGACAGCAACTACCGCCCGCGCCTGTGGGAAAGCCGCGACACCGCGCGCGCCACCACGGACCATGCCTGGCACATCTGCGACATCGCCCTGCCGTCGCTCGACGACGAAATGGCCCTCTTCGGTGACCCGGACGAGGACGCCGTGCTGCAGCGGTTTTCCGGCTACGCCATCCCCGACGGCGCGCTGAAACGCGGGGCTGCTGGCCCCCGTCCGCTCTCCGGGGCCGCCCCAGAGGCGCCCGAAC
>JBCBAV010000162.1:0-6620 GCA_038532285.1 Pseudomonadota bacterium | reverse complement strand
CTCCGGCAGAGATGGTGCCGCCCGCTGCGGACATGTCGAGCACGTTGATGGGCGGGTCGGAGAACACGCGGGCGGCGGCCAGCGTTGTCGGCGCGCGGTAGATCGTGGCGGTGGGGCCGAACTGGGTGACGGTGCCATCCTCCATCAGCGCGGTTTCCCCGCCCAAAAGCAGCGCCTCTTCGGGTTCCGAGGTGGCATAGACCACCACCGCGCCGCGTCCGGCAAACAGCTCGGGCAGTTGTTCGCGCAGTTCTTCGCGCAGCTTGTAGTCGAGATTGGCCAGCGGTTCGTCGAGGAACACGGCGCGGCTTTCCTTGGCAATGGCGCGGGCGAGGGCGCAGCGTTGCTGCTGGCCACCCGACAGTTCCTGCGGGCGGCGGTGCAGCATTGGGGACAGTTGCAGGATGTCGGCGGCTTCCTGCACGCGGTCTTCGATTTCGGACCGGGCCATGCCTGCGACCTTGAGCGGGGAGGCGATGTTGTCGAACACGGTCATGTGCGGGTAATTGACGAAAAACTGGTGCACGAGGCTGATGTTGCGGCGCTGGGTGTTCAGGTGCGAGACGTCTTCGCCATCAAACAGGATCTGCCCCTCGGCCAGCGGGTCGAGGCCCGCCATCAGCTTGATCAGCGACGTTTTTCCCGCGCCGGTCTGGCCCAGCAGGACGTTGAAATGCCCCGGCTGCAGGGTCAGCGTTGTTGGTTTGATGTGGGTGATGCCGCGCACGCGTTTCACGGCGGCCTTGAGCTCGATGGTCATGTGGTCAACCCGAAGTTAAATGCGACAGGGCGGGTTGGGGCCGCCCTGTCGTTGGGTGTCATGCGGGGGCTACTGTGCCCAGCGTGCCACCAGTTCGTCGTAGTTGACGGTTTTGCCCTGCGGCTTTTCGTTTTCCAGCGGCGGCTTGGCCCCGCCATTGGCAAACCAGAAGTCGGCCGACTGCTTGTCATTCAGACGCGGGCCGCAACCGCCGTAGATGTTGGCGGCCTCATCGGCGGCCTGCATCCGGGCCATGGTGACGTCCATTTCCTCGGCCAGACGGTCCATCGCCTCTTGCGGCGAGAACGCGCCCGAGTTCACGTCACCGATCTGCTGCCACCAGATCTGGGCCAGCTTGGGATAGTCGGGAACGTTGATGCCGGTGGGTGACCATGCGACACGGTCGGGCGAGCGGTAAAACTCGACCAGACCGCCCAGTTTGGGCGCACGTTCGGTGAACGACTCGTGGTTGACCGAGCTGTCGCGGATGAAGGTGAGACCCACGTGGGATTTCTTCACGTCCACCGTCTTGGAGGTGACGAACTGCGCATAGAGCCACGCGGCCTGTGCCCGATCCGACGGGGTGGATTTCAGGAAGGTCCACGAGCCCACGTCCTGGTAGCCGACCTTCTGGCCTTCTTCCCAATAGGGGCCATGCGGAGAAGGGGCCATCCGCCACAGCGGGTTGCCATCCTCATCGACGGTGTTGTTGCCTTCGGACCGGGGCTTCACCATGTCGGCGGTAAAGGCGGTGTACCAGAAGATCTGCTGGGCCACGTTGCCTTGGCTCAGCGCAGGCAGCGACTGGTAAAAGTCAAAGCTGGCCGCACCGGGTGGGGCGTAGTTGCGCAGCCATTCGTCCCATTTGCGGATCGCGTAGACCGCCGCCGGGCCGTTGGCCGCCCCGCCACGTTCGACGCTGGCGCCGACGGGGTTACAGCTGCCCGCTTCCATGCGGATGCCCCATTCGTCGATCGGGACACCGTTGGGTTCACCTTTGGACCCTGCACCGGCCATCGACAGCCATGCGTCTGTCATCCGCCAGCCCAGATCGGGGGCGCGCTTGCCATAGTCCATGTGGCCATAGATGCGGACGCCGTCGATTTCCTGCACATCGTTGGAAAAGAACTCAGCGATATCCTCATAAGCCGACCAGTTCACCGGCACGCCGAGGTCATAGCCATACTTGGCCTTGAACGCGGCCTGGTTGTCGGCATCGTCGAACCAGTCCTTGCGGAACCAGTAGAGGTTCGCGAACTGCTGGTCAGGCAACTGGTAGAGGTTGCCGTCGGGGCCGGTGGTGAACTGGATGCCCATGAAGTCATCGAGATCCAGCGTCGGTGACGTGGTCGCCGCCCAGTCACCTGCCATCTGTTCAGTCAGGTTGTAGGCCAGCTGCAGGCGCGAGTGCGTGCCGATCAGGTCACTGTCGTTGACGTAGCCGTCATAGAGGTTCCGCTGCGTCTGCATCTGCGTTTGTACCGCCTGCACCACTTCGCCTTCGCCGAGGATCTGGTGGTTCACCTTGATGCCGGTGATTTCCTCGAACGCCTTGGTCAGCACCTCGGATTCATAACCGTGGGTCGGAATGCCCTCGGACAGCACGTTGATCTCCATGCCCGAAAACGGGGCTGCGGCGTCGATGAACCATTTCATTTCCGCCATCTGCGCGTCTTTGGACAGCGTTGACGGCTGGAATTCCTGGTCGACCCATTTTTGGGCTGCGGCCTCGTCGGCCAAAGCAGCTCCGGACCCCGCGACGAGGGCGCAAACGGCCGTCGCGGAGATAAGATACTTGCGCATCTTTCGTCCTCCCTGATTTTTGGTGTTGGCTCCTCCCAACAGGTGTCACGCTAGTTTTACGTGTGGCCGGTTGTCAAACTAAATCTTTAGTAGGGAGGTGCCTGTGCCGCGCGACGTGAGGTCAGGGCAGGGGCGCGGTCATTCCGTCTCGGAACTGCGGGCCCACAGGTTGATGTCTTCCTCGGACGAAATGTCGTCAATGCGCTTCAGTTCGTCATCGGTGAATTCGAGATTGGTGACAGCCCCAACGCAATCGACGATCTGCGATGCCTTTGATGCGCCGATCAGCGCCGTTGTGACCCGTCCGCCGCGCAGCACCCAGGCCAGCGCCATCTGTGCCAGCGTCTGGCCGCGCTCGGCCGCCATGTCGTTGAGCGCGCGGACCGATGCCAGCGAGCGGTCGTTGATCATCCCGTCCAGAAGCGATTTGCCCTGCGTCGCGCGGCTGTCTTCGGGAACACCGCCAAGGTATTTGCCTGTCAGAATGCCCTGGGCCAGCGGGGTGAAGGCGATGGAGCCTACGCCGAGATCATCCAGCGTGTCGAGCAACCCGTCATGTTCCACCCACCGGTTCAAGATGTTGTAGGACGGTTGGTGGATCAGGCAGGGGGTGCCGAGATCGTTGAGGATCGCCACCGCTTCGCGGGTGCGTTTGGAATTGTAGCTGGAGATGCCGACATATTGCGCGCGGCCCGAACGGACGATGTGGTCGAGCGCCCCCATCGTTTCTTCCAGCGGGGTGTCAGGGTCAAAGCGGTGCGAATAGAAGATGTCGACGTAATCGACGCCCATGCGTTTGAGCGACTGATCGCAGGACGCCACCAGATATTTGCGGCTGCCCCATTCGCCGTAGGGGCCGGGCCACATCAGATAGCCCGCCTTGGAGGAAATGATCAGTTCATCCCGGTACCCGGCAAAGTCGGTTTTCAGGATCTCGCCGAACGCCTCTTCGGCACTGCCGGGGGGCGGGCCGTAATTGTTGGCAAGGTCGAAATGGGTGATGCCGTGGTCGAACGCGGTCTGACACATGGCGCGTTTGGCCTGGTGCGGTGTGTCGTGGCCGAAATTGTGCCATAACCCCAGCGACACGGCAGGAAGCCGCAGGCCGGATGCACCACAGCGGCGGTAAACCATTGAGTCGTAGCGTGTTTCAGAAGGTGTATACGGCATGGCGCCCCGGTTGATCAGGTTGTGATGGTGCGGACGTTGTCATCCATCGCGGGCACGAGGTCAACGCGGTGGCGCATCCCGGCCTGGTCGGGGCCGGTTGGCATTGGCCATTCTGGTCGGTGAAATACCTGGCTCCGGCGCGGAAACCTCTGGCGAATCTCTTGTCCCTTGTGCGGAAAGCGCGTCTATCCGGTCATGTTCCTGATTTATGAGGCCCGCAAATGTCCTTTGCCCCCATCTTTGTCATGCGCCACGGCGAAACGGTCTGGAACGCCGAGGGGCGGTTCCAGGGTGCGCTGAATTCACCGCTGACCGAGCTGGGGCGGGCGCAGGCGCGGCAGTTGGGCGAGACGCTGGCGCGCCACGATCTGACCGGTTTTGACGTGCGCGTCAGCCCGCAGGGGCGGGCGTTTGAAACCGCGGCGCTCGCGCTGGCGCATCAGGTCAATTACCTGCGTACCGACGAGCGGTTGCGCGAGATCGAAGTGGGGGCGTGGTCGGGCCTGCTGCGCGCCGAATGCGAGGGGGCAGGTCCCCTGCACGACGAGACCCCGGACGGCCCGCTCGCGCTGTATGAAAACGCGCCGGGAGGCGAAGGTTACGCAGCACTTCGCGCCCGCTGCCAGTCGTTTCTGCAAGAGCTGACCGGCCCGACGCTGATTGTGACCCACGGCATCACGTCCCGCATGTTGCGTTCGGTCGCCATGGGGCGGCCCAGCGCGACCCTGGGTGAACTGTCGGGCGGGCAGGGCATGATATACGTTGTGGAAAATGGCACGCACCGGCGTCTCGAATAGCGCTTGCACAGCGCCGGTGGCTTGGCTTAAAAGCGCGCCACCGGGTCGTTAGCTCAGTTGGTAGAGCGCTTCGTTTACACCGAAGATGTCGGGAGTTCGAGCCTCTCACGACCCACCACCGCCCCGCATTTGCAACGCGTTTCCCGATGGCGCGCAATGCGGATCGCCTGACCGACGCGCACCGCCGGTGGCGGCACGCTGGGCCGGGAGTTAGAGCCTCTCACGACCCACCACCGCCCCGCATTTGCAACGCGTTTCCCGATGGCACGCGATGCTGACCGCCCGACCCACGCGCACCGCCGGTGGCGGCACGCTGGGCCGGGAGTTCGAGCCTCTCACGACCCACCATCGTTACCACGGGTCCAGTTGCCAAGCGTCGCCGTTCGGCGGATCATTTGTATTCGCGGGACGCGTGCTGGGACGCCTTGTAGCCCGCATTTGCGAGGCGGTTGCGCTGTTCTTCGAAATTGAAGCCGAAAGCGGGGCGGGGGACTTTTATGTCCGGCACGTTGTGCGCGTCGACATAGAGCGAGATGGCCTGGGGATCGACAAACGTGATCCGCGCGGTTTTGCCGGCGGGTAAGCCGTTCTTGGCGTTGCGGTCGGTTTTTCGGATCGTGTAGGCGGCGCCGATTTCGAACATGGAAATGCCTTTGGGATAAATGTGCACGGGCAAGGTGCCATGGAAGGCGGGACCGTTGCAATGATCGGGCTCAGATAAATGTGCGACATCGCACCTAGGATGTATATTTTTGCCTGTTGTGTGCGAATGTGGAAGGCCTATCTTGGTGCCACAAGAAAGCTGCAGGAGACACCGTGATGAGCTGGAACCCCGCCCTTGATCCCGATTGCCCAAAGGGCGATGCCGTGGACGCCATCGACACCGTGATTGTACCGCGGGCGCGGGATCTGGGTGGGTTCGAGGTGCGCCGCGCCTTGCCTGCGCCCCGGCGGCAGATGGTGGGGCCGTTTATCTTTTTCGACCAGATGGGGCCTGCGGAGTTTGTGACGGGCAAGGGCATCGATGTGCGCCCGCACCCGCATATCGGGTTGGCCACGGTGACGTATCTGTACAAGGGCAAGATCCATCACCGTGACAGTCTGGGCATGGATCAGTGGATTGAACCTGGAGCGGTGAACTGGATGGTGGCGGGGCACGGCATCACTCATTCGGAACGCACCGATGGCGAGATCCGCAAGGCGCCGCACAAGCTGTTCGGGATCCAGACATGGGTGGCACTGCCCAAGGATCACGAGGATCACGCCGCCGATTTCCAGCACGCGCCCAAGGACACGCTGCCGCTGCTGCAGGGCGAGGGCAAGGAGGTGCGGCTGATCCTAGGCGATGCCTGGGGCGAGCGGGCGCCGGTCGAGACGTTTTCCGAGATGTTTTATGCCGATGCGGTGCTGGAGGCGGGGGCCAAGATTCCGATGCCGGACAATCACGAGGACCGCGGGGTATACGTGGTCGAGGGGTCGGTCACTGTTGCAGGCGACGTGTTCGAAGCGGGCCAGATGATGGTGTTTCGCCCCGGCGATCCAGTGTCGCTGACGGCGGGGGCTGCGGGCGCGCGGCTGATGCTGCTGGGCGGTGCGACGCTGGAAGGGTCGCGGTTCATCTGGTGGAATTTCGTGGCCTCGTCGCGCGAGCGGATTGATGCGGCCAAGGAGGCGTGGCGCGCAGGCGATTGGGCGCATGGACGGTTCCAATTGCCGCCCGGCGACGATGCAGAGTTCATTCCGCTGCCCGACTGACGACAGGTGCGCCGGGACGGCAGACCCTACGGCGCAGGGCGCGGTTCGATTATTTGGCGGGGGCGTCAAAACCGCGCTTGACGGGGGCGGGCTTGGGTCATATCACGCCCAAACGCAGCGGGCGGTTGTAGCTCAGTTGGTTAGAGTACCGGCCTGTCACGCCGGGGGTCGCGGGTTCGAGCCCCGTCAACCGCGCCACTGCTGCCCCCGTCCAGGGTTACGGGCGCGCCGGATCGCGGCGAAAAACAGATCAAATGCGCGGTTGTAGCTCAGTTGGTTAGAGTACCGGCCTGTCACGCCGGGGGTCGCGGGTTCGAGCCCCGTCAACCGCGCCA
>JBCBAV010000161.1:0-6680 GCA_038532285.1 Pseudomonadota bacterium | reverse complement strand
CCCCCCCCCCCCCCCCCCCCCCCCCCCCCCCTCTTTTCTTCCCCCGCCCCCCCCGTACATCTAAACTGCTACCAACACTCTTTCCTACACGACGCTCTTCCTCTCTATTGTCCCAGCATTCGCCCACCTCAAGCGTGCCCCCGGTGCCAAAGATGCGCAGGGCGTGATCATGGGCGGCAATGATCGAACAGGTCAGCCGCGCCACTACGCCATTGTCGAAATAGAGCAGGCCCACCGAAAAATCTGGCGCAGTAGGATCACCGCCAAGCTTATCGCGGTCGAGCTCGGCTGAGCCAGCCACCACCTGCCGGACCGGGCCAAAGATCATCATCAGCCAGGTCAGGTAATAGCCCGCATGCTCCAGCGTGCAGCCGACTTCGAACTCATCGCGCGCAGGCCAAGGCGCGCCCGAGGCACTGATCCAGTCTTCATAGGGGGCCTGGCTTATGAAGCCGTCATCAAGCTCGGCATAGACCGCCAGTGGTTTGCCGATCTCGCCTTGGCGCAGGGCGGCCCAAAGCGTCTGCGCTGTCTCTGACAGAAAGCTGCAAGGTGCTGAGGCCAGCATCAGGCCTTTTTCAGCCGCCAGATCATGCAGCGCGCGGGCGTCCTCTACCTGCATCGCCAGGGGCTTTTCGCTATAGACATGGTGGCCTGCCTCAAGACAGGTCCGGCTCACCTCATAATGCGATCGCGGATTGGTCAGGTTGAGGATCAGATCATCCGCCTCGCACTGGCTCAAAAGCGTCTCTATATCGGGGGATTTTGGCACATTCCAATGGGCAGCAAAGGCATTAAGCCGTTCTGGATTGCGGTCTGTGACTGCGCGCACGGTGATCTCGGGAAATGTCGCCAGCGAGGGCATATACAAATCGGCCACAAAGCCGGTACCGATGATCGCAATATACTTCATTAACCTACCGTCCCCGGACCCATTCCGCGCTCGGGCGTTTGGTTCTTACGGCGAGATGTACGCTCAGGTAAACCATAAATGCCCAAGGGTGGCATAGCGCGAGACGTAGTGCGCCCATTAGGCCCAGCTTACCCGTATGGTCATTTTTAGTGAGCTGGGGATAGAGCGTGGCAACCTCTGTCACGCCTGCATCCTGCCTGCGGCGCACTTTCACAAGCCCGGCAAAGCCCTCGATCATGGGCCAGTGAAACCGCACGGGCACCTCAATGCGTTCGGCAGGCGTGAAATTCAGCCGCGCAAAAGAGTCGTCGGAAATGATGTCAGGGAAGGTATCCCATCGGGCGCGCCCGGCGGCATTGACCGCAAAAAGCCCTGCTCCCACAGCGCCACCTTTGAAAAAAGGCAGCTCCTGCCAAAGCCTGCCATAGGCACGAGTGATCGCGCTTTGAGCCGGTGCTATGGTGAGCTTTCCCGTGGCGTAAAGCGGGGCCTCAGAGGCAAGCGCTGCGCGCAGCTGCGCCATCATATCAGTCTCGCATGTCACATCGGCATCAAGATAGATCCGCACCCCGGGTTCGAGCCCGTCCTCAGCGCTGTTGAGCGCGGCCGTTTTGCCCGGCTGTGGTAGATCCAGCACGGTAAGCTCATCGCCCCGTGCGGTGAACTCTTCGACCATCGCCTGACAGAGTGCGACCGTGTCATCGCTGCAGGCATTGGCGGCCACGATCACCTGCATCGGGCTGGCCTCTGGGGTTTGCGCGAGCAGCGCGCGCAGGCAATCGCCGATATAACCCGCCTCGTTATGGGCCGGGATGATGATGGTGCTTATCGCGCGCATGACCCTGCTCGTTTATCTCTGGCCGCAGGGCTATCACATCCGGCCAAAGCCTGTCCAAAGCGTTTTGCGTCCTTAACTGTCACAGACATTTGGCGTGACTTGACCCTGAAAACGCCCTAAATAAAACCTCGTTCGCTGCGATGTGGGTGCAGCTTTAAGGGGTGTGAGACGTGTCCTTTTCGGTTTTTCAGACCATGCGTGGTTTCATGCCGCATGACGCGGCGCGCCTGACCTATCGGTTGGTGCGCCCCGATCGGTTTGGCGAATTCGAAGATATGCATGCCACTCCGCCGTCTGAGCACACCAATATCTCTTTCATCCCGCTACAAGAGACCCGCAGTATTTTCGTACATGTGCCAAAAGCGGCAGGTACCTCTGTGGGCCGTGCGCTTTATGGCTGTCACACCGGCCATCATATGAACCTGCTCGATTATCGCACAGCGTTCACCAAGATGTTCTTTGATGCGGCGTTTAAATTCACCTTCGTGCGCAACCCGTGGGACAGGCTTGTGTCGGCTTATTTCTATCTCCGTCAGGATACCGGGCTGGCCTTCAACCGTGCGCAGGCCGAGAAATCCGTGACCCAATACGATACGTTTGAGGATTTCGTGACGGATTTCATGGCGCGTAAGGACTTCAACTCGATCCTGCATTTGCGCGAACAGCACTTGTTTCTGCGCCTGCCCTGGCGGGGGATCGGAGTGGATTTTGTCGGCCGCTACGAAAGCCTGCACGATGATTTCGCCTTCATCGCCAAACGGCTTGATCGCGATATCGCGCTGGAGCACCGCAATGCCAGCGCGCTGCGCAAACACGATTACCGTGATCTCTACACGCCTGCATGTATCGATATCGTCTCACGTGCTTATGCTAAGGATATCGAATATTTTGGCTACAGGTTCGAGGGCTAAAGCCCACGCATTTGCGCCATCAATCGCATCAGGTGGCGTGTCTTCAGCACCAGAACCGCGCCTGTGCCTGTAACCCATGGCATATGCGCGATAAAGCCAGCCACAGGATCAGTTGCGCAAAAGCTCGCCATCGGTCCGAGGATCTGTGCCATGTACCACAGCATCGCCAGACAGGTGAGCGCCATCGCCCCTTCAGCCTGTTGATAGCGCCAGCGCTGGCCATTGTCGGGCATAAGCTCTGGATGGCGTCCGGTCACAATCATGCAAAGCAGATGCACAAAGACCAACGGCACCATCAGAAGCACCATGGTTCCAAAATAGAGATACGCAGCTGACATGTGGCTCTCCTATCCGACGGCCACAACCATCGACGGGCTTGGTGCGCAGTCGGCATATTCGTGGTCGTGGTGATAGCGCAGGCGTAGCGTATAGCTGCCTGCGCTGAGCGGCGCGCCACTGCTTTCATGCGTGACGGTAAGCGTGGTTTGCGGCCAGAGGTTGGTCAGCCGGCGCCAGCTGGCTCCATTATCCGTTGAATATTGCACGAGCCGGATATTGCGTCCGCCGGCGTCAGGTTGCTCCAAAAGCGTGACGTCGATCTCGCCTGCCCCGCTACCGGAACTGGCTGTGAAATGCATATTCTCCACCGGGGTTTCGGGTGCAGAGGCGGCGCCAATCAGGACATTGACGCGCACTGTTTTAAACATGGTGTCACCTGAACGCAGGAAAACATAGAACTCATCGACCCCTGTCTCAACATAGAAAAACGGGGTATATGTCACCTCACCCGTGGCTGTGTCGTAGCGCAGCGTGCCGCGATCTGCGCCATGGATATCGATGTCATCCAGCACAATCGTCCCATTGCCTCCCGTGGCCCCGGCCAGCGCGTCTATGACCACATTGCCCCCCGCCGCACAGACCACAACCTGATCGGTCGCAGAGATCGGTGTCGTCACATGATCCAGAGTGCCGTTGTTATTGCCGACATTTGGCGCGCTTGTGCTCTGATAAAGAAATGTCTGCATGGCAGGCCGCGCTGACAGCTCGTCAGAGATAATTTCCCGAGACAGCAACACATACCCACCCTCGTGCTCATAGTAGCCTACGGTTGAACAGAAATGCTCAGCTTGCGCGTTCAATGTGGAAAATATGCTGTCGCGAAACGGCTTTTCAGCCAGTTTGCCAGCACTGGTAAAGTTGCTGATTTTGGCACCGTCGGAATTCGTGACGAGCCCTGTCATGTTTCCGGTGGTCGACGATCCGTTCCACGTGCCCACGACCAGAGGATAAGTGTGCTCAGGATCCCGGGCGTAATCCAGCTCTGTATTGTCCCAGTCATCGCTTTCATAGAGCACATCCGTTTCGGTCTGGGACCCGGCATTGGTGTAGTTGATCAGATTATCGAAATCATTCCCAAGCGCATAGAACCGGCGATTATCCGGATCATAGACGTCGCGGTCCTGCGCCCCGTTTGACCCGGTATGACCGCTCACAGACAGGTTGTTCGGCACAGACCGGCCCTGTGCCCGACAGTTTCGAAAGGCAATCTGGAAAGCATTTGTCGAGGTGTGATAGGGCTGTCGACCCCAGCCGCCCACCGCTGTTCCCGCCATGGCGATATCCCAATTGTCGATCCCGTAGGCGACCACATATTCGGCCCAGAAGCCGCGCCCGAGACAGCCCCAGACTGTATTGCGATGCAGCTTGATGCCCGTATCGTGGGTTTGCGGCGCAATCTCCTTGGTGACAAAGAAGCCGAACCAACAGGCCATCATGGTGTTGCTGGCAACATGCAGCAAAGGGTGGTGCGAATACTCCATCTCGCCTTGCGGTTCAGTCACCGCATGCTGGATTTGACCAATGGATTGCAGACCGAGGTTCTCACGCCTGTGATCAATCGGCAGAACAAAGGCCCCTCCGGTCCGGCGGTGCGTAAAATTGATCGCCGACGTGCAGTTGAAGACAATATTGTCGGACAGCACCACAGCCCGGCTTCGCAGGGCAAGCGCTTGACCATGACGGAACGGATCCCCAAGCCGGTCGCCATTTTCTGACGACCCTTTTGGACTACCTACCATGGTGCCTGAGCTGTTCATCGCCATCGCCGTCATGTGCGACACGATGTTGTTATTCCATACCCCAGTTTCATTACCGCTTTCGGCAACAATCCCGCCTGACCATACACGCCGGACCGAATTGTTGAACATATGCATCTCACAGGCATGATGCACCGCACCCCAGCCGGGAGAGCCTTCGATATAACAATCCCAAAAGATCGGCATTGGCCGCCCGTTGGCTTCGTGGCTGTGCCCCACATGGTGCCAATGTGCCGGATAACGCCCTTGCAGGTTTGATCTTGCCGTGAAGGGCTCGATCACAATCTGCGAGGCTGTGCCATTGGCATCATGGGTCTCGAATTCGCCGTTTTCGTTCCTGATCCCCGCCGGGATGGATTTGGCGGTACGCCCCATCTCGAAGAATTCAGCGTAGCGGATATTTGACCGCGATAGCCCGTGTAGCATGGCAAAATGGCCACGGCGCCATGGGGTTTCGGTGATTTCAGATCGAAAGATGACATTGCGCCCGCGCTTAAGCTGGACCGCAGGACGGATATCCTCGCGCAGGCCCATCTTGTCATTGTGGTCATAGACCAATGGCACATCCCAAGAGACTGTATGGCCGGTTATGGCGCTGATGACCCGTTCTTCGTCTTCGTCGCGCCATGGCAGGCCAGACGCCTGCAGCCCAAGCTCCAGACCAGAGATGACAATCGTATCTCCGACCTTCCAGCCTGTTGGCGGCTTTTCCAGCGTCAGGGAAGTGGCTCCGGCAGGAACTGGCACAGTCGCCATGCAACCATGCGCGCGGGGAGCCCCATAGATCGTCACCTCTCCTTGTGAGATAAGGCCACGCCCCCACAAAAGCGGATCATGTTGAAGGTTGATGTCGGTCGGCAGAAAGCTGGCATCGCGATAATGCCGCCCGCTCCAGATCACCTCTGAGGTCACGCCCTCGGCGACAGGATTGGCGGCATCAAGTCCCCATGTCATGACCGACCCGCGTGTGCCGATCAAGGTCTCGACCAGCATGGTGGTGTCCGAGGTTCTGGACCAGTCCAGACGCCCGTCGACACGCACCCAGTCCAGGCGCGCAAGGGTGTTGGCGTCATAGCGCAGCTGGCGGTCTTGCGGCACCAGAACCCGCGCCCCATGAGAGGGTACCCGCTCATCAAACCAGATCGCCGGATCACTCCAATCGCCATTGGCCACCGCGATATGGGTCGCCTCATGATGCGGACACAGCGCGAGGATAGCCGCGTCATCACTGTTATGGCTGGCCATGGGCATTCCCATATAGATATGCACCGCAGGCGTGGTCAGAACGCCCTGATCACTGGTGACGGCGCATTCAATCCACTGCCCGCCTTGCCCCGCGCTGTCAAAGCTTGCCCCGGCGCCGAGCGTGCTCCCCCCGACACGACGCCAGGCATACGCGCTGATCCCCGTCAGCCCGGACGTTTCAAGCGTAAGCGTGTCGCCTTCGACTTGCGTGCTGCTGATCCGTGGCAATGCACTGGCCATCTGCGGTGCCTGAAACGCAGGGACTGTCAAGCCAAGAGAGCCCACCCCATCTGAGGCCATCATGGAAACCGGAGTGCCGGATTGAAAGCCTTTGAAACGGAGCTGTGCCATTAGCTTGGAGCCTCCCCTTGAAGCCATGTGAGCAGATCAGTCCGCTCTGGCGCGCTCAGAGATTGGGTGAGTATGATATGCGTGACCGTGCCGACCATACCCCATCCAAAGGGGCGATAGTCGAGGTAACGGATCCGATCCCCTGCGGCCGCCCAGCCGGTCAGATCAAGATCAGCAGTATGCGCCACAAGCCCGGTATCGATACTCCAGGCATTGAATGTCGTGCTGCGCGTGCCTGGAGGCGCGACCGAGGCGCCATTCGCAAAATAGGCGGGGGTTCCGCTTCCTCCATCCAGCACGCTGGAGCCATTGCCATTTTGTATCAC
>JBCBAV010000160.1:0-6710 GCA_038532285.1 Pseudomonadota bacterium | reverse complement strand
CAGCGGACGATTTTCCGACTAAGATTCATCTGGTAAGTGCACAAAAATGTCCAACGCAAAGCAAATCATATCCATGTTGCGCAGCCGCGCTGAAGGCGATGAGGACCAGTTCCTTTCCATCGCCCTGCAAGTTGCGGCCGCAGAGGCGCGGCAAGGCCGCCGCTCAACAGCAGACAAGCTGCGGGAGGCTGTTGAAGAGGTGCGTCGCGGTGGTTCAGACACACCGTCCGTGAGCGTGTCGATGTCGCGACCGCGCGGTGATCTTGAAGGTCTGTTGGATCTTCGGGAGCCATCGCTTCGCTTGCCGCAAGTGGTTCTGGCCCCGCCACTACGATCAAAACTGGACCGTGTCGTTGTGCAGCAAGAGCGTCGCTCATGGCTCCGGGAAGGTAACCGCACGCCGTCGCGGCGTCTGCTCTTTTCGGGCCCACCGGGCTCCGGCAAAACCATGACCGCCGAGGCCTTGGCCGGCCAGCTTCGACTCCCCTTTCTGGTGGTGCGCCTCGATGCTCTGATCACACGCTTCATGGGTGAGACATCGGCAAAGCTGCGTCTGGTCTTCGATGAGACCATTCGCCGACGCGGCGTTTACCTTTTTGATGAATTTGACGCTATGGGTGGCAAGCGTGCCGCAACCAACGATGTTGGAGAAATGCGCCGCGTGCTCAACAGCTTTTTGCAATTCATGGAAGAACCCGCGTCTACCGACAGTGTGATCCTGGCTGCGACCAACCACGCTGAATTGCTGGACCCTGCCCTGCAACGCAGGTTTGACGAAGTTCTCCAGTTTGAGATGCCCTCTGCTGACGAAATCCGCGAAGTGATCCGCAGCCACATCCGCCCGATGAAATACCCAAGGATTGCTTGGAAGAGAGTGGTAAAAGCGGGCGAAGGACTGAGCCAGGCCGAGCTGGCCCGAGCGGCAGACGAAGCCGCGAAAGAAGCGCTATTGTCAGAACGCGATTCAGTAACAACCGAAGATTTGATCGCACAGCTTGATGCCCGACGCGACATGCGAGACGTCTTCAGTGGCAACGCGTAAGGCGGCGCATTGAAACTTGGCAGATTATGATCGACCTCATATCGATATTGCGCCCCTTCTGAGCGCGCAGTCTTACACGGCGCATCAGCCATCAGGCACGCGAACTTTTATCAGAAATCGTGCCCAACACGGCGCGCGTCTGAGTGACGGACTTGTGGCGTCTTTTGAATCAGCCAACGATCGTCGACCTTCTCCCGCAAGCCATCCCCCTGGCTTCACCCCCGGCGAAGGTATGTTTGTCACGGTTGAGCTTGATCCTGCGGCCCGCGAACTCGACATCGAGAAACCAGACCGGGGCATTCGACAAAGCGCAGCCGGTGAAGATGCTGGTCGTCGCACCATGGTTCTGCATATCGAAGACGCTTCGGGGCAAGACTACCTCGCCGAACGCGTTGAACGCTATACCAGCGGCCCTTTGACAAGATCGGGGAACCCTCCGTTGGCAAAGGACATGCAGCCAATCGATGATTTTCTGCCAACGCAGCTCGTTGACCTCTGGCGAGAGGATCCGGCGGCACTTCCTGCTGAAGGCAGCGGAGCGACTTGGTGGGGCCTGTGGTGTTGGGAAGATTTTGCAGACGACGTCACAGACGTGGCTGTTGCACTTGATATGACAGTGGCCCCCGTCGACCGTTGGAGCCGGTTCCCCGATATCCAGGTCGTGCCCGTCTATGCGACCCGGGCGCAGCTGCAGGACATGGTTGATATCGGCCGTGCCGGTCTGGCCGAGATTGGCTTTGCGACCGATGATCCTGCCATTCTGGTAGAGCTTTCCGGCGAGGAACAGGACGGACTTGTCGACGATCTTGCAAACCGCATTGACTGGCCGGGCCTTGAGGTGCCAGCCGTCTGCCTGCTCGACACCGGCGTTAATCGCGCCCACCCATTGATTGAACCTGCGCTTGCTGCCGATGACGCGCAGGCGATTGATGAATCCTGGGCTGTTGATGACCACTACGGCGGGCAAGGGCATGGAACACCCATGGCCGGTCTGGCCTTGCATGGAGATTTGACGGGACCCTTGGCAGATCAATCGACCCATATGCTCAGACACCGGCTCGAAAGTGTGAAGTTCCTTCCGCCGCAGCCCAGACCAGAAGATGAAATCGCCAATTATGGCGCGATTACACAGACGGCAGTTGCCCTCGCGGAGCAAAGAAACCCAACACGTCAACGCGCCATCTGTTCTGCAACGACGAACAGCGACCGCCGGGGTGACCGACCCACCCGTTGGAGCGCCGCTGTGGACGAACTTGCCTCGGGCGTTGATGCTGCCGAAGGGGAAGAACCTCCCCGTCGCCTCTTTGTGCAAGCCGTCGGGAATATCGATCACAGCGATGACTGGTCCGAGATTAACATCCCGGAAGACCATCCCGGCCAAGACCCGGCTCAGGCCTGGAATGCCCTGACGATCGGAGGCGTCACGTTCAAAAACGCAATCCATCCGCGCGATGAGGGCGAGTGGTTTCCCTGTGCAGGTGTCGGTGCACTCAGCCCCTACAGCCGAACGTCTTCAGTCTGGCCCGATGGCACCACGCCGGTGAAACCCGAGTTGGTTTTTGAGGCCGGCAATCGCGCATCAAACGCCTTGGAAGATCAGGTGTCAGATGCCATGCCGACCCTGTCGCTCGTTTCGACAGGCAAAGGCGGCGTGAGAGATTCCCTTGTCCCCTTCCACGCAACCAGCGCGGCGACCGCCCAGGCGGCCCGCATGGCAGCTCAGATTATGGCCGAACACCCGCATTTTTGGCCTGAGACCGTTCGCGCTCTCATGGTGCACAGCGCGGATTGGACCAACGCAATGAAAGCGCAAGTCGGTGATACAGACGGGAAAACGGAGCGCAGCGCTCTTCGGCGCAAGTTCGGTTACGGCATGCCAAGCCTGCCGCGCGCCCTTGCATCAGCGTCCGATGATATGGCCCTGTTTTCGCAGACATATATCCAGCCTTACGACCGGCCTGAAATCAGCAGGCGCGATCCAAACCGACGAGTCGGCGGCATCACCTTCGGCAATGCACACTACTACGATCTGCCCTGGCCGACCCGCACCCTGGAGGCGCTTGAAAACAGTCCCGTTCGGTTGAAAGTGACGCTCTCCTATTTTGTTGAGCCCTACCCGCTCAAAGGCTCGATGCTGGATCCGGCCCGATACAGGTCCTTCGGTCTGAGATTTGATCTGAAGCGGTCCCGCGAAACGGAACGCGAGTTTCAACGCAGCCTGAATGCTGAAATGGGAGGCCGCGTCAGCGGCCGAGAGACCGACCCCAACTGGGAGTTTGGCCCGAAGTCGATTTCGGCCGGATCGCTGCATTGCGACACCTGGTCAGGCACGGCAGTTGAGCTGGCCTCGCGCGACCAGCTTGTCATCTATCCCGTTATGGGATGGTGGCGTGATCGTCCGAGCCAGAACCGGTTCTTGGACAAGGCTCGATACGCGCTCATTGTCACTTTGGAAGCACCCGAGGTCGGTATTGATCTGCAAGCCGAAGTCGCCGCAACAGCTGAGGCGATGATTTCTGCGAAAGCCGGCGTGACAATCGACGTCCCCACCTAAACCTGGCGATATGATCGACACAGCGACGCAATTGGGTTTTCCCGTTTGTGGCGTCTCTCCTCGCTGATTTCGGCCTATCCTCAGCCCGAACCATGACACACCGTCGCGCGCTCGCAAGGGCTGCGCCCTTCTCCACTCTTGTTGCGACCCAAAGGGTGCGATCGCGCCCCTCGGTGCGTCACTTGGGCTGCGTTATTACCCGTAATCAACAAGAGAACACCATGACAAAACTGATGAAGAAAATCCGCGCCGTGCTGAAAAGTCTCGGCCACAAAGCCAAGGTCACGCTCAGCGTTGCCCTATCCATCCCCGGTTTCCTGAAGATCGAGGTCGAATACGAAAAGACACTCACCCCGCCTGACAAGCAGGCCGCGAAGTAGCGGCAACAGCCCACGCTTCGGCGTGGGCTTTTTGCTGCCTACCCTTCCGATGATGTCGCGCCAGCTCGGAGGACATTGCAGGCATACATGCCAATCTCATGTCCTTCGGTGCCATTGGCGATCATCGTCCCTTCCAGCAACTCCTGGCCCTCCGGGATCTCCATCGCCCGAATATCCACCGCGGCATCGATGCTCTGAAACGTTTCCAATGCAGCGGCGTGACAGTCAGCGACATCTGCAAAATCCATGCGCATTTCCAACTCAGAACCGGTTTCAAAGTTGAACATCACGACGATCAGTAGAGCTTTCATGAAACCCTCCCTCTAAAATCGAAAGCCGGAGCGTCTGCCCCGGCCTTCGGGTGAAACTTTCGTCTTCACCTTGCGGGATCATAGGCCGTCCCCGGCTTGATCCTGTGATAACAATAATACGTTATTGTTACGCAAACAAGGGCTTTGTCACGCCTTCATCTTGCCAAAAATATCCTCGGGGGTGCGCCTGCAAGGCGCGGGGGAAGACAGCCCCCACAACAGTTCACTGTTGCCTTCGCGATGAGCGGCTTTGACTAGCACGTATGCGTATACTCGTGAGCATACGCATACACCGGAGTGAGCCGCCTTGCGACGGCCCAGGGATCCTATTCGGTCACGTCCCCTTTGGCGCTTGGCAAGAAGGCGACCAGCTCGGTCACACCAACCGGGAAATCAAGCTTAAGCGTCAGAAAGTTTTCGCCACTGTCCCGCTTTGTGTTCTCGAACACCGCGCCGACCCGGCGATAGGTGGTCTTCTCGGTGCCGTTGTCGTCATATTTTACAGGGACGGTCAGAGTGTAATGTGCCATTTGGGTTTCTCCTTGTTTCGATGAAGGCGGAAAAGCGCATCGAACGAGGGTGCGGTGCAGGCCGAAAATCGGTGGGTTTGCCCTTCGGGTGGAAACCGTTTTTCTGCTTGCCGGGGCTTCACCACGGGGACACCAAGCCCGCGATGCGTCACCTCTCATCTTTCCAGAAACAAGGCCGAGGGAACCCAGATGCCATTACACACCGTCTCTGCCTAATACGGCAACAGCAACGATAGAAGTCAGTGGGGATCCCGCTTGCGCGCGGGATCGAGGACACAGCGGACGCCGGCCCCTCCGCTTCGCTCTAAGGCCGTCGACAACTTCCCATTGGTTTGATCCGCCCAACAGACCTGGCCCACAAAGTCAATGACGCCATCGACGGTGCGCCATCGGACCCTCCGCAATTTTCTCCTGCGTCGAAAATGACGGTTTCCAACGTCGCCCGGCCGACAAGCCCCCCTCGGGGGATGGCTATGACTTTTTATTCCAGGCCCGTGGGTCGGGCTTACGCCCTCCCCCCTCTGTTCCCCGGAAAATGCGCGCATTTTCCAGAAAACAGAAAGGGAAGGCGTCGCCCATTGGCGGAAAGAGGTCACAAGACCCGACCGCATCACCACAAGGAGGCCAAAGATGGCTGATAAGGTTGAAGACCGGGCGCGGGATATCGCCCGAATTGCCGAACAAAACGATGCCTTTCGCTGTAAACGCCCCGGAGGCGGACAGGGACAGTGGGTCTACACCCAAGCTGTTCACGCGGAAGGTCAGGGTTTCGTCCTCGCCTGCGTTGCCGCAGTCGCCGCATACGACGATTTCAACGAAGATATTGACGCCTATGGAACCCATGAAATGGGAACGATGGAGGTTATGGACAAAAAGGTCTGGTGGAAAATCGACCTTTACGACCGTGCCTATGAAGGCGGTTCACCCAACCCCACGTCACTCGCCGACACGCGCCGCGTGCTGACGATCCTTTTTCCAAGCGATTGGTGAAACTGGCCGCCCCGTCAGGGGTGCGCCAAAGGCGCTGCCTGCGTCGGGAAGGAGGTGAACACATGACCAGAGCAGTTATCGAGCAGCGCAAGCGGGAAGCTATCGCGCTTGTGAGAAAGGGAGGTCTCTCCGCCAGGATCGGCCTCGCCTTTCTGAAACAGCACGCCGCCTAAGCGGCCTCGCCTCACCCCGTCAGGGGTGAGACACCCTTACCTAAATCATCACCACAAAACAAGGAATGTCCCAATGACAAAGCAATCCAAGATCATCGGAACCGAGGCCCGCTTTCCCCTCGCAAATCTGTCCCTCTCTCCGATGAACCCACGCCAAGACGTGCCCGAAGCGGATGTGATTGAACTGGCGGAAAGCATCTGGGCCGCTGGCCTGATCCAGTCCATTGCAGGATTGGCAGGCAATAAGGACACCGCTGAGATTGTTGCGGGCGGACGCCGCTTGCGCGCCCTGCAATATCTGGCCGAACAGCACCCAGACATGGCCAAGACGCGGCCCGAACTTGCGAACCCTATGGTGATGCTGGCCCCCGACGCCGAGACCGCCGAGGCATGGGCGAACATGGAGAACGTGGCCCGCCGTGATCTGCACCCCGCCGAGGAAATCCGTGCCTATGGCAAGATGGAAGCCAAAGGCGGCACCGTAGGAGCCATTGCCCGCGCTTTCGCAGTGAAGGAAAAGCACGTCTACCGCCGCCTTGCACTGGCGCACCTGCCCGATCCGGTTCTGGACGCCCTTTCGGCCAACGAAATCAGCCTGTCCAACGCCGCTGCATTCACCGTCAGCAATGACATGAAAGCGGCTCTTGAAGTGCTGGAACAGGCGCGGGGTGGAAATGCCCGTGCTTACCCCGCCGTCAACGTAAAGAAGGTCGCGATGCGTGCCGTCAGA
>JBCBAV010000159.1:0-6771 GCA_038532285.1 Pseudomonadota bacterium | reverse complement strand
GAAAAATCAATCTGATGCTGCTTGGCCTCACAACTGGCCGCTACCGGTTCAGGTCCCCGCAATCGTAAGTCCGGCCCTGATACTCGCTGCGCACGTCGTTGCTCACACCGGCGGAGTAGGTGCAGTCATCGTAAAACGCGAAGTGCATTCTGTCATTTGAAACGATTGCAATCACGTCCCGGGCGGTTTTGCCGTTGGCAAGCGTCACACGCTTGGGGTGTCGTCTGGAGGCAAGATTCGCGGACGATCCGGCACCTACAAAGATGTCATTGTCACGGACATACCAGGCAAAATGCATTTCGTCATTTGACGAAACAAAGGCCAATTCATCGAGCCTGTAGCCAGCGGCAATCCGGCTTGTGTAAAGCTCTCTTTCGCTGTCGAGATCGCCGCTTGTGCCTGCGGTAACCATCAATTGCGGACCTGCCGGGCGATTGACCTTGTACCACGCGAAATGCATCCGGTCATTGGCTGACACGTCAAAGATGTCGTCAAAATCACTGCGTGGCATAACGGACCCGCGTTGGAACTTGCGCGAGGAATCATGGTCTCTGCTACTGCCACGGGTGACATAGGTCCCTTCGCGGTAAGCAAAATGATAGCGGTCATTGGCCGACAAATGCGGCGCGGGCAAACCGACCGTTGCGCGCACGTAAGCGTAATACAGCGCGTGCTTGAGATCGTGCGAGCCGGCAGACGGGCTGTTGACCAACGCGACGCCATAGTGGTTGTGCGGGAGGCGAATGAATGCTGCCGCATAGCCACGGAAAGATCCCCCATGGCTCATCCACTGCGTGAGGTTTTCCTCGGGGAAATGATCGCCGCCAATAGAGCTGTTAAAAACGAGCGCGGTCGTGAAATTGTTCGTGTCTTCCATGCGCTTGCGGATGCCACGACTGACGATGGTTCGACTATATCCGTAGACCTTGGCAAAGCGTGCGAGTTGGCGGACGCTCATGTGAATGCCGCCCTGCGGAATGCAGTATCCCGGGTCACCTGCAGTGCCACGGGATGCGCCGGGACTTGAGTACCGTTTGGCGTATCCATTGGCGGGCAGTTCGGATACCGGCGAACATACCGGCTGCGCACCGGAATAGATTTTTGGAAAAAACTCTTCCTTCAGGTATTGATCCAGCAAACCGTGGTAGTCATCGCGCACTGCCGCAAAATATGCAGTTCCTGATTTGTTGCGATGCCTGTTGTGGATGCGAGCCGCTGCCCGAGGGTAGGCGATATGTGGGATGAAAAACCGCATCATCGAGATGTTTTCGTTGTTGTAAGCAAACGCATCACCCGCAGATGTCGTACCAAGAGCCATCGCATGCTCCAGTGTTGACCGTTCGCCTGTTGGTTCAAACTCATCGTCGCCATGGTGCCCGCGCAAGCCGGTTTTATGCAGCAGGACATGCCTGAATGTGACGTCCTTCAGTTTGTTGCGAAAGCGCGTTTCGAGACCTTCTGGGAGGTACGGCAGGATTTTGGTGTCGAGTTGTTTGTTCACGGTGCCGTCGGCGATGGGTTTGTCGCGCAAAAGGTGCATGAACGCGGTGCTGGAGATCAGCTTGCTGACCGATCCAAGATTGCTGACGGTATCTACCGTGAACCTGACGTTTCCATCGCCCGGAGCCTGCGCATATCCGCCCGCGCCCTTGGCAATAATGCCGTCAGGGCTGACAAGAGCGAATGCGTATCCTTTGGTACGACCATCCAGTCGATCATGCATGAAGTTCTGGAAGGTGCGCACGGAAACATCAGGATCCGCGTGTAAAGGTGTAACAAGGGTCAGGGCGACTATGGCGGCCCTCCAAAGTTGGCCCGTCACGTGCAACATGCTGAAATGCCTGGCGGTATCGGTTCGTGACATCTTGAAGTTCCCTTCTTTGTTTACACCACTCGGGGCCCGAAAATCGGGCGAAGGTGCGCGTGTTGAAATCAATTCGAAACTAATTTTCTGGTCAGAGCGCGAACGACGACAAACAGCATCAACCCCTCGCAGGTGCAATCCGGTCTCTTGCGCTAGGTGCTTTCCCTCGATCCTCTGCGGTGCCGCAGACCAGCGAGACCACCAAGGCCCAGCATCAGTAACCACGCTGATGCGGGTAGCGGAACGGCGGGTGGGTTCGCCACCGGTGTGAAGCCGACCTCGTTTCGCTGGCTGAAGCCAAAGAACATGTCCGCCGACTGCCCCGGGTCGAGCGCCAGGATAATTAAAAAATCGTGTTCCGCAGACACCGAGGCCTCCGACAGCCCTGCCCCGCCAAGCGCGGTCGCCGCGCTTGTGAACTGCATGCCAAGCACACCGTCACCAAGCGAAGAAAATCCTTCCGTCGCAGTTGCGTTGGTGCCGATTTCCGAAACGTTTTCCTGATATTCCGATGGGCTGAAATACGTCAGGTTCGACTGCCCGATCCCGGAAAACGAAAGCTCCAGCGTCGTTGTCGTTCGAGCGAAACCGTCATTGCCTGTGTACCGTGACAGCAGGAATGCATCGAAATATCCGCCGATGAAAAACGCAATGCGTTCGTTGGTGATATTCTCGAACGTGGTCGTGCGAGACAAAGCGAAAGCCGATTGCGCAGAGGCTGCCGCCGGTGAGGATGTGATGCGCGCCTGGGCCAGTCCTGTCCGCGACACATCACGGGTGGCAATTGCAAAGTTTGATACGTCGCTTCCGTCATCCTGGTCCGACAGGGCGGAGATGTCGAATTGCGATTCTGCAAATTCAGTCGGGTCAGTGCGGGTGGACCTGAAACGACTGAACCGCGTAAAAGGTGTCGGTTCCGAACAGGCCGAACATCCGACAGTGACGTCGTTGATATCAACGTCAGTGGTCGCGTCAACAGCGTCAATCATGCTTGCCCGTTCCGAGCTGATGGCCGGTCCCGACGTTACATTGGTGATCCCATCCGGAGAAAAACCATTTTGGACGGTAAATCCGTGCTGAACGGACAGAAAGCTAATGGCGTCAACAGACGTGGCAGAGGACGCGCTGGCGCAGAAGCAGACCAAAAGAGCGGTGAGCGACGCCATGTAAGGTCTGATTGGGACTATTTTGTGAGGGAAAGGAATTTTTATCGTCGGGTTCATGAAAATTTCCCTTTTAAAAGCATCGGTTTATTTCGCGCCGTAGCCAGCACTTGAGATATCGAGCCGATCATACCACCCGGATTGCGCGCGCAAGCTGACCAAGTTCTGACCAAACCCTGACCATAGCTTTGGGCAATGACGCGCCGGTGCGGCGGTCCTCAGGCTTTACTTGCTGCTGTGATTTGATGAAACTGCGAGAAAAATCAGAGTTCAGGCCGCTGTTTGATGCGCTTTCAATTCCTGAATTTCATTGTCGACGCGCAGAAGCGCGAGTTGTCGCAAGGCGGCAGGCAATTACACATTTCGCCCAAGAATTTCGAAGTTCTGGTTCATCTTGTGCAGAATCGCGACCGCATGGTGCCGAAATCGGAATTGATGGAACGGTTTTGGTCAAACAACATCAGCGACGCGGCCCTGCAAAAATCGATCAGCCAGTTGCGCCGCCATTTCACAGATGCAGATGAAACCTCACGCATTATCAGGACATATCACGGTCGCGGCTTTCGTTTTGTTGCCGACACGGAACGGGCAGACGCCGCACAGCCAAGCAGCACAGTGCACCAAACGCATTTGCGCGAAACACGTCTGGTGACGCTGCTTTGCGCCTTGTTGCCTGCAGACAATTCACACGCGGGCCAGGCGATGGAACGGGCGCAAACCACGGTCGAATCCTTCGGCGGCACTCTGAAACAGCCCTTGATTGACGGTTTCATCGCCAGCTTCGGCAATTCCCCTGTTTCCGAAGACTCCGCGAGATTGGCAGCGCATTGCGCTTGGGAAATGCAGGGGCCCGATGACATGGCTTGGCGGATCGGGTTGGAAAATGGTGCAATCGCGCTTGACGACATGCCGCACCAGAAAGACTGGCACCTGCCCGGTAAGCTTGAGCGTGCCGCTGCCCATCTTGCACAATCGGCACAACCGAACGAAACACTGTTGAGCGCCGCGGTTCTCGACCAATGCCAGGACGAATTCGAAATCGAGCCAAGCGGGCACGCCTTTCGACTGCTGCGCGTCGGATCGCTGCGGACCGGCATTCCCGGCCGTCCGCGCAAAAGGGTAAGCCGCTATGTCGGGCGCAAGCCGGATTTGGGTTTTCTGCAATCGCAACTTGAAATGGCCGCGAAGGGAAAGGGGCAAGCCGTTGCATTGAGCGGAGCGCCCGGCATCGGCAAAACACGTCTGGTGCATGAATTTCTGGCACAAATCGACCCGCATGAGCATCGGTGCGAACTGGCGCATTGCTTGCCTGGTCTGCAAAACTCGCCTTACGCGCCGCTGGGGCCGTTGTGTCGCAGCCTCATGGGCAGACCATCCCACACCACCTTGCGTGACGACATTGATCAAGCTTTATGGCGTTCGCTGACCGATCAATCTGCACCTGCCGATGCTGTCCGTTTGGGCGACCTGTCAGACCGACAGCGGCATGACCGAATTCTGGCACTTTTGACCCGCTTGTTCCAAGAGGCATCGGACGAGAAGACCTTGGTGATCGTCATCGAAGATGTGCATTGGCTCGATCCAGCCTCTCGAGCGCTTTTGACCGGTCTTGTTGTCGAAGCCGAGTGTCGGTCCTGGATGATCGTGCTGACAACACGTCCTGTTGAAACGCCGCCACCAACCGAGCGTACGCTGCACTTGGGGCCGCTGACCAGGGCAGAAAGCGCAGAGCTATTGGAAGACGCCGCACATGGCGCGGCCCTATCACACACTCAATTGGCAACATTGGTTGAACGCGCGGACGGCAACCCATTCTTTATCGAAGAACTGGCTTTGACTGCAGCATCAGGCGGTGACCCGGCGACCGACTTACCGGCAACGGTAACCGCAGTCATCGCCGCGCGCATTGGCAATCTCGACACCGAGGCGCGGCAACTGATTTACGTGATTGCAGTTCTTGGCACACCCGCGGATCCCGCGCGGGTGTGTCATCTATTGAAGCAAAGCCGCTCGCGTGTCGCAGTCACGATCGAAAAACTGATCCGCTTGGGTTTTGTAATCCAGGACGCGCGCCACTTCGTGTTCAAACACATGCTCATCAATGACACCGCTTACGCAATGATCGATCCGGATGACAGGCGTACCTTGCACGCGGAAATCGCCGCCATGATGGAAGCGGCGAAGGCACCAGAACGCCCCGAACGGCTTGCGTGGCATCACCAGGAAGCGGGCAACATCGCGCAGGCGATTGCGCATTGGACCGCGGCAAGTCGCACCGCCATTCATCGTGCGGCTTGGACCGAAGCGGCGACATTTTCCCAGAACGGCCTGGCGCTTCTGAACAGCGACATCGACGGTGCAGATGCGATGGAATTGGACCTGCTTTTGTGCAGAGCCCCTGCCCTGATCGCCTTGCGCGGTTTCCCGGCGCCAGAGGTGGGCGATGCTTACAAGCGGGCAAGTCAATTGAACAGACGTGTCGGAAACCCGAAAACCGAGATCCGGGTGCGCGTCGGACAATGGATCAACACCTGGGTACGAGGCGAATTGACCGAATCCTTGCGCCATGCCGAAACGCTGGTCGCCTTGTCGAAACAATACCCGGACCCTGCGCTCATTCTGCAGGGTCATGCAAGCCGCGGTCAGGTGCTGATGCACATGGGAAGGTTGCCTGAAGCTTATGGACAGCTTCTACTCGGCCTCGACGCGATCGAAGCCTTTCCGCCTGAGACGGCCCAAGCGCAAAACGCCGCCGTGTCCTGCGCTGCCTACGCGTCTTGGGTTGCGAGCATGATGGGTGAACGGGATCAGGCCATTGCCCTTGTTCATAGATCGCGCGAATTGGCGGACCTGCGGCACAACACTTATGCAACCGCAATTCACCATGCACTTTGCCTTGAAACGCACATGTTCTTGGGCGATCTGGCGGCTTGCCTTGAATATTCTGATACCGCCATCCGCGTGAGCACAGAAAATGAATATGCTTTCTGGTTGGGAACGGGTTTGGTGATGCGCGGCTGGTGCCTCGGTCAACGTGCCGAATACGAGGCGGCGCTGGATACTATCCGCGAGGGCATAGACATATTTGCAGGCACTGGCGCGGGTGTGCAACTGGCCAACTGGCACGGCTTGCACGCCGAAATTCTATTGCGATCCAGCGATAATCACGGGGCGCTTGCCGAAGCGCAACGCGCGTTGGACTGCGCTGCTTCTGTCGGGGACATTTACTTTTGCCCCCGCATTCACCGGGTCATGTCCAACGCATTTTTAGAAGTGAACGAACCTGCCAAAGCCACGTTGGCAGATCAACGCTGTTTGAACATGGCCAAGGATCTGAACCTCTCAAACAACGCGCTGACCTTGGGTTGATATCAGCTTCGCAGAAGCAAGCAATGACGATTGGTTATTGACCATCGTCACCATGCTAGACCCTGCCGCAACTACCGACATCGCCCGTGAGCCTTTGGTCGGTGGTCAGAATTCGGTGGATTTTAGGGTCGCTTGAACAGTCAAAAATGACCTTCTGGGCCAACCATCCTTGCGGCCCTTCGATATTCTCGGCACCTCGGCTAAAAGCGAGGGCGCACAATTCAGAATTTTTTGGATACTCCATGTAAGACGAAGATCGTCGATGACGGCGCTCGCGTATGCGCATTCTGGCCTAATCGAGCGGTGCGACATCATCCTAAAATAGTTTTTGGTAAGCGGGGAAACTGCGTTCACATCAGGATGTTTTTGGCCGAT
>JBCBAV010000158.1:0-6802 GCA_038532285.1 Pseudomonadota bacterium | reverse complement strand
CGGACGCGATGACCAGCGCGGGGCCTGCGTCCAAATGCACCGGCGGTGTGTACCCCAGCACGAGGATCGAGATCAGCGGGGCTGCCAGCACGCCTGCGACAAAGGCGATGCGCCACGTCGTATCCTGGGCGCCAGAGCCGGGCAGGAGGCCCGCGACGATGCCGCTGACCCCCAGCACGCGGCCATTGGTGGCCATCAGGATCACGGCGGACAGCCCGATCAGCGCGCCGCCGATCAGGGCAAGGAGGAATTCATGCATCGGTGGCTCCTTTGCTCATGGCATCCGGGCCGCAGAACGTGTCGTAGAGGAACTGCATGATCCGGGTGATGTTGGGGTCGGCGATCTTGTAGAACACGGTCTGGCCGTCGCGGCGTGAGGTCAGCGTGCCGTCCTGCCGCAACCGGGTGAGGTGCTGGGACGCGGCGGGCGGTTTCATGCCCACCAGAGCGCACAGCTGGCCCACGGATTTTTCGCCGTCGGACAAGTGACACAGGAGCATCAGCCGGGTCGGGCTCGACAGCGCCTTCATGTGGCGGCTGACCTCTTCGGCGGTGTCCTGCATCCGGGTGATGTCCATTTTGGCGGTCATGACGCGGCGGGTTTCGGCGGGGCGAAGTGATCGACCGGGACCTTGAGGTAGGCGCGACCGTTGTCTTCGACCTCGGGCAGGGCGCCGCCGCGAATGTTCACCTGCAGGGCGGCGAGCATCAGGCGCGGCAGCGGCAGCGTCGCGTCCCTTGCATCGCGCAGGGCGACGTAGTCGTCGGCGCTGGTGCCGTTGGCAAAGTGGATGTTGTGCGCCTTTTGGTCGGCCACGGTCGCACAGCAGGCCGCGGGCCGCCCATCGGGGCTGTAGTCGTGACCCACATAGAGCAGCGTGTCGTCCGGCAGGGCGAGAATGCGCTGCACGCTGTTATAGAGCGCGCGGGAACTGCCGCCCGGGAAATCGGCGCGCGATGAGCCGCAATCGGGCATCATCAGG
This sequence comes from Pseudomonadota bacterium, assembly GCA_038532285.1. Lineage (GTDB taxonomy): Bacteria > Pseudomonadota > Alphaproteobacteria > Rhodobacterales > Rhodobacteraceae > Tateyamaria. The sequence goes on along the minus strand of JBCBAV010000158.1, from coordinate 5,819 downwards.
GTATCGTGCACAAAGGCCACGGGGCCGACGATATAGGAGATCGAGGCGAGCGTGTGACCGGGCGAAAACATCACCGTCACCTCGAGATCGCCCACGGCAAAACGGTCGCCATCGGCAAAGAGCCGGTCCCATTGCCGCCCGTCGGTGGGAAAGTCTGCGGGCAGGTTGTAGATGTCCTGCCACAGCTTTTGCACGCCCGTGACATGGGCGCCGATGGCCGTTTGCGCGCCCAGTTGCGCCTTGAGCCAGCGCGCGGCGGAAAAGTGGTCGGCGTGCGGGTGGGTGTCGAGGATCCAGACCACGTCGATGCCGGTGTCGGTGACGTAGTCCAGCAGGTCCTGTGCAGAGCGGGTGGCGGTGGCCGCGCTGGACAGATCGAAATTCCACACCGGGTCGACAATCGCGCCTTTCATGGTGGCGGGGTCGTGAAAGACGTATTGCCAACTGCCGGTGGATTGATCCCAGAACGGTTTGACGATGGGGGCCTCGGGCATGTGCGTTCCTCCGCGCTTTGGGCGGAAGGAAGCATAATTTTGGTATTTGCGCAAATACTAAATTATATCGTGCGACATCTGCACCGCGCCGCGACGCTTTCGACGCCGGTGCGGTTCCGGATGGCCGGGCGCGCAGCGGATGGTCCGTTATTCGGTGATTTCGTTCGGCAGGAACCCGTCGCTCAGGCGCTTGATCTTGCAGTCCCGCATCGTCACGGGCGCGCTGTACCCCTGTCGGCTGAGGCTTTCGATGACTTGATTGGCAACGGCAAATGGGGGCCGGTAATGCCCCGAACAGTTGTCGATGTGATTGATACGCCCGCCGTGCACATGAATATGGCCTGCTGCGGCAACCGGCGCGCCCGCCAGGAGCGACGAGTGGTGGTACAGCAGGACGCGATTGGCCACGCTTGCAAAGATCTGGCCTGTCGCGCTCATCACGTATATCGCGCCGTCGTCGCGGCCTGTCGTGCTGAACGGTTTGTTTTCCACGGTCCCTTTGCCGTTCACATAGGTCTTGTAGAGCCTGCCTTTGTAGACATAAAGTTCGAGATTCTGCGCCATGGCGGGCGAGTTGTAGACGACATATGGCGGGCAATAGTACTGGCCTTCCGGGTGTTTGAGTTGCCAGCCGCATCTGGTGTTTTCACCCAGGTACTGAGGATAGACCGACACCATCTGATAGTCTTGCAGGCCGGTGGACGTGATCTGGACCTCGTTGGACCCGTTGCCGCCGCGTTTGAATGTGAAACTTACGTCGGTTCCTGCGGCTGACGTGCCGGGGCAGGTCACCTGATTTGATCCGATATATGTGCACGATGTACCGCCAAACCACCACGGATTGCTAAAGGTCGATCCCTGTTGCGCCAGAACGATCCCGGGGAAGGTGTAGGTCTGGCTGTAGGTGCCCAGCACGCCGCCGGTGAGCCGCAGGGTAAGCGTACCCTGGAGCGCGAAATTCAGGCTGCTGGGCGTGCTGTTGTTGGTATTGTCGGCGCCGGGGCTGACCTGGTCAAAGAACTGGGTGACGGATGTGCTGCCTTTTCAGCCGATTGTAAATTCGAACTGGCTGTTTGAAAGGCTGAATGTTTCTCCGACGGCGATGTTTCCATTGGGATCCTGGCCGGCGGTGATGCTGAACGCCGACACCGTGAAACTGGCGGATTTGATTGTGTAGCCACTTTCGGACATTTTCAGTTGCACGGTGTTGTTTTCATAGGAAAACGCATGAGCGTGGCCGGTCAACAGCACGAGCAGCGCCCCGGCGAGACGGAAAAGCTTCATCGCAATACCTCTGGTCATATCAAATGCTGTCGAGCGTGCGGTTGCCTTTGGCAATCGGTCAAGCAGTTTTGGACCGTAGTTGGCACTGCATCGGTATTTGCTTGGTGCCTGCAAACTGTCGCCAATTCTGAGGCGCCGCGTTTGCCGGGAAACTGTGCAATTGTTCAGTGATTGGGCAGCGCATCATGGGCCGGTGTGGCGCGCCGCAGTCCCTGTTGATTGGTGCGATGTCGGACCCTTACGGTTCGATGTGGTGATTGGTGATGGAGGTGTGCGTGTATTTACGTTTCAGGTTTGCGATGGTGGGTTTGGCGATCCTGCTGCAGGGGGCCGCCCTGCAGGCGGCGACGGTCACAACGGTGTCTTTCGACACCACGCTGGTTGCGTTCAATTCGGGCACGCCGGTTGGGTTGGGCGTGGGGTCCACGGGCGCCATCGACATCACGTTTGATGCGGGCACGGCCGGTGTGACCACCGGGGATATCACCCGGTTCGAGGATGCGATCCAAAGCATTTCGGTCGCGTTTCCGGGTGTCGAAACCTATGCCCTGTCCGGGGCGGATTTCGCCGTGAGCCGCATTTTCCTGAATGACTCGTCCATTGCCGGTGTCAGCGACCGTATCGAGTTCCGCACGATCGGCGCGCCGGGGCAGGATATCTTTGAGCTGTCGATCATTCTGACGGCCAATGATCCGGGGCTGCTGGACGGGTCGGGGTTGTCGCAGATTGCCGACATATTCTCGAACCCGGACCCGAGTGTCGCGTTTTTCAATCCGACGGCGTTGTTCCAGTTACAGACGAATTCGGCAGGGGCGCAGTGCGCGCCAACGGCCCGGTGCAGGACGGTTCTGACGCTGGACACGGCATCGAGTGCGGTGCCCGCGGTTCCGTTGCCTGCGGGGTTCTTGCTGCTGCTGGCGGGCTTTGGTGCATTGGGGCTGGCGCGGCGGTTTGCCTGACGCAGCGCGGGGCCGGTGCGGTCAGCCGGTGCGGCGGCGCAGGGTGATGCCTGCGCCCAACGCGGCCAGCAACATAAGGCCGGAGGCGGGCAGGGGCACGGCAGGCGGGATGGTCGGAACCGAGACGCCGATGCTCATCGTCCAGTCATAGGAATAGGCGCCCTCGGCATTGGCGCGGTCCCCGTAGCTGCCAAAGAGGAACGGAATTTGCGTGTTGATCACCTGTCCCACGGGAAAGGCGCCGGTGATCACGGTTGTGACACCTTCGGTCAGCGGGTCGGCGAGAAATGCGTTGCTGGCCGGGTCGATGGCGATCACCCCGAAATTCGCGACAAAGCCGTCGGGGGCGACCACGTTGCTGATCATGAAATTGATCGACTGGGTGATCGTGCTGCCGAGCACGAAGTCGAACGCGAGAAAGTCGCCCGGGTCGGGGCGACCGGGTGCGCCGCGTCCGGCGCATCGGATTTCGCGGCCTGAAAATCCGACGTTGACCTCTTCGCAGGTGCCGGTGGCGGTGCCGTTGATCGTCGTGATGCCGTCCATCAGCGACACCGTGTCGATGGTGTCGAATTTGTTGTCGGTAAAGTCGCCGTCGATCAGGTCGGTTTCATTGATCGTGGCGGCCTGTGCGGCCTGTGCGCAGGCCAGCGCGGTTACAAGTGTGATGACAAAGCGTTTCACGCGTCCTCTCCCCCCGAAGATCAAGTAAAAGCTTAGGCGTCTGCACGCCGTTTCGTCAATCTGTGTCGGGGGACGGGATTGTGGCGTGCGGATAATACAGGCGGGATTGCTTGGATTGTGCCTGTTTTGGCGACAATCGACGGCGGCGGCGCATGGTGCGGCGGTCAGTTGTCAAAGAGGCCCGTGGGCAGGCCGTCGATGGTTTTCGTGTTCTTGCGGTCCCAGTAGGCGCGCAGGCCGTCGGGGCCCATGTCGGCGTAGAACGGGTCGAGCTCGTCCTCGACGCGGCTGGCGTCGAAACTCATGCGCGGGACGCCGGTGCCGCAGGACGTTTGCACGCTGTCGATGGACATCCGGAAGATCTGGCGCGCGCTGGCGTAGTGGGGGAACTGGGCGAGGGCATCGGCCCAACCCGCGTCGCGGGGGTGCAGCACGTCGGCGGTGCCGTAAAGGCGCAGGATCAGGGCGTCGCCGGTGAACGCGCAGAACATCAGCGTCATGCGGTTGAGGGCGCGGATGTGGCCTGCGGTCTCGTTCCCGCTGCCGGTGAGGTTGAGCCAGAGCACGGTGGTGTCGTCGAGGATGCGCAGGCTGTCGGCGCCCTTGGGCGACAGGTTCACGCGGCCATCCGCGGCGGCGGTGGCGACAAAGAACATGGGCTGTGCTTCGATGAATTTGCGCAGGGTGCCGTTGAGTTTTTTGCCCACTGCCATGGCGTTATCCGTTCAGAAGGCGCGCGGCGGCGGGGGCGAAGTAGGTCAGGATCCCGTCGCAGCCCGCGCGTTTGAAGCACATCAGGCTTTCCATCATCACGCGATCGTGGTCGATCCAGCCTTGGGCCGCGGCGGCCTGAACCATGCTGTATTCGCCCGACACCTGATAGGCGAAGGTGGGCGCGCCAAACGTGTCTTTGACCCGGCGGCAGATGTCGAGATAGGGCTGTCCGGGTTTGACCATGACCATGTCGGCCCCTTCGGAGAGGTCGCGTTCGATGAGGCGCAGCGCCTCGTCGGAATTGGCGGGGTCCATCTGGTAGGTTTTCTTGTCACCCGTGAGCGCGCCCGACGCGCCGACCGCATCGCGGAACGGGCCGTAAAAGGCAGAGGCGTATTTGGCGGCGTAGCTAAGGATCATCACGTTCTGGTGGCCCGCCCCTTCGAGCGCTGTGCGGATCGCACCGATGCGGCCATCCATCATGTCCGAGGGGCCGATGATGTCGGCGCCTGCCTCGGCCTGCGCCAGCGCCATTTTCACCAGTGCGGCGACCGTGCGGTCGTTGACGATTTCGCCACCTTCGACAAAGCCGTCATGGCCGTTGATGTTGTAGGTGTCGAGCGCGACGTCGGTCATGATGCACATGTCGGGCACCGCGGCGCGGATGGCGCGGATCGCGCGGTTGGCGTGGTTGTCTGCGGCCCAGGCGCCTTCGCAGTCTTCGGTGCGTTCTTCGATCCCGGTGTAGGGGAAGATGCACATAGCTTGAATGCCTAGGTCGGCGGCCTCGCGCGCGGCGTCCACGATCTTGTCGACCGAACGGCGGTAGACGCCGGGCATCGACGGCACCGGCTCTTCGATCCCGTCGCCGGACCGGACAAAGACCGGCCATATGAAATCCTCGACGCAAAGCGCGTTTTCGCGCACGAGGCCGCGGATGGCGGGGGTGGCGCGGGTGCGGCGCAGACGGGTGGCCGGGTAGGCGGCGAGGGTTGGGCGCATCTGTGGTCTTGTCCAGTTCAGTTGACAGTCCATGGGTGCCACGGATTTTCCGCCTTGCCAAGTTTCGTTTTATAGAGTCTGGGCACCGCGCGCGGCGCGCTGTAAGAGGGGCGTCAATCAATGCGGGTGTCACCGCAGACAGGCGATCGAGGACGCGTTTTGGACCTGCACACCACCATTTTCGAGCTGATCGACATGCGGTCGTTTTCGAACCTGTGGTTCTGGATCGCGCTGGCGGTGGTGTGGTCGACGGCGAGCCACTGGGTGCTGGGCGTGCCCTATGACATGGTCGTGCGCGCAAAGAAGAACGGCGAGCAGGCGGCGCAGGACCTCGAGGACATGGTGCGGATCTACAGCAACCGGTTGCTGTACATCAGTGACATGCTGGGCGTGTCGCTGTTGTCGATCACCTGTTTCACGCTGTCGACGCTGGGGGTTCTGGGCTTTGTCTACCGGGTGGAATTTGCGCAGGCGCTGTTTTTGCTGGGCCTGCCGATGAGCCTTGTGGGTGCGCTGAACCTGTCGACGGCGCGGCGCATCCGCGAGCGGGGGGCGTCGGGCACGGATTTGTGGACGCTGATGGGGCGGCACCGGACGCTGGTGCAGCTGATCGGCATGGTGTCGATTTTCGTCACCGCCTTGTGGGGGATGTACCAAAACATGTCCGTGGGCCCCTTCGGTG
>JBCBAV010000157.1:0-6811 GCA_038532285.1 Pseudomonadota bacterium | reverse complement strand
CGAAGCCATCGCACTCAGCGCCGACATCCCCGACATCACGCTGGTGCTGTCGGACATCAACCTCGGCTCTGGCACCCTGAAAGGCCGGTTGCAGCATCACGCGGTCACCCGCGTGCCCTTGCTCTGGTCTGATCCACGGGACCGCCACGCAGCACGCACCGATACGCGCGCCTGGACCATGGACATGCCCGCCAGCATCCCTCTGCCCGCGCGGGGCTGGACCCATTCTGGGGGCTGCAGGGCCGCAGCTTTCTGGACACGGTCACATCCTGTGCCACGCACCACGACGCGCTGCTGATCGAACACAATGACGGCGGGCCGCGCATGGGCCTGTCCACGCCCGCCCGCCTGCGCACCTTGCGGACGGGGGAATGGCGGCTATCGGTCTACGCGGGCGAAGACTGGGACGCACTCTATGATCTGCGCACCGACCCGCACGAGACGCACAACCTCTGGGACGATCCGGGCGCCGCAGCGCAAAACGGGCCGCCTCTCCCTGCACATGAACGAAAGCCCCCGCGCCAACCGGCTCGCCTGCGGGCCGGCGGGCCGCGCTGGCTTATGCGGGCCGTCTCTGCGCAAAAACCAGCAGCCCCGCGCAAATGATCAACGTGCCCCCGGTCAGCGTGGCCAGCGACGGCGTCTCGCCAAAAATGACCCATCCGGCCACCACGAGGTACAGCACGAAACTGTACCCGAACGGCGCAAGGATCGACGCCTCCGCACCGCGGTGCGCGCGGGTCAGAACCTCGTGCCCGGCCCACGCAAACGCCCCGATGGCAAGGGCCAGCGCCCAGACCGTCGGATCTGATGGCGCAGTCCACTGCCACAGCCCCAGCGGCGCCAGCACCACGGTGCCCAGCACCCCAGTGGTCAACTGCATCCGGTGCGCGCTTACCCGCGCGGCCAGCATCCGCGTCAGCACATTGTAGAGCGCCACCGCCATGGCCGGGTACAGCATCAACAGCGCATAGACATTGACCGGCCCCGAGAACGGCCCCACGATCACCAGCACGCCGGTAAACCCGAGGCACACCGCACAAATCCGCGCCGGCGTCAGCGCTTCGCCCAGCAGCAACCGCGCAAAGATCACCGTCAGCACCGGCGCAAGAAACAAGATGGACGAGGTGACCGCCAGCGGCAGCACGCCAAGCGCAATGAAATTCACCACCGTCGACGATACAAGACAAAATGCCCGCAGCAGCACCAGCGCCCGATCTCGCGCCGGCAGCGCAACGACCCGACCGCGCACAGCGCTTTCCACCAAGGTGATGCCGCAGTGCACCGCATAGCGCAGGAACGCCAGTTGCAGCACGCCCAGCCCCGCAGCCAAAAGCCACTTGGTCGAACTGTCGACCGTCGCAAACAGCAGGTTGGCCAGCAAAACCAGCACAATCGCCGGCCCCAACTCCGCTGTCTGCGGCCTGTCAGTCACGTCTCATCTTCTTGGCGTAATGATCGATGAGCTTGGGGACCATCGCCTCGGCCAGACCGCTGTCCCGCGCCTCTTCCAGCATCGCGAGACCCGCGGGCGCCATGATCGACGGCGCGCCCGCATCTTTCGTCATCTGGTTGTAATACCCGACATCCTTGGCCGCGTTCTTGATCGAAAACGCCAGCTTGCTGTCATCGCCGTCAATCGCATAGGCCCGCATGAACTCGAAAAACCCGTTGCCCACCGGGCCCGCGGCGATCACGTCATAAACCGATTGCCGGTCCACGCCTGCCGTGTCAGCGGTCACAAAGGCCTCGGAAAACAGGTTTGCCATCGACTGCGCGACAAAGTTGTTGATCAGCTTGACCGTGTGCCCGTTCCCCAGCGCACCGAGGTGAAAGACGTTTTCGCCCAGATCGTCCAGCACCGGCTTGGCGGTCTCAAACGCCGCCGCATCACCCGCGCACATCAGGTTCACCTTGCCCTCGCGCGCATGGGACGGCGTCCGCCCGATGGGTGCATCCATGTAGACGGCCCCGGTGTCGGCCACCTCGGCCCCCAGCACCTTGGTCGACGCAGGCAGCGACGTGCCGAAATCGATCACGATCTTGCCCGCGCCCAGCCCCGCGATCACGCCGTCAGGCCCGCGCATCCGGCTTTCCACCTGATCGGAGGTGCCCATGCACAGCATGACGATGTCGCTCGCCTCGGCCACCTCGCGCGCGTTTGCGGGCTCCACCGCGCCCCGCGCGATGGCCTTGTCCAGTTCGGTCCGGTCCCGGTTGCCCAGCACCGTCACAGCGTATCCCTTGTCCTGCAGCCGCGCGACCATGGCGCCACCCATCAGCCCCATGCCGATAAACCCAATCTTCTGTGTCATCTTGCTGACCTCCTACATCACGGCGCCAATGTGCCAGGGAACAAATTCATAGTCGCCAAGGCCTTGCGCCTCGCTTTTCGTGTGCGCACCCGACGCGGTGGCCAGGATCATGTCGTAAATCTCGCGCCCCATCGCCTCGACGCTGATACCTTGGGACAGGATGCGGCCCGCGTCGATGTCCATGTCCTCGGACATGCGCGTGGCCATGTCGGTGTTGGTCGCGATCTTGATCGTCGGCGCGGGTTTTGAACCAAAGGCCGACCCCCGCCCGGTGGTGAAACACACGATCTGGCACCCGCCCGCGATCTGCCCCGTGACCGACGCCGGGTCATAGCCGGGGCTGTCCATAAAGGTGAAGCCGGACGCGGTCACAGGTTCGGCGTATTTGTACACGCCCCGCAGCGGCGTGGTCCCGCCCTTGGCCGCCGCCCCCAGCGATTTTTCCAAAATTGTGGTCAGCCCGCCCGCCTTGTTCCCGGGGCTGGGGTTGTTGTCCATCGATCCGCGATTGCGCGCGGTGTAATCCTCCCACCAGCGGATCAGGTCGATCAGCTTGTCGCCCGTGGCCCGGTCCGCCGCCCGCGCGGTCAGCAGGTGCTCGGCGCCATAGATCTCGGGCGTCTCGGCCAGCACCCCGGTGCCGCCTTGTGCGGCCAGCAGGTCGCAGGCATAGCCCAAGGCCGGGTTGGCTGTGACCCCCGACCACGCATCCGACCCCCCGCATTGCAGCGCCACCTTCAACGCGCTTGCGGGGCAGTCCGTCCGGCGCGCCCGGTTCGCCGCGGGCAGCATCGCGGTGACCTTCTCGATCCCCAACGCGACCGTCCGGCGCAGCCCGGCAATGTTCTGAATGTTCATGGTCTGAAAGGTCGGGCCCTGCGCCAACCCGTAAGCCTCCAGCAACCAGTCGATCTGGTTCATCTCACAGCCCAAGCCCACCATCAGCACCGCCGCGTGGTTGGGATGCCGCGCATAGCCCCACATCACCCGCTGCAACGCCTCGAACCCGTCGCCATCCCCCGCCATCCCGCAGCCCGTCCCGTGGACAAAGGCCACGACCCCGTCGACATAAGGATAGTCTGCCAGCACCTCGGACGTGAAATGATCCGCGATCATCCGCGCCGCTGTGGCCGAGCAATTGACCGACGTCACAATCGCAATGTAATTGCGCGTGCCCACCGCACCACTGTCGCGCCGGTAGCCCAGAAAACTGTCGGGCGTCACCTCGGGAGCCGCCCGCAGGTTAGTGCCAAAAGCATAGTCACCCGTCACATTCCGGAACGCCACGTTGTGCGTGTGCACATGCGCCCCTGCCGCAATGTCACAGGCGGCATAGCCGATCACTTGGGCGTATTTCCGGATCGGCGCGCCTTCGGGGATCGCGTGCAGCGCAATCTTGTGCCCCGCCGGGACCGGCGCGGTACACGCAATCCCGTCCACCACGTCCCCTGCGCGCAGCGGCGTGCGCGCCACGGCCACACTGTCACGGGGATCAAGCGTGATCAGACTCATGCACAGAACGGACCGGATGTGGGCCAGCGATGCTGCGGGATATGCGCCGTGTGCGCCAGCCTGTGCCGCGTGTCTTCCCACATCTGCTTCCACACCCGCCAGTCGCGCAGCTCGCTGTCCGGCTGCGCCCGCGACCGCGCAACGAAGCTCGGGAAATGGTCCCGCCCCGAGGGCTGCCCCGTCACGTTGTACCGCAGGTCAAACGACCACCGGAACCCATCCGACATGTTGGCAAGGCTCGCATGCGGCGTCAGCGGGTGAAAGATCACAGCACCCCCCGCCTTTACCGGCGTCGGCACCGCCGGGCGCTTGGGCAGGTACCTGTCCCGAATGCCGGTCTGGCCCAGCGAACAATGCGGCAGCATCTCCGCCTCCTTGCCCGGTTTCACCTGCAAACAGCCGTTTTCCACCGTGGCATCCGTGATCGCCAGCCAGATGGTCACCATCTCGGTCCGGTCCGCGCTTTCCAGCGTGACGCCGCGGTCCTGATGCCAGTCGGTCGACACGATATGCGCCCGCTCTTCGCCCGGATCCACCAGCCGCTCGGGCGGCTTGATCCGCACGTGCTGGATCGGGTTCGACGTCAGCTCGGGGCCCAGAATGCTTTCGGCGATGTCCAGAATGCGCGGATGCGTCGCCATGTCGAACACGGCGGGGCCAAAATGCATCGGTGTGTCGTCCGCGATATCCGCATGCGGCAGCGAGATATCAAGCGGCTGATACCAGTCAAAGCCGGAGGTATAGACCACCTCCAGCTTGTCCCAGAAATCCATGCCTTGCCTGGCCGCAGGCACCCGGCCTGCCGCGTGCCACTGCTCATAAAGCCGGTCCATCAGGTCGGCATATTCCGCCATCACCGCCGCCCGCGTGGCGGGGTCAATCACGTCTTCGAGGACAAGGTAGCCATCGGTATTGAACCGGTCGAGGTCTTCAGCGCTTAGCATCCTTTATCTCCTTACCGCCCCGGGCTTTACCCGGGGTCCCGCCCCGGACCTGATCCGGGGTCCCGCCCCGGACCTGATCCGGGGTCCCGCCCCGGACCTGATCCGGGGCCTCCGGGTCTTGACGTCGAGGCCCCGGGTCAAGCCCGGGGCGTGTCATTCACAGTAACAGCGTCACGATATTTGGCCAAATCAGCAACACCGACAGCGCCAGAAGCTGCACGCCGATGAACGGCAGGAACCCCTTGAATATATCCGTCAGCGATATGTGCGGCGGCGCCACCGATTTCAGGTAGAACGCCGCAGGCCCAAAGGGCGGCGACAGAAAGCTCACCTGCATGTTCATGCAGAAAACCACCCCGAACCAGATCGCCACATGGCGCGGTTCCAGCTGGCCGATGAACCCAATCTCCTCGATCGGCAGGCGGCGCACGATGGGCAGGAACACCGGGATGATCAGCAGCACGATCCCCACCCAGTCCATGAACGCGCCCATGAACAGCAGGATCAGCATCATCATCAGGATCACCGCCATCGTCGGCAAATCAAGCCCCACGATCAGGTTGGCAATGTAGGTCGGCCCGCCGGCCACGGTATAGGCCCCGGCCAGCACCGCGGCACCAATGGTCACCCAGATGATCGTGCCGGTCGACCGCAGCGTGCGCATCATCGAATCCCACACCAGGCTCACCGAGGCCTCCCCGCGCAGCACCGCGATCATGAACACCGCAAAGGCCCCCATGCCCGCGGCTTCGGTGATCCCGGTGATCCCGCCATAGATCGACCCCAGCACCACGCCAATGACCACAAGCGGCGGCACCAGCCCCTTGCCATGCGCCCAGCCCGCACTGGCCCTGGTCCGGCCAAATCCGAACAGCACCAGCGCCACGCCGATGCCACCTGCAATCGCAATTGGCACCAGATGATCCGGCATCCCGAGGAAAATGCGATCCTCGCCCTCTTCCAGCACGTTCTGCCCGGTCACCGTGAAAAACGCCGCCCTCAGGAACAGCAGGACGGACGCCCCCACCAGGATCAGCGACAGAAAGCCGCCGAACATGCCCATCTTCTCCGCGCCCGTCGGATCGCCGGGTTGCGGCTCGGGCAGCGGCGCGTCCTCGGGGCGCAACTGCGTGCGGATGACGATGTACAGGATGATCATCATCGCCAGCATGAACCCCGGCACAAAGGCCGCGGTGAACAGCGCCTTGATCGACGTCTCTGTGATCAGCCCGTAGATGATCAGCACGATCGACGGCGGGATCATGGTGCCAAGGCTGCCGCTGGCGCAGATCGTCCCGATGGCCAGGTTCTGGTTGTAGCCCAGCCGCAGCATCTGCGGCAGCGCGATCAGACCCAGCAGAACAACCTCGCCGCCGATGATCCCCGACATCGCCGCCATGATCACCGCCATGATCGACGTCACGATGGCAATCCCGCCCCGTGTCCGGCTCAGCCAGAAATTCAGCGAATTGTACATCTCCTTGGCGATGCCCGACCGTTCCAGCAGGGCCGCCATGAAGATGAACAGCGGCACCGAAATCAGCACATATTCGGTCATCAGATCGAATATCTTCTGCGTCTCGATATACAGCGCGCCGGTCCCTGGCCGTGCCGTCAGCGTGCCGGGGATGCGCAACCCCTCGCACTCCACAAAGGGCAGGTAGCAATGCGGATGGGTGATCAGCGTCGGCTCGAACTTGAGCACCAGCACCAGCGTGCCCATCACCGCCGACGCAAAGCCCAGCGGCATCCCGATGGCCAAGAGCACCACCAGCCCAAGCACCACGATCAGCGAAATGGTCCCGATATCCATTACTCTGCCCCCACGCTGCGCTTGATCGCTTCCAGCTCTTCTTTTTCCGCCTCGTGATCGTCGAAACTGTCCGGTTCGAGGTTCCAGTCGGCAATCAGGTTGGCCACCGCCTGCAGTGCGATCAGCGCAAGGATGATCAGGATCATCGGCTGGATCGTGGCGGGGATCGGCGGGTCAAAGGCCGTCCCAAACATCTCCCACCGGTAGAATTTGTTGACGAAAACCTG
>JBCBAV010000156.1:0-6948 GCA_038532285.1 Pseudomonadota bacterium | reverse complement strand
GCTGAGCGAAGGTGCTTCCAGCAGGGCTTGTTTGTCCTCGGGTTCGAAATCCAGCATCATGGACAGCGAGTTGATCAACAGCTCATCATCAGCTTCTTTGAGCGTATCCCAGTCGGCGGAAAGCGATCGCGCCTCGAAATAGCGCCCGAGCAGGTCCAAGAAATCAGGACGGTCGAATGCCGTGTCATCCTCGCTCCGGCCACGATCCCGGTCAAAACCTTCCCAGTTCACTTCGCAGCGTCGATAGGGTGTAAAACCATCTACCTCGTTTATCACGCGAAACCGCGAAATCCCTGAAAGCGTTATCAGATACCGGTTGTCTTCCGTTTCGGAAAACTGCGTGATGCGACCCGCGCATCCGATGGTGTGCAACCCGTTGCCTTTGCGGCCTTCGACCTCGTTCGGCTGCACCATTCCGATCAGCCGCTGTGGCGTTTTCAACGCGTCATCCAGCATCTGCAAATACCGCGGTTCAAAGATGTGCAAAGGCAGCCGCGCACGCGGCAATAGCAATGCTCCGGGTAGGGGGAATACGGCAACCGTGCCAGGAAGATCAGTCACTTTGATCATAACGTGCCAGCTAGCCCGCGCTGGCCCTTAGGCAAATATCATCGAGCTAAGGCGACGACGGCCATTCAGCACAATCGGATCATTGGGCTTGAGGGCATCAAAAATTGTGAAAAGCTGTGTCTTTGCCGCGCTTTCGTTCCATTCGCGGTCACGGCGAAACAGCTCGAGCAGTGCATCAACCGCAGCCTCGGTATCGCCGTTCGCATGAAGCGCTTGGGCCAGATCAAATCGGGCCTGGTGATCGTCGGGATTGGCGTCAACGTTGGCTTTCAACTCTGCCACAGGCCCGGCATCGGCGGCCTGTTTTGCCAGCTGCAATTGCGCGTGCGCGGCTTCCAATTCGGCGCTGTCCGAGATTTCGGCTGGTGCGCCGTTCAGGATCGCTTCTGCCTGGTCAAGATCATCCATCGCGATGTGCGACCGTACAAGGCCACCATAGGCGCCAGCATGCGCCGGCTCTTCGCCCAAAATGGCCGCAAAGGTCTGTGCCGCATCTACCGCAGCCCCTTCGGCCAACATCTCTTCGGCGGCAGACACCGCCTCTTCAAGGCCGTTCCCCGGTGCCTCGCCCCCAGCGGCGGCGATTACACGGTCCACAAAATCCGTGATTTCTGAGCCCGGCACCGCACCCTGAAAGCCGTCAACCGGTTGGCCTTGCCAGAAAGCGTAAACCGTCGGGATCGACTGGATGCGCAGTTGACCCGCGATCATCTGCGCCTCGTCCACGTTTATCTTGACCATCTTCACGGCGCCCTTGGCCTTGGTCACCGCGTCTTCAAGCAGTGGACCCAAAGTCTTGCACGGACCACACCATGGCGCCCAGAAATCGACGATGACCGGGACCGTTTGCGATGCTTCAACGACGTCCTGCATGAACGTCGCCTCGGATCCGTCAATGATCAGGTCAGCGGCAGTGGGTCCGGTAGACAGGCCTAAATCCATGGGGCAGGCTCCTTTGGTCATTCGTTCCGTATATGGAGCGATTTGTTACCACTGCCAAGGGGCGGTGACGCAATGGCCGATCAGACATCGAACGTCGCAAAGACCGGGGCGTGATCGCTGGGTTTTTCCCAGCCGCGGGCGTCGCGCAGGATGCGGCTGTCTAAGGCGCTAGGCGCAATGTCGGGTGTGGCCCAGATGTGGTCCAGGCGCCGACCCTTGTCGGCGGCATCCCAATCGCGGGCGCGGTAGCTCCACCAGCTATAGAGTTGACCCGCGGGTATGTGCGATCGGGTGATATCGACCCAATCAGCAGCTGCCTGAACCGCGCCCAGTGCTTCCACTTCAACTGGCGTGTGGCTGACCACCTTCAAAAGCTGCTTGTGGCTCCATACGTCGTCCTCGCGCGGGGCAATATTCAGATCTCCGACAAGAATGGATTTGCGCGGCGCAGCCTTCCGCCCCCACGCCGCCATATCCGCCAAATAGTCGAGCTTTTGACCGAACTTTTCATTCTTGTCCCGGTCCGGCACATCGCCACCCGCAGGCACATAGAAATTGTGTACGGTCACGCCGTTTTCCATGGTCGCCGCCACGTGACGCGCATGGCCGAGAGCGGCAAAGTCAAAGGCATCCGCTTCGACCAGTGGCGTCTTCGACAGGATTGCCACGCCGTTGTACCCCTTGTCCCCACGCGCCACCATGTGGTCATAGCCCAGTGACGCGAACCCATCGCGGGGGATCTTGTCCACGGGGCTTTTACATTCTTGCAGGCACAGCACGTCAGGTGACTCTTCTTCCAGCAATTTCAGCACGATAGGTTCGCGCAAGCGAACCGAATTGATGTTCCAGGTGCAAAGGGTAAAGGGCATGTCCGTGTTCCTTGTGCGGGGCGCGCTGAGACACTAGCCTCGGGCGGAGACGCCCACCAGTCCGAAAGGCACGTGATGCTGCTTGCCCGCAACCGCAACTACCGCATGCTGTTTTCGGCCAGCGCCGTTTCGAACCTTGGCGATGGAATATCGGCGCTGGCCTTTCCGTGGCTTGCGACCTTGCTGACCCGCGATCCGTTTCTGATTTCGGCGGTGGCGGCCGCGGGACGGCTGCCATGGCTTTTGTTTTCTGCGCCCGCTGGCGTGATCATCGACCGAGGTAATCGGCAAAGGATCATGGTCTGGAGCGATGTCACCCGCATGGCCCTGACGGCGGGGGTGATCCTGCTGATCCTTGCCGTTCCAAACCTTGAGGCTGCACCCGAGCGGACAGTGTGGGCACTGGCAGCGTTGGCGTTTCTTTTGGGCATGGCCGAAGTTCTGCGCGACAACGCCGCGCAGACCGCCTTGCCGTCCATCGTGGACCGCAGCGATCTGGAAACGGCAAACGGCCAGATCTGGAGTGTCGAACAGATCATGGGCAGCTTTGTTGGTCCTCCGCTCGCCGGTGTGCTGATTGCCATGGCCGTGCCTGCGCCGTTTGTCTTTGATGCCCTCAGCTTTGCAGTCGCCGCCGGTCTGGTGGCATGCATCACCTTTCCAGCAGCAGCCCCGCGCGCGTTGGTCCAAAGCGTCTGGGCCGACTTGCGCGAAGGCGCTGTCTGGCTTTTGCACCACAAAACCATTCTGCGGCTCGCGATCCTGCTGGGCTGCATCAACGCAGTCAGTGCAGGTTATGCCACCATCACCATCCTTTTTGCCCAAGAGGTTCTTGGCCTCGGTTCTGCCGGATACGGCGCGCTGATGATGGCGGCGGCGACGGGCGGCGTGGCTGGCGGGCTTTTTGGCCCTGCCCTCGTGCGTAGATTCGGCGCGCAGACCATGTTCATCATCACGCAGATACTGTTCTTGGCCGAGCCTTTGGCGATCTGGCTCACCTCGTCCGTGGTGGTTGTTGCTGTGGGTATGTTCACGCTGCTTTTTGCCGGGGTCACCTACAACGTTGTCACTGTCAGCTACCGACAACGGGCGATCCCCGATGCAATCCTTGGGCGTGTCAACAGCTTGTTCCGACTGTTCGGGTGGGGCGCAATCCCGTTGGGGATGCTGGCGTCCGGCGCTCTGGTCAGTTTCAGCGAACCGTCGCTGGGTCGCGAAGCGTCCCTGCGCCTGCCCTATGCGATCGTCGTCGCCTTGCATCTTTGCACTCTTGCCTACAGCCTGTTGCGTATCCGCATTCCGAACGCTGCATAAAAAAGACCCGGGCACAAAAGGCCCGGGCAAGTCCAACAGGGAGGTGCGTACCTTTGTTCCAAGAACCACCGGGCACGCGCGGCATCCAAAATGTAAACCAACCCAAACCAAATGCGAATTGGACCAAAGGTCTACGACACTAGTCGGTATCCGCCGGATTCGGTGACAAGAAGGCGCGCATTTGACGGATCTGGTTCGATTTTCTGACGTAACCGGTAAATGTGTGTCTCAAGCGTATGGGTCGTCACGCCAGCATTATAGCCCCAAACCTCGTGCAGCAGCACGTCGCGGGGCACCACACCCTCGGTCGAACGATACAGGAACTTGAGGATATTGGTTTCCTTTTCGGTCAGGCGGATTTTGCGATCATCCTCGGTGACAAGCATCTTCACGGCTGGCTTGAACGTATACGGGCCAAGCGCAAACACGGCATCCTCGCTTTGCTCGTGCTGGCGCAGTTGCGCGCGCAGGCGCGCGAGCAGGACCGGAAACTTGAACGGTTTGCTGACGTAATCATTCGCGCCGGCATCCAGACCCAGAATGGTATCCGCGTCGGTGTCGTGACCGGTGAGCATGATGATGGGCGATTTCACACCCTGCTTGCGCATCACACGGCACAATTCGCGGCCATCGGTGTCGGGAAGGCCCACGTCGAGAATCACGAGGTCATAGATCGCCTCTTTGGCTTTGGCCAAGGCATCCTGCCCATTCGCAGCCTCGAAAACATCGAAGTCTTCGGTCATGATCAGTTGTTCGCCCAAAGCTTCACGCAGATCATCGTCATCGTCGACAAGCAGGATTTTCTTGAGCTGTGCCATGGGGTCCTCCCTTTGCGTTGGATGATAAATGTGCAAACCAGAGCCACCGGGCAAGTTTATGAGCGGGTTTTTCACGGCCATGTGTCGCGGGCACGGCAAATGTTTCAATCCGGCCCGAATTTTCCTATGTCAGGGACAGCATAGAGGGGGCTTTGAAACATGGGGCTTGGGCCGGACGACATCGAAACACTGGCGCGCGCCCGGGCTGACCTGCGCATGGGCGTGCCCGTTGTGTTGGCCGAAGGCTTGGTGTTTTGCGCGGTTGAAACGACGACCGCGGCCAGGTTTCATACGATGCGGTCCGTTGGACAAGACCCTGTTCTGGCGGTCACAGTCTGGCGGGCCCGAACGCTGAAAGCCCGCGCCTACGATGGTGATATCGCTCGAATTGCGGTGCCAAGAGACGCGACCCAAACCTGGGCCGATGCGGTCGCAGATCCCGCCGGTGATCTGAGCACGCCAATGAAGGGGCCATTTCGCACCCTGCGAGACGGCGATCCAGCGCCCTTCCGCGCAGCCATTGCGCTGTGCAAGGCGGCGCGGCTCCTGCCCGCTGCGCTCGGGGCGGAAATAAGCGATCCGGTCGCATTCGCGGCGGAACACAACCTGACACTGCTGCCCGGTACTGCAATCCTCAGTGCCGAACTGAGCCCGATGGAGCGCGTCGTCCACGCGCGCTTGCCGCTTGAGGTGTCCGAGAACGGGCGCTTGCACATTTTCCGCCCCGACGACGGGGCCGAAGAGCACTATGCAATCGAAATCGGCACCCCTGACCGCCAAGCGCCAGTTCTGGCACGGCTGCATTCGGCGTGCTTTACAGGGGACCTGCTGGGTTCACTCAAATGCGACTGCGGCCCACAATTGCGGGGCGCACTGGCGCAGATGGGCGCGGAGGGGGCGGGCGTACTGCTGTACCTCAATCAGGAAGGGCGCGGGATCGGCCTTGCCAACAAGATGCGCGCGTATAGCCTGCAGGATCAGGGCTTTGACACGGTCGAAGCCAACCACCGTCTGGGATTCGAGGATGACGAACGCGACTTTCGCCTTGGCTCCGACATCTTGAAATCCCTCGGTTTTTCGGCAGTCCGCTTGCTCACCAACAATCCGGCGAAGATTGCAATGATGGAAACCAGCGGCATCGCCGTCACCGAGCGCGTCCCGTTGAAGGTCGGCGAAACGCGGCACAATCAACACTATCTCGAAACCAAGGCGCGGAAATCGGGGCATTTGTTGTGAGCGGTCTGTCGTGACCTCGCTCGACATGGTGGTTACGCCTGCGGGCCTGCGTTTTGCCGGTCGCACGTTTCCCTGCACGGTAGGACGTGGCGGCGTGACCGACAGGAAACGCGAAGGCGATAGCGCCACCCCCCGTGGGACACACCGGCTTGTCGGAATGCTGTACCGGCCGGACCGCATCGCACGACCGGCCAATTGGGCGCTGCCAATCCGACCCGGCGATGTCTGGTCGGACGACCCGCGCGCTGAGGATTACAATCACATCGCCCGCGCACCCTATCCCTTCAGCCACGAACGACTCTGCAGAGCGGACCCGCTGTACAATTTGATCATCCTGACGGATTGGAACTGGCCCTATGCAGTTCCCGGGCGCGGGTCGGCGATCTTTATCCACCGCTGGCGCAGACCGGGGTTTCCAACCGAAGGCTGCATCGGGCTGGCCCCCCGTGACCTCGCGTGGATCGCGTCGCGCATCAGGTTCGAAACACGGCTCATCGTGACATAACGGCCCTTCGGGGAGGATTTTTTTGAAACAGAGAAGGGACCCCGCAGCGCGATGCGGCGGGCGATCAAGCGGGTTTGACCCTGTCGCCAAAGATCGCTGATCCAACGCGGACATGTGTGGCGCCGAGCGCGATCGCGCTCTCGAAATCGGCGCTCATACCCATGGACAGCTGATCCAGACCGTTTCGCTCAGCAATCTTCGCCAGCAGCGCGAAATGCAGGCTGGGTTCCTCATCTATCGGGGGGATGCACATGAGCCCGCCGATGTGCAGATCGAGATCACGGCACTCCGCAACAAAAGCGTCAGTGTCTTGCGGCAAGATGCCCGCCTTTTGCGCTTCTTCACCGGTGTTGACCTGAACAAAAAGTTCAGGGCACGCGCCGAGTTCCTGTGCGAGCCGGGCAATGGTTCTGGCCAGCTTTGGGCGATCAACGGAATGAATCGCCTGACACAATTCCATGGCCTGCCGTGCCTTGTTGGTTTGTAACGGGCCGATGAGATGAACCTGCGCATCAGGATAGGTTTCGCGCAACCCGGGCCATTTGCCCGCCGCTTCTTGCACGCGGTTTTCTCCGAAAAGGCGATGCCCCGCAGAAAGCACAGCCTCAACGCGTTCCAGCGGCTGCACCTTGGAGACTGCGATCAAATGAATGTCGGCGGGATCCCGTATGAAAGCCAATGAGGCGTTTCATAC
>JBCBAV010000155.1:0-7101 GCA_038532285.1 Pseudomonadota bacterium | reverse complement strand
CTACTGGCCGCACAATCTGGAACGGCGCGCGCTGATCAACCACCAGTCCACCGTGTTCCTGTTTGACCCGGAGACGGGCAAGGCGCAGGCGATGGTGGGGGGCAACCTTCTGACGGCGTTGCGTACCGCTGCTGCGTCGTCGGTGTCGATCAAGCATCTGGCGCGGCAGGATGCGCGCGTGCTTGGCATGATCGGGGCCGGGCATCAGGCGACCTTCCAACTGCGTGCAGCGTTGGAGCAGCGCGATTTCAAAAAGGTCATCGGCTGGAATTATCACCCCGAGATGCTGCCAAACATCGAGAAGGTCGCGACCGAGGCCGGCGTGCCGTTCGAGGCGGTCGACCTGCCCGGCATGGCAGAAGCGGATGTGATCATCTCCATCACCTCGGCCTTTGCCCCGTCGCTGACGGCCGATCACGTCAGCCCCGGCACGCACATCGCCTGCATGGGCACCGACACCAAGGGCAAGCAGGAGGTCGAAGCCGCCCTGCTGGCCCGCGCGACCGTGTTCACCGACGAGGTCGCGCAGTCGATCAGCATTGGCGAGGCGCAGCATGCGGTGGCCGAAGGGCTGATTGCCGAGGCCGACGTGCATCAGGTGGGCGCCGTGATCAACGGCACCCACCCGGGGCGCGAGAGCGACGATCAGATCACGCTGTTCGATGGCACCGGTGTGGGTCTGCAGGACCTTGCCGTCGCCGCCAGCGTGGTGGAGCTGGCCATCGCCAAAGGCATCGCCATCGAGGTCGATTTCTAAAGATCGCAGAAGATGTGGAACCGGTTGCCGTAAGGGTCGCGCACTGTGAACTGCCGCAGACCGTATTCCGTGTTTTGCAGTGGCGAAACGATGTCGGCCCCGCGGGCAACAAACGCCGCGTGCGCGGCATCAACCTCGGCAGAAAAGATCCAGAACGTGGCCGGTGAGATGTCACCTGCCGCCTCGCGAAAGAAGATCGCGCAATCGCCGTGGGCCACGGCGCCGATGCGCCCTTCGGCATTGTACCACGCGATCTCGAACCCCAGCGTTTCGCGGTAATATGCCTGCGCCGCGCGCACATCCGGCACCGGCAGTTCCGGCGTCGGTGGGGCGAGGCGGAAATCGGTCATCGCTCTACCCGCCGCGTCGCACGACGTAGGGCGTGTCAAACCAGTGCTCCTGCAGGTTCGCGCCCTCCCCGATCCGGTCGATCACCGCAAACAGGCCCGGCTCGTGCAGCGGCGTCAGCACCCCGTGCCACGTGCCCCGGTGAAAGTTCACCGCCTGCCCCGGCGCGGTTTCGAATGCCAGCGGCGTGCCGGGGGCGCCGTCATTGTCCGGCGCGACGATGACCAGAAACGCATGCATGCTCATCGGGACAAAGCATTGCGAGCCGTCCGGGTGCCGCTCCATCATGTCGAGGGTCAGGGGCAGCGCGCGCGGTTCGGCCTGAAACAGGCTGACACCTGCGCGCCCATCGCCAAAATCCAGCGTGGCGCGGTCGTGGTAGCGGCCGCACAGGCCCTGATTGATCGTCTTGTCCGGCGCGCCGCCCGTGTCGATCACGTCGCCAAACGGGGCAAAACCCACCGCATCCAGCGGCGCAATGGTCACCACCCGGCTCATCCGCCCAGCTTGTCGATCAGGCGCAGTTCGGCGATGCGCTCGACCTGTCGGCAGGCCTCGGCAAACTCGGTGGCGCGGTCATTGCCCAGACGGCGGTGAAACGCATCGAGGATCGACGCCTTGGTATTGTCTTTGACCGCGATGATGAAGGGAAAGCCAAAACGGTCCGTGTAGCGCGCATTCAGATCGGTAAAGGTCGCGCGTTCCGCATCCGTCAGCATGTCGAGGCCGGCCCCCGCCTGCTCGGCGGTGCTGTCGGCGGTCAGACGCCCGGCCACCGCCAGCTTGCCCGCAAGGTCCGGGTGCGCCTGCAGCACGCCCAGCCGCTGCGCGTCACTGGCGCTGCGGAAGACCCGGGCGAGGGCAGAATGCACGCCCGCGGCACTGTCATGGGTCGGGCCCAGCTCCAGCGCGTGTGCGCCTTCGGCGATCCACGGGCTGTGTTCAAAGATACCGCCAAAGGCCGCGACAAAGGCGTCGCGATCCATTTCCGATGGCCGGTCCGTCGTCACCGGTGGATGCGTCGCGGCCCAGTGTTCGGCAATCTGCAAACGGGTGGCAAACCACACATCTTCGTGCCCCTGCATGTACGCGATCGCCCGCTGCAACGCTGCCGCACGGCTGGGGCGGCCGATCAGGCGGCAATGCAGGCCGATCGACATCATCTTGGGTGCGCCAGCGACCCCTTCGGCATACAGCACGTCAAACGCGTCGCGCAGCGCGGCCTCGAACTGATCGCCCACCGTGAACCCCGCCTGAATGGCAAAGCGCATGTCGTTGCAATCCATCGTGTACGGCACCACCAGCTGATCGCGGTCGCCGTAACGCACCCAATAGGGCAGATCGTCAGCATAGCTGTCGGCGACATAGGCAAACTGCCCTGTCTCGGCCACCAGCCGCGCGGTGTTCATCGAACAGCGCCCGGTGTACCAGCCGCGCGGGGCAGCGCCGGTCACCTCGGTGTGCAGGCGGATGGCCTCTTGGATCTGGGCGCGCTCCTCGGCCTCGGACATGTCCTTGTGTTCGATCCACTTCAGCCCGTGGCTCGCGATCTCCCACCCGGCGTCCTGCATGGCGCGCACCTGTTCGGGCGCGCGCGCCAGTGCTGTGGCCACGCCATAGACGGTGACGGGCAAATCGCGCAGCATCCGGTGCACCCGCCAGAACCCGGCGCGCGCGCCGTAGTCATAGATCGACTCCATGTTCCAGTGCCGCTGACCCGGCCACGGCTGCGCGCCCGTGATCTCGCTCAAAAACGCCTCTGACGCGGGATCGCCGTGCAGGATGTTGTTCTCGCCGCCCTCTTCGTAGTTCAGCACGATCTGCACCGCGATGCGCGCGCCGCCGGGCCACTGCGGGTCCGGTGGCGTGGCACCATAACCGGTCATATTGCGCGGGTATCGCTGCACTGTGGCCCCTCAAATTCGATCTTTGCGTTCTAGTTCTATCGAATAGCCCTGTTTTTCAAATTGTTTTTGAAGGACTGTTGGCCAAAGGGCGCGCTTGTCGCCGCGGCACTGGCTGCGGATGATGCGCCGCACTACAGAAACGACAGGAGCCGCCATGGCCGGATACCTCACCACGCATGTTCTGGACACGGCGCGCGGCTGCCCGGCGGCGGGGATCAAGATTGCGCTTTACCGCGTTTCGGGCAATTCCCACCGGATGATTGCCGAAACGGTGACCAATGCCGATGGCCGTACCGACGCACCAATCCTGCCGCAGGACACGTTCAAGACCGGACAATACGAGCTGATCTTTCACTGCGGCGACTACCTGCGCGACGCGGGGCTGAGCAGCGGCGAGGTGCTGTTTCTCGATCAGGTGCCGATCCGCTTTGGCATGGACGAGGACGCGCATTACCACGTGCCGCTGCTGCTCTCGCCCTTCGGATACTCCACCTATAGGGGCAGCTGAAGATCACCTTTTCGCAGGTTGCAAAGCGCATCCTCAAGTTTGGAAAACAGGGTCTGCGCCCTACCTTCCCGGGTGTGCCGACCAACAAAAACAAAACCACCGGCGCAAGACGAAGCGAGCCCCACGGCGCGTCAGAGCAGACAGGAGAAGGGCCATGCGCGCTGCACAGCACGCCCAACAGGACACGCGGCTGGAAACGCTCGCGTCCTACCACGTCCTCGACACCGAGGCCGAGGCGGATTTCGACGACATCGTCGCACTGGCGTCCAAGATTTGCGACGCGCCCATTTCGCTGATCAGCCTGGTGGACAAGGACCGCCAGTGGTTCAAGGCACGGCACGGGTTTGATGAACCGGAAACCACCCTGGACAAATCGGTGTGTTCGCACGCAATCCTCGAAGAGGGCGTGTTCGAAATCACCGACATGGCCGCCGACACCCGTACCGCCGACAACCCGCTGCACACCGCACCCGATGGGGTCAAGTTCTACGCGGGCGCGAACCTGATTGCGCCAAACGGCATGCCGCTGGGCACGCTGTGCGTGCTCGACACCGAACCGCGTGCGCTGACCGACTTTCAGAAACAGGCGCTTGCCACGCTGTCCCGGCAGGTGATGATGCAGATGGAACTGCGCAAAAAAATCCGCGCCGAAGAAAACCTGCGCGCGGAAATGGACCACCGGGTCAAGAACTCTCTGCAAACCATCGCATCCATGACGCGGCTCGCCGCACGCGACGTGAAAGACGAGGCAGCGCTGGACATGCTGGAACTGGTCAACCGCCGAATCGAAGCGGTCGCGTCACTGCATTCCGAACTGATGGGCAACGATGGCGACACCACCATTGACATCACCTCGTATTTCGAGCGTCTGCGCAGCTTTATCACCGCAGTCACGCCTGAAAACATCGCCATCCATTTTGATGCCCAAGGCGACACGCTTCAGGCCCACATGGCCTCGGCCATCGGCATGATCGTCAGCGAATTCGTCGCCAACTCGGTCAAACACGCCTTTCCCGACGGCCGCACGGGGCAGGTGGCGATCTCACTGCGCAACGATGGCGCAGGCCTGCGCGTGCTGGAATGCAGTGACAACGGTGTGGGTCTTGAGGCGCAGGACCGCGCCAGTGCCGAACCGGCGGGACTGGGCAAGATGCTGATGCAATCGGCCGCCCTGCAACTCGACGGCGACGTGCAGTTCGAGGTCGGCAGCGGCGGCGCGCGCATGACGGTGCAGTTCGCGGCCTAGCCCACCACCGCCGCTTCGATCCGGTCGATCATGAATTCCATGAACAGCCGCGCCTTGGGGTCCTGCCCGCGCCGATGCGTATACAGGCACGCCATCTGGATCGGCACGGGCGGCGTCTCTGTCCCGACGATCACCAGCCGTCCATCCGCGATGTGCCTCGCCACCTCGAACACCGGTTTCAGCGCGATGCCGTGCCCCGCCAGCGCCCAGTCGGTCAGCACGTCGCCGTCATCGGATTCAAATCGGCCCGCCACGCGAAACCGTTTCGGCCCGGCCTTGGTCTGCAACCGCCACTGAAACTCCGTCGCACCGGGATAGCGCAGGTTCAGGCACTCGTGCCCCTGCGCCACGATCTCATCCCCCGACGCTGGCGTACCCCGCGCTGCGACATAGGACGGTGCCGCCACCAGCACCCGATCCACATCGGCGATCTTGCGCATGCGCAGGGTGCTGTCCTCGGGCTGGCCCAGGAAAAACGCCAGATCCAGCCCCTCGGTTGTCAGGTCCACCTTGCGATCCGTCAGGCGCAGCCGCACCGACACCTCGGGATACCGCTCGATGAACGCGGGCACATTGGGCGCAATCAGCCGCCGCCCCACACCCAGCGGGGCCGCCACGGTCAGCGATCCGCGCGGGTTGTCCGTGAGGTTGGCCACCTGCGCCTCGGCGGCGTCCACCGCCTCAAGCACCGCGCAGGCGCCGCTATAAAAAGCCTTGCCCTGCTCGGTCGGGGTCAGGTTGCGGGTGGTGCGCTGGAACAGCCGCACGCTCAGATAATCCTCAAGCTGCGAGATGCGCGCCGACGTCACCGCAGGCGACACCCGCAAATCCCGCCCCGCCGCCGACATGCTGCCCAACTCGTAGACACGGACAAAGGTGCGGATATTATCGAGGTAAGACATTCTTCGGGGATTTTTGATGCTGTTTGGCTTTTCCCCTGAATACCAGAATAATCCCCATCCGACTAGAATGGCGCGACCCAACACGGAGCAGACCGCACATGTATGATTTCCTGGCGCTTTGGGACTGGATCGGCTTTGCCGTGCGCTGGCTTCACGTGATCACCGCGATGGCGTGGATCGGGGCGTCGTTCTACTTCATCGCGCTGGATCTGATGCTGAAACCCGCCCCCGGCATGCCCGAGGGTGCCCATGGCGAGGAATGGGAGGTGCACGGAGGCGGGTTCTATCACACCACGAAATACCTCGTGGCCCCGGCCCGCCTGCCCGAACACCTGACCTGGCACAAATGGCAAAGCTATTCCACGTGGCTGTCCGGCGCGGCACTTCTGATGATTGTCTACTGGGTCGGGGGTGAGCTGTATCTGCTCGACCCGTCCAAGGCAGACCTCGCGCTGTGGCAGGCGATCGTGATCTCGGGCGCGTCGCTGACCGTGGGCTGGATCGCCTATGACCTCATGTGCAAATCGCGGCTGGCGGACAATCCCACGCTGCTGATGCTGCTGCTGTTCGCGATCCTCGTGGCGATGTCGTGGGGCTATCACCAGATCTTCACCGGGCGCGCGGCGCTGCTGCATCTCGGGGCGTTTACCGCCACGATCATGACGGCCAACGTGTTTTTCATCATCATGCCAAACCAGCGTATCGTGGTCGCCGACCTCAAGGCCGGGCGCACACCGGATGCCAAGTACGGCAAGATTGCCAAGCTGCGGTCGACCCACAACAACTACCTGACCCTGCCGGTCGTGTTCCTTATGCTGTCGAACCACTACCCGCTGGCCTTTGCCACGGAACACGCGTGGATCATCGGCAGCCTGATCTTCCTCACCGGCGTCACCATCCGGCACTATTTCAACACCATGCACGCCACGGGCCGCGGCCCGCACTGGACCTGGGGGGCGACGGCCCTGATCATGCTGATCATCGCATGGTTGTCAGTCGCGCCCATGGGCGACAGCTATGACGACGCCGCAGCGCGCCCGCTGACAGCCTATGAAGAGAAATTCGCCACCGCCCCCGGCTTTGACGACGCCTATGACGTGGTGCTGGGCAATTGCGCCATGTGCCACGCGCGCGAGCCGGTCTACAGCGACACCATGCGCTGGCCGCCCAAGGGCGTGGTGCTGGAAACACCCGGTGACGTTGCCCGCCACGCGCAGGCCATCTATCTGCAATCGGGCATCAGCCACGCCATGCCGCCCCCCAGCGTCGCCTATACGCTGACAGACGCGAACAGACGTGCCATCGTGAACTGGTACAGGAGTGCTGTTGGGGGTTGATCAGAAATGACGCTGGACGAGATCGTCGACATGCGGGCCTATCCGCTGTCGGATCAAGGGTTTTTGGCGCGTTGCAAGGCTGCGCTGGATGAAAAC
>JBCBAV010000154.1:0-7325 GCA_038532285.1 Pseudomonadota bacterium | reverse complement strand
CTGTTCGAGCCGTTGATCGCCTTGCAAAAAGACGAGGCGTTGTCTGGCCTGGCCAAGGGCTTTGCGTTCCAGATGGTCGAAGGGTTGGGCGTACTGCCCCGCGCTGCTGTCGCTGACGATGTCAAGGCGCTCGATCAGGACGCGCGTGGCCTGCTGCGAAAGAACGGTTTGCGGTTTGGTCAGTTCACGATTTTTGTGCCTGTCCTGTTGAAACCTGCGCCGACGCGTCTGCGGCTGGTGCTGTGGTCGCTGTCCAAGGGTCTCGACACCTTCCCCGAAGCGCCTCCGCCCGGGCTGGTGACTGTGCCCGCGATGGCAGATGGACCGCAGGGCGTCGATACCATGGCAGGCTACCGCAACGCAGGCGACCGCGCGATACGTATCGATATGCTGGAACGCCTTGCCGACATGCTCCGCGCCGAAGATTCCCGTGGCGGGTTTGAGGCCAAGGCCGACATGCTGTCGATCACGGGCATGACGCTCGACCAGTTTGCCGCTTTGATGGAAGGACTGGGATACCGCGCTCAAAAGGGCGAACGGGAAAAGGCAAAACCCGTCAGTGACGTGGTGACCGAAGACGCGGCACCTGATGCCGCGGACGTGCCGGTTATGGACGCCGCCCAAGCGGTCGTGCCCACGGCCGAGACGGAGGCAGCCCCTGCAACCGACGCCATGATCGACATACCTGACGCAGGCCAGGCGCCGATTGTCGCGGAACCTGCAGAAACGCCTGACGTGCCTGCCGACATACCAGCCAATTCTGAAACAGAAATCGACCCCGGCACAGCTCCCGATGCGGCGGTCGCGGGACCCGAGACAGAAGTGTTCTACACGTTCACTTGGGGTGGCAATGCGGGCCGCAAACGCGGTGCTGCAAGCAGCAAGCCGCGCGGCCAGCGCGCGCAGGACAGCGGCAAACCGCGTGGTAAGGGCAAACCCAAGGGTAAGGGCCGTGGGCCGCAAGGCAGCAAACCACAGAATTTCTCGGCCCGCCCGCCGAAAAAGGAAAAGGCCATCGACCCCGACAATCCCTTTGCCGCAGCGCTCATGGGGTTGAAGGACGGCAAATAGGTGGCAGAGGCGCCGGACAAACTGCGCCTCGACAAATGGCTATGGTTCGCCCGGTTTTTCAAGACACGCTCACTGTGTGCGGCACGCGTGGCAGCAGGGGCTGTCCGAATCAACGGCACCCCCGTCTCGAAACCTTCGACCACTATCAATGTCGGCGACGTGTTGACATTTGCCATCGGCGACCACGTCCGCGTGATCGAAATCGCCGCCTTGGGCACCCGACGCGGCCCCGCGCCCGAGGCGCAAACGCTTTATATCGATCGCTCGCCGCCACGTGCCGCACCCCAGGATCGGCCACCTGCCGCCCCCCGCTTTGAGGGGAAGGGCCGCCCCACGAAGAAAGATCGCCGTAACAGCGAAAAGGCACGGCGTCAGCACCTTGAATGACCCCCATCCCTCGGCTAGTTGGGAAGAGATCAAAGAGGCATGCGCGCAATGACTTACGTAGTCACAGAAAACTGTATCGGCTGCAAATATACCGACTGTGTCGAAGTGTGTCCGGTTGATTGCTTCTACGAAGGCGAAAATGTCCTCGTCATCCATCCTGACGAATGCATCGATTGCGGCGTGTGCGAGCCCGAATGCCCCGCTGATGCCATCCGGCCCGACACCGACCCAGACATGGAAAAATGGGTCGAATTCAACCGCAAATACTCCGAAATGTGGCCGGTCATCGTGACCAGGAAGGATCCGCTGCCCACCGCAGATGATCTGGACGGCAAACCGGGCAAGCTCGAGATGCTGTCCGAACAGCCGGGCGAAGGCGGGTAAACCGAATCAAACCGCTTGCAATCACGCAGATTTGCGCGAAAAGCCTCGCGCAATCGCTGGAAAACACGCGTGTTTTGGCAAAATGACCCCGCGTAAACTTTCAGATGGCGCATTTTTGTGCTATGTTCTTCCGACAACTGACATATGGACGCTGCCAGACCGGGCACTCGAGCTTGTACCCCGGACAAACACATTCGACCTTCCAAACCGCCAGACGTGGCCAGTACTGCCACGCCTCGTGCGGTTTTGACTGTCGCGTCACCGGCGCCCAGCCGTCGCTTTTGAGGACCAGGAATGACCAAATCCAAGAAACTCGAATTTCGCCCCAATGAATACGTGGTCTACCCCGCCCATGGCGTGGGCCAGATCGTGTCGATCGAAAGCCAGGAAGTGGCGGGGATCGAATTGGAGCTGTTCGTGATCTCCTTTGAAAAGGACAAGATGACGTTGCGCGTGCCCACCAACAAGGCGACGGAGATTGGTATGCGGGCGCTGTCGAGCCCGGATGTCATCAGCGCGGCGATGAAAACGCTCAAGGGCAAGGCCAAGGTGAAGCGCGCCATGTGGTCGCGTCGGGCGCAGGAATACGAGCAAAAGATCAATTCCGGCGATTTGATCGCCATCGCCGAGGTGGTGCGCGACCTGCACCGCACCGACGATCAGCGCGAGCAAAGCTATTCCGAGCGCCAGCTCTACGAAGCAGCACTGGAACGGCTCACACGCGAAGTGGCGGCGGTCTCCGGCGGCGACGAAACCGCCGCCGCCCAGGAGGTGGGCAGCGTATTGATGAGCCGCGCAGCCTGATCCGGACGATATCCGATGCAAACGCGCGCCACGCGGCGCGCGTTTTTTATTGCGCCGCCAATACCAACAGGACGGTGATTTCGCACAGCACCTGACAGGCTCCGAGGATGTCGCCGGTTTGGCCGCCGATCTTGCCCCGCGCCACCAGCGCGATCACGGCTGTGACACCGCCGGCAAACATCACCGCGAAGAGGGCCGCGGGCCCGATGAGCAGCCCGCTGATCACCAAAGCGATCCCCAACCCGGTGGCCACCGGCGTGACGGCTGGTCTACCCACCGATTGTGATAACCCGTCGGCGCGGGCATGGGGCAACGCCCACATGAGCACCGGCATGGCCGCGCGGCTGATCACCAGGGCGGCGACGACGCCTGCCAGCGCAACCTCGGCGTATCCAACCCAGCGCAATCCGAGGCCAAGCACCAGCGCCAGCACCCCGTAGGTGCCGATCCTGCTGTCTTTCATGATCTCCAGCCGTCGGTCCGCCGTGAACCCGCCCCAAAGCCCGTCGGCACTGTCGGCCAGACCATCCTCGTGCATCGCGCCGGTCAGCATGACAACCGCACCCAGCCCGACCCCGGCGGCCAGCATCTGCGGCACGCCCAACGCGTCGAGCACGGCCAATATCGCAACGACAACTGCACCCAGAACCGCACCCACCAGCGGGTAGGCCCACACCGCAGGCGCGCCACGCGTGAACGCGGCTTCGGGCAGTGCCGGGATCGGCAGCCGGGTCAGCAGCACAAAGGCCACCGGCACGTCCCAGATCATGCTGTCGTTTTTCGCCCTCGACATCGCCCATATCGCCTTGCAGGTCACCCGGCTTTGGGTAATCACGCGGGCAACACGAGGCAAGGATGAACTGACCATGGCATTTGACACGCTGGACGGCCTGCGCACCCTGTTGACCGATTTGCCGGGGCCCGATGCAACGGCAATGGCCGGCGCAGCGGATAGAAATTGTCAGCTGACAAAACCGCCCGGGGCGCTTGGGCGGCTCGAGGATCTGGCGCTGTGGTACGCCGGTTGGCGCGGCGATGCGCGGCCACAGATCAAAGCACCGCAGGTCATCATCTTTGCAGGCAATCACGGTGTGGCAGCGCGTGGCGTCTCTGCGTTTCCGCCCGAGGTGACGGTGCAGATGGTCGCCAATTTCGAAGCAGGTGGTGCCGCGATCAACCAATTGGCCAAGGCCGCGGGCGCGCGCATGGACGTGGTGCCGCTCTCGCTCGATACGCCAACGGCGGATTTCACCAACGGCCCGGCCATGACCGGGGACGAAGTGGTTGCGGCGTTGCGCGCAGGCTGGGATGCGGTGGATGCCGCGTCAGACCTGCTGGTCGTGGGCGAAATGGGCATTGGCAATACCAGTGCCGCGTCTGCCATCGCGGCGGCGCTGCTGGGTGGACCTGCCTCTGACTGGACCGGACGTGGCACCGGCGTCGAGGGCGAGGCGCTTGCCAACAAGACGGCTGTCGTGGCTCAGGCCCTTGAGACACATGCCGATGCGACAGACGGGCTCGACGTGCTGGCGCGGATGGGCGGACGCGAGCTTGCCGGTATGGCGGGCGCCATTGTGCGGGCGCGCACCTTACGTATTCCCGTGATCCTCGACGGGTTCATCTGCACTGCCGCTGCTGCCTGTCTGGAGAAGACGGTCGCGGGCACGCTTGATCACTGTGTCGCTGGCCATCGCAGCGCCGAAGGCGCGCATGGAACGATGCTGGAGGCCCTGGGCAAGGAACCACTTCTGTCGTTGGGCTTGCGTCTGGGCGAAGGGTCCGGGGCCGCGCTGGCGATCCACGTGCTCAAGGGGGCCATTGCCTGTCATTCCGGCATGTCCACCTTTGCCGAAGCGGGCGTGTCCGACGGCTGACACCTCACGCGCGCTTTGGCTCTTCGGGGCGCGAAGCGAGGTTCAGTTCCAGTTCCTTTTCCAGTGATTTGGCAAGGGCCACATAGGCCTCGTTCTTGTGCGCGGGGATGTCCGGATCCCAGTGCTCGGCCAGTTGCCGCACAGCGGACCGGTCATGGTGATAGAACACGCGCTCGGCCTCTGCCGCCTCGTATTCGCTCAGCCCCAGCCGTTCCAGCGCGTAACGACCCGCGCGCAGAGAGCTGTCAAAAAGTTCGCGCACGATGTCGTCGGCCCCGGCACGGTAAAGATGATAGACATGTGTCCGGTCATGCGCGCGCGCCACGATGTGCAGGTCGGGCCGGATCTTGCGTGCGTATTTCACCAGCCGTGTGCCCGCATCGGGATCATCGACCGCAACCACCAGGACCGAGGCAGTTTCGATCCCTGCGGCATGCAGGATGTCCGGCCGGGTCGGATCGCCCAGAAACCCCTTGAACCCGAACCGGCGCATCAGGGCGATGGTTTCCAGCCGGTTGTCCAGCACCACGGTGTCAAATCCCGATGCCTGCACCAGCCGGTTGACGATCTGCCCAAAGCGGCCGATGCCCGCGATGATCACTGGACCCGTGGTGTCAATTTCGTCGGGTTCGTGGTGTGCCGCACCATCCGCCATGCGGCGATGGATGATCTCATAAAGAATGAACAAGAGCGGCGTGATCAGCATGGTTAGCGCTACGACCAGCAGCAGTGTCTCGCCCACACGCTGGGGCATCACGTCCTGACCGACCGAAAAGGCCACCAGCACAAAGCCGAACTCACCGGCTTGCGCCAACCCGAGGGTAAACAGCCATCGGCTCCGCCCCTTGATCTTGAAGATCACCGCAAGGATGTACAGCACCAGCCCCTTGATCAGGATCACAAGGATCGCCATCGACATGAGCGCTGGCCAATCCTCGAAGAACCGCACGAAATTGATCCCCGCGCCCACGGTAATGAAAAACAGACCCAGAAACAGCCCCTTGAACGGCTCAAGGTCGCTTTCCAGTTCGTGGCGAAACTCGGAACTGGCCAGAACCACCCCGGCGATAAACGCGCCCAGCGCGGGCGACAGCCCCACAAGCATCATCAGGAACGCGATGCTCACCACGATGGTCAGGGCGAGGGCGGTGTACATCTCGCGAAGGTTTGTGGCGTGGATAAAGCGGAACACCGGACGGGTCAGGAAAACGCCTGTCAGGATGACGGCACCCACGGCGCCCACAGTGACCAGCGTCACACCCCATCCCGGCAGTCCGTCGACAAGGCTCAGATCATAGTGATGCCCGCCACCGTGACCGTCCTCGTTCACGGAAATCGACCCATCGGCGTTGATCTGCGCGGGCATTGTCACGGCCAGAAGCGGCAGCAATGCGAGGATCGGGATCACCGCGATGTCCTGCGTCAGCAGAACCGAGAATACAGAACGCCCCCCGCTGGTCTGGATCAACCCCTTTTCCGACAGGGTCTGCAGCACGATGGCGGTCGACGACAGCGCCAATGTCAGGCCCACCGCCAGCGCCACGGGCCAGGGTTGTTTGTACGCCATGGCTATGGCCATGATCGCGACGGTCGACAGCGCGATCTGCAGCCCGCCCAGTCCAAACAGTTTGTGTCGCATGTCCCACAAGGCGCGGGGTTCAAGTTCGAGCCCGATCAGGAAAAGCATCATCACGACGCCAAACTCTGCCACATGTTGCAGCGCCTCGGTCTCGGCACCCACAAGGCCCAGCACCGGACCGATGATGATCCCTGCCGCCAGATATCCCAGCACCGATCCCAGCCCAAGCCGGGCAGCAATCGGAACGGCAATCACCGCAGCAGCCAGGTAGATCGACGCCTGGTAAAGAAAGCCTTCCATTCCGCTCTCCGATTGTCAGGTGGGCAGGGGCCCATCCTGTTTGAGTTGGTCCATCACGATCTGGCTGTGCACCTTGGCGACAGCGGGATGTGTCAGCAGCGTATCGTGGATCAGGGCATTGAGCGCGGGCAAATCCGCGCAATACACCCGCAAAAGATAATCGGCATCCCCGGTCATCGTCCATGAACTGACGATTTCTGGACGGCTGCGCACCAGCGCGGCAAATCCGACCGCCGTTTCGCGCCCATGCGTGCCGAGATGCACCTGGACAAATGCCTGCACCGACAGCCCCAGTTTGCCCGCATCCAACCGCGCGCGATATCCGGTGATGTAGCCGTCTGTTTCGAGCCGTTGCCTGCGCCGGCTGATCTGGCTCGCAGACAGGCCCAGTTTGTCCCCCAACTCTTGCGAGGTGGCCTGGGCATCGGATTGAAGCGCCGCAAGGAGCCGTGTGTCGGTAGGATCCAGCATGTGCATTCAGTTTGCGCCTTTTCGTCCAAATACGCAACGAGCACGCAAAATTTCTATGTTTTATTCCGTCTTTGCGCGCAAATTTCAGGCATTTTGTCGGATTATTGCGCAAATCCGAAAATCCGCAGGAGTACACCCATGGGCCCCTTTCCCCACGACGCACCAAAATCGCAAATCACCGCCGAAAACCCTGCCGGTACCGACGGCTTTGAATTTGTCGAATTCGCCCACCCCGAACCGGACGAATTGCGCGCGCTGTTCACCCGCATGGGCTACCAGATGGTCGCGCGCCACAAGACACAGCAGATCGAGCTGTGGCAGCAAGGCGATATCACCTACGTGCTGAACTCTGGCTGCTTATCAAATGTAATTGTCTCCACTAGGCCAAAGGCATGGGGAGAGAGTATGTTTTACCACCATGAGGCAGATCTCTGCAAAACACAGATTCAATCCAT
>JBCBAV010000153.1:0-7396 GCA_038532285.1 Pseudomonadota bacterium | reverse complement strand
GTTGTTTGGTGCCGGCGCGGTACACCTCTTGGGCGGCGGCGACACCCGAGCCAAGCGTGATGTCGAGGCCCAGATCAACCATGCACATCTCTGCAGTGGCGATGCCCGACAGGGCCATCACGTCCGTCAGGCTGCCAAGGTGCCCGATGCGGAACACTTTGCCCGCGACCTCGCCCAGACCGACGCCAAAGGCGACGCCATAGGTTTCGGCGGCGTGGGTGACGATGTCGGTGGCGTTGAAGCCCGCGGGCGTGCGGATCGCGCTGACGCTGTCGGAATAGACCGCCGGTGTGTTGGCGCAGAGCTGCAGGCCCCAGGCGCCCACGGCGGCACGCACGCCGTCGGCAATGCGGCGGTGGCGGGCAAAGACATTTTCCAGCCCCTCGTCCAGCAGCATTTTGCATGCCTCGTTCAGCCCGTTCATCAGCCCGACGCTGGGCGTGTAGGGATAGGCGGAATTGGCGTAGCCGTTCAGCATGTCGTGCACGTCAAAGAAGGTCCGCGGCAGGCCGGCGTGTTTCGTCGCGGCCATCGCCTTGGCGCTGAAACCGACGATGGCGAGGCCCGCGGGCAGCATGAACCCCTTTTGCGAGCCGGTCACCGCGACGTCGACGCTCCAGTCATCGAAACGGAAATCCATCGATCCGATGGATGACACGCCGTCGACAAACAGCAGGGCAGGGTGGCCTGCCGCATCCATCGCCTGCCGGATGGCACCAATGTCGGACACGACGCCGGTTGCGGTCTCATTGTGCGTGGCGAGCACGGCCTTGATCTTGTGATCGGTGTCGGCGGCGAGGATGTCGGCATAGCGGTCTGCGGGGATGCCGTCGCCCCACGGGGTTTCGACGATCTCGACCTGCAGGCCGTGGCGCTGGCACATGTCGATCCAGCGGTGCGAGAACATACCATTGCGCGCGGCCAGCACCGTGTCACCGGCGCTGAGCGTGTTGGTCAGCGCAGTTTCCCAGCCGCCGGTGCCGGTGGAGGGGAAGATGAACACCTCGGCGCTTTGTGATTTCAGCACCTGCTGGACGCCGGCCCGTGCCGGGTGGAGGATGTTGCCAAAGAGCGGCGACCTGTGGTCGATCGTGGGCATGTCGCAGGCTTTGCGCAGGGATTCCGGGATGTTTGTGGGTCCTGGAATGAAAACCGGGTTTTGAAAGCTCATGACCGTCTCCTCCTGATGCGGTGCGAGCTGTGTAGTATAGTGCGCTGCCGCGTGAAATTTTTTTGAAATCATTTTTCATTTTGCGCGCGTGCAAAATTATGCAATCAGGACAGTGCGTTACATTTTTCAAATGGTGAAATTAATTTTCATCAAGATGCGGAGGCGCGCATGGAAGCCCCAGAATCACCCGATATCTCGCCCCGGCGCGCCCGGGGCCGCCCCCGTGGCTGGGACGACAAGACCGACCAGAACACGATCAAATCGCTCGATCGGGCGATGCAGGTGTTCGAATACCTGAGCGAGGCGCAGGGCAAGCCGCTGTCTGCCTTGGCTGCCGAGACCGGGCAATCGCCCGCCACGGTGTACCGCATCCTCGTTACGCTCGAAGGGCGCGGGTTGGTGGAATTCGATGCCGCCGAACAGGTCTGGCACATCGGGCCGCGCGCCTTTGTCATCGGTGCGCGGTTTTTGCGCCGCACCAGTCTGGTGGATCGCGCCCGCCCGATCCTGCGCAAGCTGATGGAGGCGACGGGCGAGACCGCAAACCTCGGCGCCGAACGCGGGGGCATGGTCTTGTTTCTCAGCCAGGTGGAGACGCATGAAAGCATTCGCGCGTTCTTTCCGCCCGGGACGCTGTCGCCGATGCATTCGTCGGGGATTGGCAAGGCGCTGCTGGCGCAGATGGACGCCGCGCGGCTAGATCGCTGGTACGCGGAGCATCCGCCCGAACGGTTTACCCCGCACACGCTGGTGGATCGCGCGGCCCTGGGTGCGGCCTTGGACGAGATCCGCAGCCATGGCTATGCCATCGATGAAGAGGAAAAGAACCTCGGCATGCGCTGCATCGCGGCCCCGGTCTTTGACATGAACCGCGAGGCGGTGGCGGGCATTTCGGTGTCAGGCCCCACCAGCCGTGTGGGCGCGGACCAGATCGAGGCGCTGAGCCGCGCGGTGATCGACGCCGCCGCCGCGCTGTCGCAAGCGATCGGAGGGGGCGCGGGGCAGGGGGGTTGACATGATACTAAAAGGTTTCATATAAACGCGATACCAAAGAGTATCATTTATGAGGCCGTCCCATGTCCCGAACCGCCGTATTTGCCGCTGCCGTTTTGGCCGCCGCCCCGCTTTTGACCCACGCCGACCCGATCCGCCTACTGGACGTTGAAGATGCGGATTGGCAGACGACGCCCCAAGGTGTTGCCTTTGCCGCGCTGCAGGGGGACCGGTTTGCCGAACCCTATCAGGCGCTCGTGCGTCTGCCTGCGGGCACGGTCAGCCCGGCCCGCACCAAATCCGCCAACATGTTCGGCGTGATGATCGCGGGTGAAATGATCCACCACACCGACACCGAAGACCCCGCCGCCGCGCGCCGTATCGGGCCGGGGGCGTTTTACAGCATCGCCGCGGGCACGCCGCATGTGTCGGCCTGCGTGTCGGCGACGCCTTGCGTAGCATATCTGTATCAGGACGGCGCGTTCGACTTTGTGCCGGTGGCGCAATGACCGGGTCGGAACAGATGGCGTTTCGCGCGCTCGCCGATCCCACGCGGCGCAGCATCCTGCGCCTGCTGGCGGCCAACACCCTGACCATCGCCGAGGTGGCGGACCAGTTCGACATGACCCGCGCTGCGGTGAAAAAGCATCTGTCGATTCTGCAGGACGGCAACCTGATCACCGTCCAGACCAGCGGGCGGTCGCGCCTGAACGCACTGAACCCCGACGGGCTGAAACAGGTCTTTGACTGGTTCAGCTTCTTCGACGCGTTCTGGGAGGATCGCCTCGCTGCCTTGAAATCCGACATCGAAAGGGACCTGCAATGACCGACACCGTGTTGCGCAAATCCATCTACCTTCGGGCCGCTCCGGCGACGGTCTGGGCCTACCTGACCGATCCCGACAAGCTGGCGATCTGGTTTCACAAGCCTGCCATGCCGCTGACCGATGGCCCCTATGAGATGTTCGGGGTCGACAGCGGTGACAAGCTGATGTGGGGCGAGGTGCTGGTGGCCGAGCCGTTCAGCCGGCTGGAATATACCTTTTCCATCGCGCCCATGGGCGGGTTGTCGAGCACGGTCCGCTTTGCGCTGCGCGAGGTTGCAGGCGGCACCGAGCTGTCGCTGGTTCACGAAGGGTTGCCGCAGGGCGCGGAGGCGTTTGGCCTGACGCTCGCGCTGGACAAGGGCTGGGACGATCACCTGGGTCGGATGCGGGAGGACGTCCACGCGGACTGACCTGCATCAGGTCCCAAATACCGATCCGCAGATGTCGCCCACGTCCCGCAACCAACCGGCGCGCGCGGTATCCGTGCTGCCCACCACTGGGCGAAACACGTGGCGGTGCACATCCTCGGCCCCGCAATAGGGCAGTACGCAGCGGGTCCAGATCGTTTGCAGCGGATCGCCAAGCTCCTGCCGTTCACGCTCTGCTTCGGTATCGGAGGTGTTGAACACAAGCGCGTGCCGCACCTGCAAAAGCGGATTGGGCCGCCCGTCGGCGGTGGGCAGGCGGTAGGCCACGCCGGGCACCAAAACACGGTCCATCCAGCCCGCAAGGATCGCGGGCGGCTTGCCCCACCAGTTCGGGTGCACGATCAGGATACCGTCCGCTGCCGCAATCTCTTGCCGGTGTGTCCGCACCAGCGGGTCATCACAGCGCGCGAGCGTATCCTCGACACTGTCGCCGATGGTATAGGCTTCGGACGCGGTCAGGCAGGGATCGAACCCTTCGGCATAAAGATCATGGTGCGTGATCTGATGCCCTGCCGCCGCAAGCGTATGGCGCGCCGTGTCCGAGATCGCGTGGCAGAAACTGTCGGCGCGCGGATGCGCGATGAGGGAATAGATGTGCAATGCAGGCTCCTGAAGTGCGGGTCATCCCGCGGGGGCAAAGTGCCCCTACCGCTGCGTATCAGCAAGCCTGTTGGTGGCCTCAGCCAAATCCCCCAAGCGCAGCATGCCGGTTCACATCTTTATACAGCAGATACCGGAACCGCCCCGGCCCGCCCGCATAGCACGCTTGCGGGCAAAACGCGCGCAGCCAAATGTAATCGCCCGCCTCGACCTCGACCCAGTCCTGGTTCAGACGGTAGACCGCCTTGCCTTCGAGCACGTAGAGCCCGTGTTCCATCACGTGGGTTTCCATGAACGGGATCACCGCGCCGGGTTCGAACGAGACGATGTTCACGTGCATGTCGTGGCGCAGGTCGGTTGGGTCGGCAAAGCGGGTGGTGGCCCATTTCCCGTCCGTGCCGGGCATCGCGGTGGGCGGTACGTCGGCCTCGTTGGTGATGATTACGTCCGGCGCATCCAGACCCGCGACGGCATGGTACCGCTTGCGGATCCAGTGGAACCGCACCGGGGTGTCGGCGGTGTTGCGCAGGGTCCATTCCGTGCCTGCGGGCAGATAGGCGTAGCCGCCTGCGGTCAGACTGTGTTGCTGTCCGTCGACAATCAGATCACATGTCCCGTCGACCACGAACAGCACCGCCTGTGCCTGCGGGTCTGTGTCGGGTTGATCCGACCCGCCGCCGGGCGCGACCTCTATGATGTAGTGCGAAAACGTTTCGGCAAATCCGGTCAGCGGCCGCGCGATGATCCACAACCGCGTGCCGTCCCAGAAGGGCAACGCCGAAGTGGTAATGTCGCGCATCGTGCCGCGCGGGATTACCGCGTAGGCTTCGGTGAACATGGCGCGGTCGGTCAAGAGCTGGTCCTGACCCGGGTGGCCACCATGGGGTGCGTAGTATGTCGGGGGCATGGAATGTCCTGCGGTTGGCATCGTGCGCCAAGTGTCAGGCCGGAGGCTTTGCTTATCCAGCCTGAAAATCCGTCAGGACTATTCGGAGATATTTGATAATGCGCGCGCCGCCAAATCACCCCGCGCCCACCCGTCGGCCGACGCGG
This sequence comes from Pseudomonadota bacterium, assembly GCA_038532285.1. Taxonomy (GTDB): domain Bacteria; phylum Pseudomonadota; class Alphaproteobacteria; order Rhodobacterales; family Rhodobacteraceae; genus Tateyamaria. Next base: position 2,325 of record JBCBAV010000153.1, on the reverse strand, counting down.
GGAAGTTTAGCGTCACGCGTTGCTTTGCGCCTTCAGCTGCAGGCGGCGCGCGTGCAGGATCGGCTCGGTATAGCCTGCGGGCTGCGTCGTCCCTTCCAGCACCAGATCAAGCGCTGCATTGAACGCCAACCCGTCAAACCCCGGCGCCATGGGCCGGTAGGCCGGGTCGCCATCGTTCTGGCGATCCACCACGGCGGCCATCTTTTCAAAGACGTCGCGTACGTCGCCTTCGCTGATGATGCCGTGGTGCAACCAGTTCGAAATGTGCTGCGCCGAGATGCGGCAGGTCGCGCGATCCTCCATCAGGCCGACATCGTTCATGTCGGGCACCTTGGAACAGCCGACGCCCTGATCGACCCATCGCACCACGTAGCCCAGGATGCCCTGGGCGTTGTTCTCGACCTCGCGCCGGATCTGCGCGGCTGACCAGCGGCGGTAGCTGGCCACCGGGATGTCCAGCAGCGCCTCGACATAGGCGCGCCGCCCGCCGGCTGCGAGCTTTTCCTGCACCGCGAACACGTCCACCTTGTGATAGTGCAGCGCGTGAAGGGTGGCGGCGGTGGGGCTGGGCACCCAGGCACAGTTGGCCCCGGCCAGCGGATGTTCGATCTTGTTTTCCAGCATTGCGGCCATGGCATCGGGCATCGCCCACATGCCCTTGCCGATCTGCGCCTTGCCCGACAGCCCGCATTCCAGCCCGATATCCACGTTCTGGTTTTCGTAGGCGGTAATCCAGCCCTTGCGCTTGATGAAATCCTTGCGGCTGAACGGGCCTGCCTCCATCGAGGTGTGGATCTCGTCGCCCGTGCGGTCGAGGAACCCGGTGTTAATGAACACGACCCGGAATTTCGCGGCGCGGATGCATTCCTTGAGGTTGACAGAGGTGCGCCGCTCTTCGTCCATGATCCCCAGCTTGACAGTGTGACGCGGCAGGCCCAGCAGGTCTTCGACCCGGGCAAAGATCTCGTTGGTGAACGCGACTTCTTCGGGTCCGTGCATCTTGGGTTTGACCACGTAGATCGACCCGGCGTGCGAATTGCGCATGCCGCCCGTTTTGCGCAGGTCATGCATGGCGATCATCGTGGTCAGGATGGCGTCCATCAGCCCCTCGAACACCTCGTTTCCGTCGTGGTCGAGAATGGCGGGGTTGGTCATCAGGTGACCGACATTGCGCACCAGCAACAGTGCGCGCCCTTTCAGCGACATCGCCGACCCGTCAGGCGCGTGGAATGTCTTGTCGTCGTTCAGGGTGCGAGTGATCACCTGGCCGCCCTTCTCAAACGTCTCGCTCAGTCCGCCCCGCATCAGGCCCAGCCAGTTGCGATAGGCGAGCACCTTGTCCTCGGCGTCGACACAGGCCACGGAATCCTCGCAATCCACGATGGCCGAAATGGCGGACTCCATTACCACATCGGCAAGGCCCGAAGGCGAGGTTTTGCCAATCGGGTGGTCGCGGTCAAAGACCAGTTCGACGTGCAGGTTGTTGTTGCTCAGCAGTACCGTGTCGGGGCGGGCGGCATCGCCGGTGTAGCCTGCGAATTTTTCGGGGTTGATCAGCGGCGAGCCGTCGACCCGCAACGCACCATCGACGACGGCATAGGCCGTGGCACTGCCGTGGCTCACGTCACGGACCGGGAACGCCTCGTCCAGGAACACCGCGGTGCGCGACACCACGCGGCCCCCGCGTCCGGTGTCATAGCCGCCCGCCGACGGCGCCGGGCCCATGGCATCAGTGCCATAAAACCCGTCATAGAGACTGCCCCAGCGGGCATTGGCCGCGTTCAGCACGAACCGCGCATTGGTCACCGGCACCACCAGCTGCGGTCCGGCGATGCTGGCGATCTCGGGGTCGACGTTTTCGGTTTCAATCTGGAAATCACCGCCTTCGGGCATCAGGTATCCGATGGCTTCGAGGTACGCCTTGTACCCGACCCCGTCATGCGGCTGGTCGCGCCGCGCCCTGTGCCAGTCGTCGAGTTGCGTCTGGATGTCTTCGCGCTTTGCCAGAAGCGTACGGTTTACCGCGCCCAGATCGTGAAAGATCGCGCTCGCCCCGGCCCAGAACGTGGCCGCGTTCAGATCCAGCGTGTCCATCACCTCGGTTTCGATGAACGCGGCCAGTTCGGCGGCCACCTTCAGGTCGCTTCGGTCGACATAAGTCTGTGTCATTGCGCGTGTCTCTCCCCTTTTTCGCGGCGTATACGGCGGTACACGCGCGACGTCCACACCGCGGTGCGATTGGGGTAAATGGGGTTGCCGGTATGCGCGGCAAGTTGCGTCACAGCGTTTTTTGCACGGCTGTATTTTACATAATTCGCATTAAAC
>JBCBAV010000152.1:0-7511 GCA_038532285.1 Pseudomonadota bacterium | reverse complement strand
GGTCGCGAATGAGGCCGTGCCGCAGCATTTGACCGACCTTCTGGCGCAATTGCGGGCGCAGGATGCGGCCAAGTCATCCGATCAGGATCCCAAGGATGAGTGATCCTGAAACCCTGGATCCAAAGGACGAACTGGTGACCCATCTGGGCGCCATGCGGGCCTTTGCCATGTCGCTGACACGCAATGCCGCGCTGGCCGATGACATCGTGCAGGATGCACTGGTCAATGCGTGGGGCAATCTGGACAAATTCCAGCCAGGCACGAACATGCGCGCCTGGCTGTTCACCATTCTGCGCAACACCTATTATTCGCATCACCGCAAGCGCAAGCGCGAGGTCGAAGACACCGAAGGCGCGCTGCAGGCCGGTCTGGCCCAGAAGCCCGACCATGACGGGCGGTTGCAGATGCGCGATTTTCAGGAGGCGTTCGATCAACTGCCCGAAGAACAGCGCGAGGCGCTGGTGCTGGTGGGTGCGGGCGGGTTTTCCTACGAGGAAGCGGCCGAAACCTGCGAGGTTGCGGTGGGCACGATCAAGAGCCGGATCAACCGGGGCCGCGCGCGGCTGGCCGAACTGATGTCGCTGGACGAAGACAGCCCGCTGGAGGTGACCGAGGTCGTCACCCAGGGCATCGTGGCGCAGAACCAGGGTTTGGCGTGATCCAGCAACTGATGCCGAAGGGATTGCAGGTTCGGTTGATCCTGCTGATGACGCTCGTGCTGCTGCCGCTGGGCGGCATCGCCATTTGGCAGTCCGCGCAGATGGCGCGCGACACGCGGCAGATCGCCCTCGATTTCATCTATGAGGCGACGGAATCGTCGGCCGCCGACCAGCAGGCGCTGATCCAGCGCGCAGTTGGCGCAGCCACGGGGCTTGCGTCCATCGTGGCCGAGGCGGATCTGCGCGTCTGCCGCGATGTCATGCGCGGCTTTGTCCGCGATAACGATGTTTTTGCGACAGCGGGCTACATGCTGGCGGACGGGCAGATGACCTGCACCAGTTGGAAAGATACCGCTTTCGACATGTCGGGCGATGCCGGGTTTCAGGCAGCACTGGCCCGCGACGGCGTTTTTGTCGGCCTGACCGAAGAGGGCGCCGTGACCGGCCAGCCGGTGCTGTATGTCACCGTGCCCGTAATCGAGGATGGCGCGCAAAAGGGTCTTATGACCGTGTCGCTGCGCACCGAACTGCTGCTGTCGGCGCAGTCGTCGCGTGCAGGGGCGCAGGGGCTGACGGTGTTGGGCATCACCAGCGATGACGAGCTGATCGACCTGTCCTACGCCCCCTCCGGCAATTTTGACGCCATGCCCGCCGGGTTCATACCCGCCGAGCTGCGCAGCCGCGGCACCGGCACCTTTATCGCGCGCGACACCGGCGGGACAACGCGGATGTATTCGGTGCACGAGGCGGCCGGAAACGCCTTTGTCATGGTGGGGTCGATCCCGCTGGCGGCGGTGCAGGGGCAAGTGTCAATCTGGCAGGCGCTGGCGCCCGCGGTCTTTGCCGTGCTGATGTGGTGCGCGAGCATGGCGGTGGCCTTTGTCGGGCTGAACCGTCTGGTGCTGCGCCATCTGGCGGGGCTGCGGTCTGCGATGCGGCGCTTTGCGCTGGGGGAACGCGGGACCGACGCGCTGAAGCTGGATGACGCGCCCGAAGAGTTCGAGGACGCGGAACGCGCGTTCAACCGCATGGCGCTGATCATCACCGACGCGGAAGCGCAGCAGCTGACTGACCTGCATGACAAGGAGGTGCTCTTGCGCGAGGTGCACCACCGGGTGAAGAACAACCTGCAAATGATAGCGTCGATCATGAACCTGCAATCGCGCAAGGCCCGCACGTCCGAAGCGCGCGAGATGCTTGACAGTCTCAAGGGGCGGGTGCGCGCGCTGGCGACACTGCACCGGTCGCTGAACACCGAAGGGGACACATCGCAAGTGGATGCGCGTGATCTGATCACGGCGGTGGTTTCTGAAACCAGCGTGATCGCACCGGACCCGGACATGAAAATCGACGCGGACCTGTCGCCGGTTAGGCTGTATCCGCAGCAGGCCGTGCCTCTGTCGATGTGGGCGACCGAGGCGCTGACCAATGCGGTCAAACATGCCGGGAGCAGCCCCGACAGGACCCCGTCGGTCAAGGTCGCACTGTCGTGTTCCGACGCGGGGGACGTGACCCTGCATGTCGAAAACACGGCGGACGGGGTCGTGGAAGACCCGGACAATACTGGCCTTGGCACGACGTTGATGACGGCATTCTGTCGCCAGTTGGGCGGCACGGCCGAGGTTGATACGGCGCCCGGGCACTATGCCATCACGCTGCGCTTTGCAGTCGAGGATTTCGAAGCCGACGAGCCCGAGCGGCGCGCGCCCAAAGATGCCGCAGCCTGACCTCGAGGTCTTTATCGCGCCGGATGATGCCTTTGCCGCATTCGAGGCCGCGGTGCTGGCGGCGTCGACGCGTGTGTTGGCCAGCTTTCGTATCTTTGACATGCGGATGCCGTTGATCAGCGAGGCGGCGCGGGCGGTGGGTGAGACGTGGTTTGACCTGCTGCTCGATGCCGTGCAGCGCGGTGTGCGGGTTGACCTGGTGGTCAGCGATTTTGATCCCGTGATGGCCACCGACCTGCACCGGCAGGCGTGGGCCACGGTGAAACAGGGCGCTGCGCTGGCCGAACTGACGGGGCAGGGGGCTGCGGTCCGGGTGCGGGCCGCATTGCATCCGGCGCGGCCCGGGGCGCTGCCACGGCTGGCCTTTGCACTGCCTGTGCTGCAGCGGTTGCGCCGGGCGCGTGCGGCATTGAGCGAGGCCGCCCTGTCCGAGGCGCCGGGTCTGCGCACGCAGGTGCCTGCGCTGCACCCGGTCACGCATCACCAGAAGCTGGCGGTGATCGATCACGACACGCTGTATATCGGGGGGCTGGATCTGAACCCGCGCCGGTATGACACCGCCGCCCATGACCGGGCAGCCCGGGACAGGTGGTCGGACGTGCAGGTGATGCTGCGTGATCATCCGGCGGTGGCCGAGGCGGCGGCGCATATCGACAGCTTTGAAGAGGTGGTTGCGGGGCGGCGTGCGCCCGATCGCACCACGCATCTGGTGCGCACCATATCGGCCAATCGCGCGCTGCGCCTGCCGTTCCTGTCGCCCCAGACGCTGGTGGCCGAGGTGGACGCGGCACATCGTGCGGCCTTTGCCGCGGCGCGCCACCTGATCCATCTCGAGACGCAGTTCATGCGGTCGCGCCCGTTGGCCGAGCTTCTGGCACGGGCCGGGCGGGCGTGCCCGATGCTGTCTTTGGTGCTGGTTTTGCCCGCGCTGCCCGAGGATGCGGCCTTTGCCCGTTCCGAGACAGCGATCGGGACCGAGACGCGCTATGGTCTGGATCTGGAACGCGAAGCGCTGGACATCGTGCGCGACGGGTTTGGTGACCGCGCCACTATCGCCACCCCGGTGCAGCCGGTGACCGCCGCGCGGGACGGTCTTGATACACATGCCGGGTCACCGCTGATCTACGTGCACAACAAGGTGCTGGTGCAGGATGACGCGCTGGCGCTGGTGGGATCGGGCAATCTCAATGGCCGGTCGCTGCGCTGGGACACCGAGGCCGGGTTGCGCATCGACCGGCCCGACTGGGTTGCGCGGCTGCGCGGCGCGCTGCACCGGCACTGGTGGCGCGACGACGATGCGCCGGGCTGGCGCGATCCGGCAACCCAGGCGCAAGCCTGGCAGGCCGAAATTCGGCGCAATGACGTGCGCCGCCCCGAGGCGCGGCGCGGTTTTCTCGTGTCGCATGACACCGCCGTTCATGCGCGGGTCGGCCACCCCTTGCCGCTGGTGACCGACGACATCGTCTGAGGTCTTTTGGAACATCTGCCCAGGGCACCGCGTTTTCATGACACACGCAACGAAAGGAGTGTTGTCATGGACACGGACCGCATCGTCGGCAAATGGACTGAACTGAAAGGCAAACTGCGCGAAACCTACGGTGATCTGACCGAGGACGAACTGGAAAAGGCCAAGGGCGACCGGGCCCAGATCGAGGGCATTTTGCAGAACCGTCTGGGCAAGACAAAGGACGAAGCGCGCAAGGCATTGGACGACGTTCTGGACTCCGTCTGATCCGCGCCACGACCCGAGACTGTAGCCAACAGAAGGGAGCCCGCAATCATGAAGCCGATCCTATACACCACTGCGTTTCTGGCAGGCACAACCGCCGCCCTTGCGTCGATGGACATCAACGAGATCGACGTGAGCGTCGCGCTGGATGACATTGAGAACGCCGCCGCGATTTCGGTTTGGAAGTCTGTCGAGACCGACCTTGAGGCCGCTATTGCCTTGCGTCTGGTGAACCAGATTGCCGACACGGGGGCGGATATCAGCGTGAATCTCGACGAGGTTGCACTTGCATCCGCCTTTCCGACCGCAACGGGCATGGCGCAGGCCGAGTTGAGCGGGCGTGTCACGGTCATGACCGAACGAAACGTCATGACGGAGAATTACAGGCTGACTATTCTGGCCCGCGATGTCGTTGCCCGCGATCTGAGAGGCAGCGCGGTTGTGCCGGTGCCGAACGACCGGATTTACGCGGCAATGATAGCGGGGTTTGCCGACAATGTGGCGGACAGGGTAAAGAAACGTCAGCCACCGGCAAAGTGAAAAGGCGCGGAAGAAATTCCGCGCTTTTTTGTATCTTTCACAGTGGTTTACAAGGTTTCATTCGGCGTTTTGGGAACCTTGTCCGGGACGGCGCGTTGGGTATCCGAAGCAAACGAAACACTGTTGAAAAGGAGAAGATCATGGAACTCGGTTATCTCGTTCCCGCCCTTGCAGGCCTGACACTGGCCTCGGTTATCCTGTTCGCCCTGCGTTCGAAAAAGAAAGTGGAAGAGCGGATGGAAGACGACGATGCGTTGAAATCGACCTTGGCGGCAGATGCGCCGAATTCGCGGTCGTAACGCACCGAAGTGATTGGGCCGCGGCAATCGCATCGTCCGCGGCCCAATGCAATTTCTCACGGATAAGGAGATTTACTATGCTTGGTTGGGCTTTGACGTTTTTCATCGTGGCATTTGTTGCAGCCGTTTTCGGTTTCGGAGGCATCGCGAGCGCAAGTGCGGGGATCGCACAGATTCTGTTCTTTGTTTTTGTGGTGCTGTTCGTTCTGACACTGGTGGCACGCACCCTGCGCAAAGCGGGCTGACATAAGATCCGGTTGATCCGGTCAGGTGGGGCCTGACACTGCATGCGTCTGATTACCTCGTGGCGCGGGCAGTGTCGGGCCCCATCCCATTTCACACCCACCTTTTTTTCACATGCATTTTCTGATACGCCGTCCGTGGGTACAGGCGATGGCGTCGCTGCCGGACAGGTCCGGACACCCGATTTTCTATCCTGAACGCCGGGATCTTGCTTGGCCGTGGTGCGCGGCGGGGGAAGGTGCGGCTTGGCTTTCCTTCCTCGTGCAACCCGGCCTGAACAGGAGGGAACCGATGGACGGAACATCCAACACCATGGGCCAGGCGCGGCCCGATTTTTATCGCTTGCATCAAGGGTCGAGGGTGCTGCCTTTTGCCGACGCGGAATACGAGGCGCGGCTTGCGGGTTTGCGGGCTGCCATGCGGGCGCAGGGGGTCGATGCGGTTGTGCTGACCTCAATGCATAATGTGGCCTACTATTCCGGCTTTCTCTATTGCGCGTTTGGGCGGGCATATGCGCTTGTGGTGACCGCAGCGGACAGCGTGACCATCAGTGCAGGCATCGACGCGGGACAGCCGTGGCGGCGCGGGTTTGGCGACAATCTCACCTATACGGACTGGCAGCGGAACAATTTCTGGCGTGCGATCCTGTCGGTCACCGGGCCGGGACGCGCGATCGGGTTCGAGGGCGATCACCTTGCTGTCGCGCAGATGGCGCTTTTGCAGGATGTCCTGAGCCCGGTGCGGATCGTCGACATGGCACCCGCCACCATGGCGCAGCGGATGCACAAATCCCCCGCCGAACTGGACCTGATCCGCGCCGGTGCGGCGGTTGCGGATGTCGGTGGATACGCCATGCGCGATGCGATCCGCCCGGGCGCGCGCGAGATTGACGTGGCCATGGCAGGCCGGGATGCGATGGAACTGGAGATTGCGCAGCGCTTTCCGGATGCGGAATACCGCGATACGTGGGTGTGGTTTCAGTCCGGCATCAACACCGACGGCGCGCACAACCCGGTCACCGCGCGCGTGCTGGAGCACGGCGACATCCTGAGCCTGAATACGTTTCCGATGATCTCGGGCTATTACACGGCGCTGGAACGCACGTTGTTTGTCGGCGAGGTCGACGCCGCCAGCCGCGCGGTCTGGGACTCCAATGTCGCCGCGCACGAGCTGGGGCTGTCATTGATCCGGCCCGGTGTGCGGTGTGCCGAGGTGACCCATGCGATCAACGCCTTTTTCGCCGCGCGCGACCTGCTGCAGTATCGCAGCTTTGGCTATGGGCATTCGTTCGGCGTGCTCAGCCATTACTACGGGCGCGAAGCGGGGTTGGAGTTGCGCGAGGATATCGACACGGTCTTGCAGCCGGGCATGGTCATTTCGATGGAGCCGATGCTGACCGTTCCGGAGGGCCTGCCGGGGGCAGGGGGGTACCGCGAGCATGACATCCTGATCCTTACCGAGAACGGCGCAGAGAACATCACCGGCTTTCCCTTTGGGCCCGACCATAACGTGATCCGCTGACAGGCGGGGCCCGGCGGAACCCGGCCCATTGGGGCCGGGCTCCTATTGCAGGCGGCCGTAGAATGTCATCCGCGCGCTTTCCGACAGTTCCACACCCGGTTGCGCGTTATACGCCAGCACGGCCAGCATGCGAGTGCGGTCGCTGTCGTTGGGCGACACCCGGTGGATCGAATTGCGCCCCCGGAACAGAACCAGCGTGCCGGGATCCATGCCGAGAACTTGGGGCGCCGTGCGCCCGTCCAGAAGAGCCGCCACCCCGTCATAGTTCATCTCGCCCGCGTCGGCGTTGCGCAGATCCTTTATGTATTCAAAACGGCTGCCGGCATCCGGTTTCTGGATCAGCAGGGTGATGGCAAAGGACGAGTTGTCAAAGTGCCAGCCCAGTTCCTGCCCGCGGTTTGCATAGTGGATGTTGATTGACGACAGCGGGTCTGCATAGGGGTGCAACTGTGTTTCACCCGTGGTGGCCATCACGAACTGCCGGAACCGCGTGGAATCATAGAGCGTGCGCAGCGGCGAGGTGCGGCTGACCGCGTCGTCGCAGATGCATCCTTTGGACGATGTGACCTGCGTGTTGGCGGGGTGGTCGTCGGGGAAGTCGGGGTTGGGTGGCGTGAGGTAGACCGAATGTCGCTGCGTGCAGAAATACGCCAAGTCCTGTTTCTCTGCCGCCTCTGTGGTCATGGCTGACAGGGCAGGGGGTGTGATGAACCGCGGCAGCACCAGCACCCCGTTTGCGTCCAGCGCCGCTTTGCAGCGCGCCAAAAACCCGGTCTCCGACAGCGGATAGGCC
>JBCBAV010000151.1:0-7521 GCA_038532285.1 Pseudomonadota bacterium | reverse complement strand
GTGAGCGGCAACTTTTCGTGGACCGCCGCCCTGTGGCTGGCGTGGCAGGACGAACACCGTAATCAGGGCGCGGCGTAGGGAGAGGCACATGGGATCCATCACACTCAACGCCGTCGAGAAATGGTTTGGCGACGTTCAGGTCATCAAGGGCATCGATCTGGAGATCCACGACGGGGAACTGATCATCTTCGTCGGCCCGTCGGGCTGCGGAAAATCCACGCTGCTGCGGATGATTGCCGGGCTAGAGGAGACGAGCCGCGGGCAGATCCTGCTCGATGGTGCGGACGTCACGCACAAGGTCCCGTCGGAGCGCGAGCTGTCGATGGTGTTCCAGTCCTATGCGCTGTATCCGCACCTGTCGGTGCGCGAGAACATGGGGTTTGCGCTGCAGACCGCAGGCGCGAGCAAGGCCGAGATAGCCGAAAAGGTGGGGCGCGCCGCCGACATCCTGAAGCTGGGCGATTATCTGGATCGCCGGCCCAAGGACCTGTCGGGCGGGCAACGGCAGCGCGTGGCCATTGGCCGGGCCATCGTGCGGAAGCCCAAGGGGTTTTTGTTTGACGAGCCGCTGTCGAACCTTGATGCGGCGCTGCGCGTCGACATGCGGTTCGAGATCGCGCGCCTGCACAAGACGCTGGAAAGCACCATGGTCTATGTCACCCACGATCAGGTCGAGGCAATGACGCTGGCCGACCGGATTGTGGTGCTGAAAGACGGACAGATCATGCAGGTGGGAACCCCGCGCGAGCTGTATGAGCGGCCCGACAATGCCTTTGTCGCGCAATTCATCGGCAGTCCCAAGATGAACATGATGCCCTTTGCGCCGCTGGCAGAGCGGTTTGCGTCCGAAGGTGGGGCAGGTGCGGCACAGCTGGGCATTCGGCCCGAACACATCGCCGTCGTGGGCGAAGGTGACGGCGACTGTGATGGGCTTGTCCAGGTCAGCGAATACCTTGGCGCGGATTATTTCCACTATGTCGATTGCGGTGAACTGGGTCTGGTGACCGTGCGCACGCCGGGGTCTGCAACGGAGGTCGACGGCAGACGCGTCGGGCTGACATTCGACCGCACGCGGCTGCATTTCTTTGGGGACAGCGGTTTGCGGATGTAACGCCGCAGCGCCCGCACATGCCCGAAATCTGAGCGCTCCGCCCATGTCGCACCGCCGGATGTGCTGCAGATACAACACTGCGCTGATGTCGACGGGTGGGGGGCAGCTTTGGAGGCGAGTACCGGAATCGAACCGGTGTACACGGATTTGCAATCCTATGTAGCGGACTGTTCTTATTGCATTTTTAGGTAAAATAAGCCGTGATGTACCCGTTAAGTATCAACAGGGTGGCTGTATTTTGTAAAAAGCGTCTCTCGGCACGAGCCCTGCCTCCCGAAGGCGAAAAGGTAGTGGATTTGAGGTCAAAGACCTTAAATTTGTTGAGTTTGAGAGCGGTTGAGATCGCTACAGATCGTTTGAAACGTTGCGGTATCGTTGCGGATATCCTTCATAAACCCCACCACATTGCTGAGAAAGGACGGCCCAAACCTGACCTTGGCCGTGACTGCCTGCGCTGCATCGCAGCTTCCTCAAAGCAGACATTCCCCGAAGTTGGAACAGGGGCGGCCTGACCGCCCCTTTCTCTAACATCAGGTCCAGCCTAGTTGGGCCAACGCGTGACCGTCATTCCAGATCTTGGTCATGTGCGCGATTTTGCCGCCAGCAAATTCCATAGCATATACGTAGTCTGACGCGACCTTGGCGTGGGTAGGATCGATCGGGCCGCCTGGTCCGGATTGTGTGCCGTGAAACACAGCGAATGCCAGTACGATGCTGCGATCATCATCGCTCGCAAACCCTTTCAGCTCGTAGTGGCCATCCGGGATCGGCGTCAGCAGGCCCTTCATCCACTCTGTATATGCTTCCAACGTGTGTGTGTCCGCCAGCGCGCCGGACTGGCAAGCAAAACTCGCATCTGCGCTGCAATATGCGGCGCACTCATCCCAGCCTTTACCGGTTTCGCAGGCTTCAAAAAAGGCTCTTGCTGTCTCTGTCATGCTCATCGCGTTTCTCCTTGTGTGCGACCTTGGGACAATCCCCTGGTGTCATGCAAAGAAGTTACGAAGCCGCGGAGAACGGCGATATCGTTCAAATGAACCAATTGATGCAGGAGGGATGTAGGGTATGGTCCTCCAACATTTTGCCGAGGAAATTATGTCGGACACGGCACAATCGATTGAACCACTATCAAAACGGGAAGCTGAAGTGGCCGCCGCCTATGCGGACGGTGCCGGCTACAAGGTCATTGCCCGTGACCTTGGTATATCTCCGACCACTGTTAGATCTCATTTGCGCACGGTCTATGGCAAGCTGAATGTCACATCGAAAATCGCTTTGGCGCAGGTATTGGCAGATCCGGAGGTTAAATCGGCTGGACACCAGGATGCAGCCGCGCTGACCGCCGATCTTGCGCTGGAACTGGACGAAGCCATGCGGCGCGAGCGGACGATGGCGCGCGTTCTGCGGATCATCAACGAGAGCAGTGGCAACCTTGATGACGTTATCGACGAGGTGCTGGAGCAAGCGCTTGAGATCTGCGAGGCGGAGTTCGGCATTCTGATGGCGCATCACGGTGATTTCACCTTCACAGAGATGCGCTCCAGCCACATAAGCGCGCCTTTTGCCGCGTGGTTGTCGGAACAAGGATTGTTCAACCCAGGACCAGAGACCGCCGTCGGGCGCGCTGCGCGGTCACTGAAGCCAGTCAGCATCGCGGATGTGAATGCCGAAGACGTTGCATACGAAGACAATCCGCTGCGCTTTGCGACCGTCAAGTTTGGTCAGGCGCGGTCGCTGGCGGCAATCCCTATGACAGCAGGCGGACGGTTGATTGGGGTGTTCAGCGTGTACCGGACCCGTGTGCACCCGTTCAATGACCGCGCGCTGGAACTGGCGCAGACTTTTGCCGATCAGGCGGCTATCGCAATTGAAAACTCCGCGCACATCACAGAAATGGAAGCCCGGCTGGAGCGGTCGTCTGCGTCCCGCGAAATTTTGGACGCGATCAGTACGTCGAGCGATGACGAAGGCCCAGTGTTTGACGCCATCCTGCGCAATGCTGCAAAGCTTTGCGATGCGCCGATGGCCCGCTTGGAATTGGCCGACGCTGCGCGGCGGACGCATTATTGCGCGGCCGCGTGGGGCGATGAAATGTGGTCGTTCAAAGTTGGCGAGGCGCTGCCGCTTGATCAACCTAACGACCTACCGACCGCCATTCGCGAAGGTGTGGTGCGCCATATCCATGACCTGTCGAAATCGGAGCTATATCTCAGCGGCAACCCGACACGTGTGAGGATGGTGGAGGAAGAGGGTTACCGCACCTATTTGTGTGTCCCTTTGGTAGCCGAGGGCATTGGTATCGGGGCAATTGTTCTAAGCCGCCGTGAAGTTGCACCATTCTCGGACGAGAGCATCGCGCTGGTCCAGAACCTTGCCATTCAAGCTGTGATCGCGATTGAGAATGTCCGCCGATTTCGCGTATTGCGGGATCGGCTGGAAAGAGCAGCGGCCACGCGTGAAGTCCTGGAAGCGATCAGTGCTGCAAGCGACGACGAGAGGCCCGTCTTTGACGCCATTCTGGGCAATGCGCGCAAATTATGCGAAGCGCCCTTTGCGGCCCTCATACTGGGACGTGAAAGTGACGACCACCAGACCATGGTCGCGCACCACGGCGCGCTTCAAAGTACCGAAGATTTTTACAGTCAGGGCCGCGTGCCGATGGATCCGGACAAGTCTTTTGCTGCGCGCGCGATTGTCGAAAAGCGCCCCGTGCATCTGCATAACATGATGGACACCGATCAGTACCGTGCGGGTGTGCCGAACGTTGTCGAACTCTGTGATGTACAAGGCATACGCACCAACCTATTTGTTCCGCTGATTCAGGACGGGATTGGCATCGGCTGTTTCATCATCTTCCGCCACGAGGTGCGGCCCTACACCAAGGAACAAATCGCCTTGGTCGGGACCTTTGCGACCCAAGCCGTCATCGCGTTGGACAATGTCCGGCAGTTCCGGGATCTCCGGAAGCGTTTGGACAGAGAGGCCGCGACGCGGGAAATCCTACAAGTCATCAATCAAAACCGCGATGATGCGCAGCCTGTCTTTGACACAATTCTGAGGAACGCCATTGACCTGTGCGGCGCGAGCGCTGGTGCGCTGACGCTGGGGGCCAAGGGCGATACGCACCAACGCATGGCCGTCTCGCGGGGCGTGAGCCAGGCAACGCTTGACGTCTACGCGCGCGGTGAAGTGTCGATGGATCCCAATATCTCAATGGCGGCCAAGGCGATCCTTTCCGGCGAGGTCGTCCATGTGACGGATATGGCGGACACGGATGGGTATCGCAGCGGCGTGTCGCACTATACTTCCGTCGTGGACGACACCGGTATCCGCACCAATCTGTTTGTGCCCTTGATGACACCCGAAGGGGGCGAAGGTGTCCTGGTACTGTTCCGAAAAGAGGTGAAGCCCTACACGTCCGACGAAATTGCGCTGGTTGAAACTTTAGCGGCACAGGCCGCAATCGCGTTGGAGAATGTGCGCCAATTCAGGGACTTGCAAGCAAGGACATCCGAGGTTCAGAACCTGAACGCATCGCTGGAAGCCAAGGTTGACGCGCAGGTCGTCGAAATCGAGCGGATGGGACGATTGAAACGTTTCCTCCCGGCTGCCGTGGCGGACACTGTTGTGTCGTCGGGCTCGGAAAAGATGCTGCAAAGTCACCGCGCCCTGTTGGGGGTCCTGTTTTGCGACATCCGCGGCTTCACCGCGTTCTGCGAAACGGCAGAACCCGAAGAGACGATTGAGGTCTTGCAGACCTACCATGAGGAGATGGGAAGACTGATCAATGAGCATGGCGCAGGTGTTGATCTACGCATGGGGGACGGTGTCATGGTGCTGTTCAACGACCCGGTCCCTTGTGATGATCCTGCCGGAGACGCTGTGCGTCTTGCCATTGCGATGCGTGCGCGGATGGCTGAGCTGTGTAGGGGGTGGAAGCGGCTTGGTCACCGCCTTGGTTTTGGTGTTGGCGTCTCGCTCGGGTACGCCACTGTTGGCCTTGTCGGGTTTGAAGGGCGGTTTGATTACACCGCGTCCGGCACTGCAATCAATCTTGCATCGCGGCTGTGCGACGAAGCGATCGACGGTGAAATCCTGCTCAGCACACGAGCCGGAATTGCTGTCGAGGATATTTTTCCCGTCGAGACCCGTGGGGAACTTACTCTGAAAGGGATCCGCGAACCTATCGAGGTTTTTAGGCTGTCAGGAGAGATTTGAACGACCTCTGCACATGATGTGACGATGAGTTAGACGCGCCGCGCCATTGCGTACGGCCCACACCAGCCATTCATCGGGGCAATCGACGCCGCATTGCAGCTTCACCGAACCAGACCTTCGCTGCGAATGCAAAATCTGAAGTCACCCGACCTCACGGATCGCGGACTTTCCCGCCGTTCGCTTTCTCCACTTTACTGACGCAGCATTTTCTCGCGGTTATAGCCCGCCCTCCTGCGCGCAAGGCGCAGGTCTTGGGCAAATTGGGTACTCATAGACTTTGGGTTATTTGATAATCGTCTAGAGCGTCAGTCTATGGTGGGAGAATGAGACATCCTAGCAGGCAGGATATCGCGGGAGACGATACGGTGACTGGTTTTGAGATAAGGGACGAACATCTGATGCCAGGCGGACATTTGGGGAACCAGAATGCAGGCAGCATTCTGGTGGCCAACGCCCGCCCAGTGTCAAATGCCGCTCTTGTTGTACGAGCGGTTCAGCTGAGCAACTGGAAACGACTGATGCAGACAGCCAATCAGCGTGGCGGCTGACCACACATGAAGCTGTCTAAGCCTTGACGAATTTCCGGCCCAAATCTTTCACGCATCCATTGCCCCAGGACGAATGTATTGCTTCGACTAGCAGCCCCCCAGATTCACTTGGATTTTATCTGCGGATCATCCGCGTTTTGGGACAGCATCGACGATTGCCTGCCGGTGGCTGAAACAATTCGTGATAGACTGCACATCGCTGAACGTTGCAGATCATTCCTGCAAGCTGCTGAATATACGCACCTTTTACACAGGCTTTGGTGTCTGCAACCTTCCTCAGGCCACAAACAGGGAGAGACACATGCTCGGTTTTTTCAAGTGTTCCAAACCTAAACGCCGCCCCAACAACGTGCGCGCTCGAGACGGCCTCGTGCGACGCACCAGCGCGCAACGCCGCTCCGTATGCAAACACAGCGGGCTCACAAAGAAACAGCAATTCCGGGTTGTGAAAGAGCGACGCGCGTATAAGTCAGGGAAGCGGGCATACCGTGGACACGTTTTCTGAATCCATGCGCCCGCCATCTTACAGTAAACCCTCCGAAAAAACGCTGCTCCTTGCTGGAGCAGCGTTAACGTCAAAAGAGCTTCAACTGACGGCTGTCTTCGAGGTACCGCTGCCACTCGTCCAATTTACCAGCTTCATCGAGAATTGACCGCACGTAGGCTGCAACATCGGCAGCCCCCTCAAATCTAGGACCCGGTACGAAGATCGATCGATAGCCGGTGTCTGTGACCGGCAGTCGGTCGCTGCAGCGCAATTCGATGTGCCAGGTGTCAGAGTTGAGCCAATTGGCTTGGAATTGGACCGCAACTGGGCGCGGCAATTTGTGGATCAACACTTGGCTCCAGGCGACCTTCTATCAACATTTGCCACTTACATTGATCTAGCGGCTCAGCAGTTGCGCAGCGGCGATCTACCGGCTTCACACGCCGATCTTGTCTTGATGAACTGCTTTGCTTTGGTTGTTGAACTGGCGCGACGTACTGAACTGACAGAGCGCTCGCTAGACTAAAACGGCAGGCTGACTTTCACGTTGCAAAGAAATGTGAAGCGCAAAAAAGCTGCTTCAGCGATCTTCTTCAAAAATTGACAACGATCTTGCACCAAAACTCACCGGAAAGCGTATTTATTGTAACCAATTGATGTCGTTGGTCGGAGTGGTGAAATCCCAAATCACGCCGCTGTCTTCCGGAGGTGCCGTCGGCGGTGACATGGCTTGGATCATGCGGGCCTTGTTCCAGCGGTGCGTGCAGAAATCCGCAGTTTTGAGCCTAAAAAGTGCCTAAACGTCATCACTCTGGCGCTCTTCTGGGGCTAAGTCTTTGATATTAATTGGAGGCGAGTACCGGAATCGAACCGGTGTACACGGATTTGCAAACCGATGGACTGCACTGTTTTCGCGACACTTTTATGTAAAATGATCCATAGGATGCCTGCGGAACATCAGTGGGTTACCGGCAAAATGAAAAACACGGAATCTTTTCAGATTGAGCCCCATAGGATGCTCTCCTCGCGGAAGGGGAACATGAACCAAGCCAAAGGTCCGCGTTTTTTGGGCCGATTTCGGTGAACTTCAGTACTTCAGCTCGGTAGCCGTCGAAAATTTAATAACTGGACGAGCCTTGAGACTACTTGTAGCTTCC
>JBCBAV010000150.1:0-7759 GCA_038532285.1 Pseudomonadota bacterium | reverse complement strand
GTTTTCCGTGCAGACGGGCGACACACTGGCAGGGGCGCTGCGCAATACGTTCGCCAACCCGGGCGGCATCCTGCACCGGCTGCGCGCGGCGGCTGAAAACGGCGACGGCGCTGCGCGCGAAGACATCGTGACGCGCAAGGGTCACGTGCGACTTGCGGTTCACCAGATGGACGAGGCACAGTTTCTGTGGCGGCTGGAGCCGATGGCCGAAGGGCAGGGCGCGCGTGGTGATGGACCGGCCTTGCCGATGATCATGCTGGGGCGCACGGGCGCGGTTCTGTACATGAACGATGCGGCACGCACGCTGGTGGGACAACGGATCAAGTCGCTTGACGCGTTGTTTGAAAACCTGCCCGTGACCCCGGGAACGATCAACGCGATCACGACACATGCGGGCAGCGTGGATGTACTGGTCAGCAAGACGGACGCGGGTGCGGGGCGCGAGGCGCTGTATCTGCTGCCGCCGCCGGACGTGTTGCAGCCCCAGGCATGGCAAGCCTTCGAGGATTTGCCGGTGCCGCTGGTGCGGCTGAGCGCGGACGGTGCGGTCGAGGCGTATAATCGCATGGCCTCGGCTCTGGTTGGTATGGACCTGCAGCAGGGTGTGCATGTGGGCAGCCTGATGGAAGGCCTGGGCCGACCTCTCAATGACTGGATCGCCGAAACCGTGTCCGGACGTGCGGTTCAGCAGTCCGAATTCCTGCGCCTGCGCCGGTCCGACAAGGAGACGTTCGTGCAGGTCGCTCTCAATTGCATGAAGGATGGCGACGCGGTGTCGATCTTGGCCGTGCTGTCCGATGCGACCGAGCTGAAATCGCTTGAGGCGCAGTTCGTGCAAAGCCAGAAAATGCAGGCGATCGGGCAGCTTGCGGGCGGTGTGGCGCATGACTTCAACAACCTGCTGACCGCGATTTCGGGTCACTGCGACCTTCTGTTGTTGCGCCACGATCAGGGAGATGCTGATTACAGTGACCTTATGCAGATCAACCAGAACGCCAACCGCGCGGCAGCGCTTGTGGGCCAGCTTCTGGCCTTTTCGCGCAAGCAGACGCTGCGCCCCGAAGAGCTGGATCTGCGCGACACGATGGCCGATCTCACCCATCTGCTGAACCGGCTGGTCGGTGAAAAGGTGCGGCTGACGCTGACCCATGATCCGGTGCTGAAATCGATCCGCGCTGACAAGCGGCAGTTGGAACAGGTGCTCATGAACCTTGTGGTCAATGCGCGCGATGCGATGCCCGGCGGGGGTGAGATCAAGATCGAAACTGAGTGC
Organism: Pseudomonadota bacterium; assembly: GCA_038532285.1. Classification (GTDB taxonomy): domain Bacteria; phylum Pseudomonadota; class Alphaproteobacteria; order Rhodobacterales; family Rhodobacteraceae; genus Tateyamaria. The sequence continues at coordinate 6,486 of JBCBAV010000150.1, read as the reverse complement.
ATCACGCTCAACGAACCGCTGGAGCGGGATCGCGTCAGCGTGCCGGGCGGGCAGTACGTGTGCTTGCGTGTCATTGACGAGGGCGTGGGCATCCCGAACGACAAGCTGCGCAAGATATTCGAACCGTTTTACAGCACCAAACGCACGGGCGAGGGGACCGGGCTGGGCCTGTCCACTGCGTACGGGATCGTGAAGCAGACCGGCGGTTTCATCTTTGTCGACAGCAAGGTGGGCATGGGCACGGTGTTTACCATCATGTTCCCGGTGCTCGAACGTACCACGCCCAAGCCGGCGGAAAAGAAGATCGCGCCCAAGGAGAGCGCCGCGCAAAAGGGCGATGGCGTGATCCTGCTGGTCGAGGACGAGGCACCGGTGCGCGCCTTTGCCAGCCGCGCGCTGCGCTTGCGCGGGTACACCGTTCTCGAGGCCGACTGCGCCGAGGCGGCGCTGAAGACGCTGGAAGATGAAAGCCTGAATGTCGATCTGTTTGTCACCGACGTGGTGATGCCCGGCAAGGATGGCCCGAGCTGGGTGCGCGAGGCACTGCGCGAGCGTCCCGGCGTGCGGGTGGTGTTCGTGTCGGGTTATGCCGAAGAAAAACTGCACGACCAGCAGGAACACATCCCGAATTCGGTGTTCCTGCCAAAACCGTTTTCACTGAATGATCTGGCCGAGACAGTGCACAGCCAGTTGCACTAGGGCGGTGTGATACTGTCGTAAAGCGCGAACTCTTCGGCGAATTTGCGGCGAAAGCGCGTGTCGACATCGTCCGAAAGGCGCACCGGCATCGCAGGCGAGACGTTGTGTTGTCCGAGGGTCAGTTTCACGCCAATGCGAGTCTCGAGAAACGCGTTGAGCGTGGCCGGGTCTTCGTAGCGAAAGAGGTGTTTTACCGCGGTGCCATTGGGTTGCGCCTCGAGAAAGCGGGCCTGGCTGCCGACCTCGGCGAAACCGGGGCGCTTGCCTTTCATGTAGGCGAGAACGAAATCGTCAAAGCTGATGCCATGGGTGCTGTTGGCGTGGCCCGCCATCTCGGGCCGCTGGCGATAGCGCCACCAACTGCCGAGCCAGCTGATCGGCTCGCGCATCACGGCCATCACGTCCAGTTCGGTATCGCACACGCGTGCGAACATGGGCCGAATGAACCGGTTGTAGCGGTAAACCGGCTGATGCTTCAAAAGCGGCGGCGCGGTGATCGCGAGATCCGCATGGTCGCGCAGCGCGCGCTCATAGGCCGTCGTGCCGGTCTTGGGCACCGACAAAAACGCCAACCTGGCTTTGAAAAACACCATCATCTGCGCGGCCTCGTCACTTTATTCGTGCTTTTGCGTGACGCGTAAACGTCCCATTAACCCATAAGCGAAAAACTGGATTGGGAAAATTTTATTTGAAATGTTCTCTTTTTGATCTCATAAGGAACAAGAGCAGAACATCGACGCAGTACGGCAGTGATTGCCGCCCCGAAACGGGTATGACAAAAAGGACCAAAGAAATGGCGACGGCAGACCTTTTGAACATGACAGACAAGAAATCAGCAGACAAACAAAAGGCGCTTGATAGCGCGCTGGCCCAGATCGAACGGCAGTTCGGCAAAGGGTCGATCATGAAGCTGGGCGATGGCAACGCGATCCAGGACATCACGGCTAGTTCGACCGGATCGCTGGGTCTGGACATCGCGCTGGGGATTGGCGGGCTGCCCATGGGGCGGATCGTCGAGATCTATGGCCCTGAATCTTCTGGCAAAACCACACTGACGCTGCATTGCGTGGCCGAGCAGCAAAAACAGGGGGGCGTGTGTGCTTTTGTCGATGCGGAACACGCGCTGGACCCGCAATACGCCAAGAAGCTGGGCGTGAACCTGGATGAACTGCTGATCTCCCAGCCCGACACGGGTGAACAGGCGCTTGAGATCACCGACACGCTGGTGCGGTCGGGGGCTGTGAACATGGTCATCGTCGATTCGGTTGCGGCCCTGACGCCGAAATCGGAACTGGAAGGTGACATGGGCGACAGCAGCGTGGGCGTGCAGGCCCGCCTGATGAGCCAGGCCATGCGCAAGCTGACCGGGTCGATCAGCCGGTCGAACTGCATGGTGATTTTCATCAACCAGATCCGGATGAAGATCGGCGTGATGTTCGGCAGCCCCGAAACCACCACCGGCGGCAACGCGCTGAAGTTCTACAGCTCCGTCCGTCTGGACATTCGCCGCATCGGCGCGCTGAAGGATCGCGACGAGGTGGTCGGTAACGCCACCCGCGTCAAGGTCGTCAAGAACAAGGTCGCCCCCCCGTTCAAGCAGGTCGAGTTCGACATCATGTACGGCGAAGGGATCTCGAAGATGGGTGAATTGCTCGACCTCGGGGTCAAGGCCGGCGTGGTCGAGAAATCGGGTGCATGGTTCAGTTACGGCGACGAACGGATCGGGCAGGGGCGCGAGAATGCCAAGACCTTCCTGAAGGAAAACAGCCGCATCGCGCTGGACATCGAAGACAAGATCCGCGCCGCCCACGGGCTCGATTTCGACATGCCCGAAGGCGAAAAGGCCGAGGACGACGACATTCTCGAGGCCTAACGAGCCGGGCACAGGCGGCTTGGCCCAAAACGCCGCTGGCGTGCCAGACGTGGCGCGGACATATCCGGAACGGGGTGTTGCGACGGCAGCACCCCGTTTCCGTTTGCAGCTACGGTTTCGTTTGTGGACAGTCCCGCGCGCCAAGGCTATGTGAAGGCGTCCCAACCCTCCGCCCGGACCGCATACCATGCCCACGCTGAACGACATCCGCTCGACCTTTCTGAATTACTTTGAAAAACAGGGCCATGCGGTTGTGCCCTCCAGCCCGCTGGTGCCGCGCAACGACCCCACGCTGATGTTCGTGAACTCGGGCATGGTGCAGTTCAAGAACCTGTTCACCGGTCTGGAAAAACGCGATTACGTTCGCGCCACCACGTCGCAGAAATGCGTGCGCGCCGGCGGCAAGCACAATGATCTGGACAATGTCGGCTACACCGCGCGCCACCACACGTTTTTCGAGATGCTCGGCAATTTCAGTTTTGGCGACTATTTCAAGCCCGAGGCGATCCCTTTTGCGTGGGAACTGATCACGCGCGAATTCGGGATCCCCAAGGACCGTCTTTATACCACCGTCTATCACACCGATGACGAAGCGTTCGAGATCTGGAAAAAGGTCGGCGTGCCCGAAAGCCGGATCATTCGTATCGATACCTCCGACAACTTCTGGCAGATGGGGCCGACCGGCCCGTGCGGTCCGTGCACCGAGATCTTCTATGACCACGGCGATCACATCTGGGGCGGCCCGCCCGGCAGCCCCGGGGAAGACGGCGACCGGTTCATCGAGATCTGGAACATCGTGTTCATGCAGAACGAGCAGTTCGAAGACGGCTCGATGGTCGATCTCGAGATGCAGAGCATCGACACCGGCATGGGGCTGGAGCGGATCGGCGCACTGCTGCAGGGCAGCCACGACAACTATGACACGGACCTGTTCAAGTCGCTGATCGAGGCGTCGGCGGATGCCACGGGCGTTGATCCCTATGGCGACCAGAACGTGCATCATCGGGTGATCGCGGATCACTTGCGGTCGACCTCGTTCCTGATTGCCGACGGCGTGATGCCCAGCAACGATGGCCGCGGCTATGTGCTGCGCCGGATCATGCGGCGGGCGATGCGCCATGCGCATCTGCTGGGTGCCAAGGATCCCGTGATGCACCGTCTGGTGCCCGCGCTGGTGCAGCAGATGGGCGCGGCATACCCCGAGTTGGGGCAGGCGCAGGCGCTGATCACCGAAACGCTGGAGGCCGAAGAGACCCGGTTCAAGCAGACGCTGGACCGGGGGTTGAAGCTGTTGGACGATGAACTGGCGGGTCTGGACGAGGGGGCCGATCTGTCCGGTGATGCGGCGTTCAAGCTGTACGATACCTACGGTTTCCCGCTGGATCTGACGCAGGACGCGCTGCGCGAAAAGGGGCGCGGCGTGGACACCGACGCCTTTGACGCGGCGATGGCCGAACAAAAGGCACGCGCGCGGGCGGCGTGGTCGGGGTCAGGCGATGCGGCGTACCAGGCGATCTGGTTCGACGTGGCCGAGGCACATGGTGCCACCGAATTCCTCGGCTACGACACCGAAACGGCCGAAGGGCAGATCGTGGCGCTGGTCATGGATGGAGCACTGACTGACAGCGCTGCCGAAGGTGCGCAGGTCATGATCGCCCTGAACCAGACACCGTTTTACGCCGAAAGCGGCGGCCAGGTCGGCGACACGGGCGTGATCCGCACCGAAGGCGGCACCGCGCGCATCACCGATACGCGCAAGATGGCGGATGTGTTCGTACACGTCGCCGAGATCACAAAGGGGAGCGTTTCCAACGGGGAAGCCGCTGTTCTTGAAGTGGATCACGCGCGCCGCACGGCAATCCGCGCCAATCACTCGGCCACGCACCTGCTGCACGAGGCGCTGCGCGCAGCCCTTGGCGATCACGTGGCACAGCGCGGCTCTCTCAATGCGCCGGATCGGCTGCGGTTCGATTTCTCGCATGGCAAGGCACTGAGCCTCGCGGAACTTGAAAAAGTCGAGGCCGATGTCAACGCGTATATCCGACAGAATGCCTCGGTGGAGACGCGGATCATGACGCCCGATGATGCGCGTGCGCTCGGCGCGCAGGCGCTGTTTGGCGAGAAATACGGCGACGAGGTGCGCGTGGTTTCGATGGGCACGGCGCACGGGTCCGGCAAGGGCACCGGCGGCGACACCTATTCGCTGGAACTGTGCGGCGGCACCCATGTGCGCCAGACCGGTGATATCGGCGCGTTCGTGACGCTGGGTGATGCCGCATCCAGCGCGGGCGTGCGCCGGATCGAGGCGCTGACCGGACAGGTGGCGATGGAGTATTTGTGCGGGCAGGATCAGCTGCTGGCCGAGGCGGCCCTTGTGCTCAAGGCGCAGGCCATGGATGTGCCCGCACGCATTCAGGCACTGCTCGACGAACGCAAGGCGCTGAGCGCAGAAGTGGCCGAGCTGCGCCGCGCGGTGGCGATGGGTGGCGGGGCTGCCACAGGACCCGAAGCACAGGAGGTCAACGGCACCAAGTTCATGGCGCAGGTCCTGAACGGTGTCACGGGCCGCGATTTGCCGCCGCTGATGGACGAGATGAAGGCCAAGATCGGCTCGGGCGCGATCCTGCTGATTGCCGAGGATGGCGGAAAAGTCGCGGTGGCGGCAGGCGTCACATCGGACAAGACCGCCGATCTGAGCGCGGTCGACATCGTCAAGGCCGCAGTGGCGGAACTGGGCGGCAAGGGCGGCGGTGGCCGTCCCGACATGGCGCAGGGCGGCGCCAGAGATGCGGGCAACGCCGATGCGGCAATCGCCGCGGCCCGCGCGGTCATGGGAGGATAAGATGCCTGCGCTCTGGATTGCACATGTTACGGTCACCGACGAGGTGGCCTACCAAAAATATGCCGCTGGCGCGACCAAGGCGATCGCCGCCCATGGTGGTGTTTTCATCGCCCGCGGCGCCCGCTACGTCCAGCTCGAAGGCACCGACCGTCCGCGCAACGTGGTGGCAAAATTCCCCGATCTGGAAACCGCCGAGCGTTGCTACCGCTCAGACGCGTATCAGGCCGCACTGGCCCACGCGCGCGGCGCGTCCGAACGCGACCTGATCATCGTCGAAACCACAGAATAAGCGCGCGCTGCTGGTTTCTTCTGGCTAAAAACACCTCGGGGTCTGGGGCAGCGCCCCAGTCCGTCGCTTGCCAGCCCGGATTACCGCCTGCAACAGCGTGGGCGGGTGCACCGACGCAGCGCACCACATCTCAGGATGCGCGGGCCATGCGTTTGCGTTGGTGCGGATCCAGAAAGCGTTTGCGCAAGCGGATGGCGTTCGGTGTCACCTCGACCAGTTCGTCGTCGTCGATATAGGCAATCGCCTCTTCCAGGGACAATGAGATCGGGGTGGTCAGGCGCACCGCCTCGTCCGAGCCGGAGGCGCGCACATTGGTCAGCTTCTTGCCCTTGAGCGGGTTCACCTCGAGATCGTTGTCACGGCTGTGTTCGCCGATAATCATGCCCATGTAGACATCGGCCTGCGCCCCGATGAACATGCGCCCGCGTTCTTCGAGGTTCCACAGCGCATAGGCCACAGACTGGCCGTTCTCCATCGAGATCAGCACGCCCGCACGACGGCCCGGGATCGGGCCTTTGTGCGGCGCCCATGTGTGAAACACCCGGTTCAGCACGCCGGTCCCACGGGTATCGGTGAGAAATTCACCGTGATATCCGATCAGCCCGCGCGACGGCACATGGGCGACGATCCGGGTCTTGCCTGCGCCAGCCGGTTTCATTTCGACCAGTTCGCCTTTGCGCGCGCCGGTCAGTTTTTCGATGACGGCACCGGAATATTCGTCATCAACGTCAATGGTGGCCTCTTCGACGGGTTCGTGGCGCACACCGTCGATTTCGCGGAACA
>JBCBAV010000149.1:0-7887 GCA_038532285.1 Pseudomonadota bacterium | reverse complement strand
TGGGTACAGGATCATCACCGCCGAGATCAGCGAGGCCAGTGCCGCAAAGACCCGCACGTGCCCCACCCGCCGGATCATCCCCGGTGCCAGACGACTGCCGCCCAGAAAGCCCGCGAAATAGGCCGACATCACAATCGACATCTCGAAGGTCGAAAACCCCTCGATCTCGCCACGGATGCCCAGCAGCGTGCCTTGCATGCCGTTGCCGATCATCAGCAGGAACATGCCCAGCATCAGCGCCCAAGCGCTGTTCATGACCTGAAACATTGTGTGGCTCCTTTGCGGGAGGGTGGCAGGAGATCAGGCCCCGCCTATGGCACGAATCGGCGTCGGGCGGGCCGTGCAAATTCGACCTTTAGGGGGTCGCTTTCGAAGCGTCCGTTCCCGGCAACAAAAGCGACGCGTCGCCGTACGAGAAAAACCGGTAGCGTTCCGTGACCGCGTGATCATAGATGCGCGCGACGGTATCGTGCCCCATGAACGCTGCCACCAACATCATCAGCGTGGACTTTGGCAGGTGGAAATTGGTCATCAGCCCATCCGTTACGCGAAACTCGAAACCCGGATATATGAAGATGTCTGTATCGCCTTCCCAAGGGGCAATGCCGCGGTCGCGCGCCATGGTTTCGATCAGGCGCAGCGCGGTGGTGCCCACCGGGATCACGCGTCCGCCAGCAGCCTTGGTGGCAGCGATGGCATCAGCAGCGGCTGCGTCGACGCGTCCCCATTCGGCGTGCATCTTATGTTGTGTCACGTCATCGACCTTCACGGGCAGAAAGGTGCCCGCGCCCACGTGAAGCGTGACAAAAGAGCGGTTCACGCCGTGCGCGTCCAGCGCCGCAAGCAGCGCGTCGTCGAAATGCAGCGACGCTGTCGGCGCTGCCACAGCACCCGTGTGACGCGCCCAGACAGTCTGATAATCGGTGTTGTCCTGCGCGTCGGCGGGGCGTTTGGCCGCGATATAGGGCGGCAGTGGCATGGCCCCTGCCTGGGCCAGTGCGGCGTCGAAATCATCGCCATCGAGGTTGAAACGCAAATGGCCTTGCCCGTCTTGGGTGTGTTCGAGCGTGGCGGACAGGGCATCCGAGAACACGATCTCTTCGCCCGGCCGAACCTTCTTGAGCGGTTTGACCAGCGCGCTCCAGCAGCCATTGGCGCGCGGTTCAAGCAGCGTGACTTCGATCCGGGCGGTGGTATCGCCCTGCGCGCTGCAGCGTGCGCGGCTGCCCGCCAGCCGCGCAGGGATCACGCGGGTGTCGTTGAGCACCAGCAGATCGCCGGGACGCAGCCATCGCGTCAGATCCGTCACGATCTGGTCCTGGATGCTGTCCCCATCCGCCACCAGCATCCGGGCCGAGGATCGCGGCACGGCGGGCCGCGTCGCGATCAGGTCATCGGGCAGGTCAAAGTCGAAATCGCTGAGTTTCATGGGCCGCCCTCTAGCGCAGAGCCTAGCGTTCGTCACGCGCCTCTTCGGCCTCGCGCAGGCGGCGTTCAGCCGCAGTCTCGCCTGTGGCCTCGTCCTGATCGGAAAATGCCTGCGGCGTGGTTGCGGCCGCGCCGCCCTGCACTTCGGGTGGGGGGCGGCGGAACAGGTTGCGGAACATACCCGGCGTGAGCGCCGACAGCGGGTTGACCGACACCTGCGGGCTGCTTGCGGGGCCCTGCAGGCGGTAATTGAACCCAATCAACCCCTCGCCCTTGCGGGTGAAAATGCTGCCGATGCCGTTGAGCACGTAAACGGGTGAAATCACGCCCTGCATGTCCAGCACCTTGGAGCCGACGTTATACGTGCCATCCATGCTGAGCCCCATGGATGGACCCACGGCGCTGGCGCGGGTGATCGTGATGGCCGATGGCGCCATGCGAAAGTTCGCCTCGACCTCCTGAAAGTGGATACCATTGCCGCCCATCTGTTCGAGCAGCCCGACGATGGAAAGCGCATTGAGCAGCGCAGCAATTGCGGGGGCGTCCTGAATCCGGGTGTTTTTGATGTCGAGCGTGCCGTCGAAGCTGGCCTCGCCCACGGGCAGCAGGGTTAGCGAAAGATCACCCCCCCGCGCCTGTTTCAAAAGTCCCGCCGCGGCCGCGACCCGGCCTGCGTCAGCACCGCGGATGCGCACCGCGCTGCGACCGTTTTGCGGGATCACCTGCCCTTCGATCTGGGCGGCACCGTTTATGGCGCCGGTGAATTCACCCTGAAACCCGGCATTGGTGTTGAAATTGCCGCGCATGCCGGTGATGGCGATTGTGTCGGTCACCTGCAGCCGGTCGAGCGCAAGGCTGATCGGTCCGCCATTCTGACTGGCACCGCTGCCACCGCCGCCGCCAAAATTCGCGGCGCGCAGGTCCAGCGTTCCGCCGCGCACGGTGATCGCGGGTGGACGGCCCGGGCCTTGCCCGGCGAGGTCAACCGGCGCATCGAGCCACCCGCCCAACCGCACCCGGTCGAACCGTGCCTGGGACAGCCCGCCGCCGTCCCGCAAGGTGACGGTGCCCGCAGTTTGCAACCCACCGGCATCAAGCGCGATGCGATCGACACGCGGCGTCGCGCCCAGCGTGACGTCGGTCGAGAAACTGCCGGTCGCCGCCTGCCCAGTTGACCACCCAAGCGCCGGGATGCTGAGCCCCAGACCCGCGAGATTGCTGGTCAGCGACAACGTTGGTGGCGCACCGCCTGCGGGCAGCGTAACCTCAAAGCTACCCTGTCCGGTTCCCTGCAGGGACCCCGGTGGCAGGCCTATGTCGAACGCATCAACGGCGTCCTGGGACAGGGCGATCTGGCCGGTAACGGTGCTGGCCTGCGGCCCCTGCCCGATCGGCTGTCGCCAGGTCGCCTCGAACGGGATCCCCTCGAGCGTACCGGGACCGGCGACAGTCACCGCTGCGTCGCTGGCGACGATCTGCAAACTGTCCGCGCGCAGTTGTCGGCCTTCAATCAGCCCGTCACTGAACACGTCATAGGCGGTTCCAGTGGCGTCATAGCGGATTTCATCGGTGTCGATTCCCTTGCGCAATGGCAGGGACAGCGTGCCCTGGGCCTGCAGGCGACCGCTGGCAATGTCAGGCGAAAGGCCAGCCTTTTGCATCACATTGAGCGGCGGTTGATCCAACAACGACAACGCCGCAGGCACCGGGCCGTCGAGTATGAGGCGCACAACGCCCGGCGCGCCGTCCTTAACGCCGATATCGGGTACGATGAAAGACGACCCCGCCACGTCGATCACACCGCCCGTCGGCGCCGTCACCTGTCCCTGATCGACCAGCGCCACGAACCGGCCGTCCAGCAGGCTCGCGCTGCCGCGGCCACGGGTCAGCGGTGGCAGGGTCTTCATGAACCGCACGTCGGCGTCGCTGTAGTCAAAGCTGAGGTAGATGTCCGGATCGCTTTCGGGCGCGTCGCGCAACACGAAATCAAGCGCGCTCAACTGCCCGCCAAGGACATTTTCGGCGATCCAGTCGCGTGTTTTAGTTGCGACGATCTCGGGCCACAGCTCGATGAGCCGCGCGGGCGCAAGCCCGTCCATCTGCGCATCAAGCCCATAGGCCCAGCCGCCGGTCTCGGCGCGCAGGTCACCATGGGCCACCAGCGCCTGACCCTCATCCTCAAAAATGACCTGCCCGACCTCAAGATGGAACGGATTGAACGACAGCCGGAAATCAGCGCCCGCGCCATCCAGGCTGATCGCCTGCGCATAAAGATCATCGGGGTTGGCGGAGAGTTGCGAGGCACGGAACTGGCCCACCAGGTCGGTCAGCCCGTCAGCATCGGTGATGTTGAGCAACGTCTGACCTTCCAGCTGCGCCGTAATCCAGTCGCTGGCCACCGAAAGGGCATCGAACCGCATCACGCCGGAGGCGGGATCGTAGGCCAGATAGGTCTGCGCGGATGTGAACGGGATCGGGCGGGTGGCGTCGGTGGGCTGTAACACGCCTTCGGAGATTGACAGCGTCGCAGACAGTTCGGTTGGACGGCCCGTCGCGTCGATGCCGCCGCGCATCGCCCCCGAAATAGGCGCGCGCAGCACGTCGAGCCAGGCCAGCGGCGCGGCAATTGCGGCGATGTCCGCGGCCGCCACGTCGGTCACGTTTAGACCGAATTGGGCCGCGGTACTGCCGATCTGGCTGCTGTAATTCGCATCGAGCGTTGCCACCCCCTGCCCGCCGCTGAGCAAGGCGAGGTTCGAGGTCAGCCGCAGCGTTGCGCCACTGCGTTCTGCACGAACGCGGCCGCCGTCAATGGTCCACGCGCGGCCCAGCCGCGCATCTTCGAGCCGCAGTGTCAGCGCCTGAATTTCCGCGTTGCGCAGCTGTGCCAGTTCGGGTTGCTCCAGAAGTGTGTCCAGCCGCTCAATCAAGGCGCCAAAGCTCGCCTCTTGGCGCGCCGGTGCGCCCAGATCAAATCCGCCAGACAGCACCACCGACCCGTCACGTTCGCGCCGCAGGCTTGCAAAGACGCCGCTGACATTGACGCTGGTCAGTTCGAACTTACCCGACAAGAGTGCGGGAAGCGACAGACCTGCGCGCATTTCGGCAAAGCCGACAATTTCATCGCCCGCCGCCGAAAGCACGCGCACATTATTCATGCGGACACGGGGGTATGAGAAGTCTTCGATCACGAAATCCAGCGTGTCAAAGGCAAGCGAGCCCTGATCGGTACTGGCCGCCACCTGGGTCTGGATGCGGTCCACCAGCCATTGCGGCGCATGCACCGGCCGTCCCATCAGCAAGTAGAGCACACAGCCGGCTACCGTCGCGAGAACAAGAGAAAACACCAGATTGGGCAGGCCGTGACGGCGCCAGAACCGACGCCGTTCCTTGCGGGCGGCGCGGCGCGCGTCCTTTGCTGTGGGTTCTGCACTGCTCATGGCTTTAATCTCGTGCTTCGAGGGCTATCATGCCAGTCACATCTTTCACAGCATCAAAAAGGCGCCGAAAATGCTCGATATTTCCTCACCTGCCCCGGATTTCACCTTGCCGCGGGGCGATGGCACCGACGTGACGCTGTCCGACCTCAAGGGCGGGCCGGTGGTTCTGTATTTCTACCCGCGCGACGACACGCCCGGCTGCACCAAGGAGGCGATCGCGTTTTCCGAACATCTGGCAGCGTTCGAGGCGGCGGGCGCCAAGGTGTTTGGCGTGTCCAAGGATTCGGTTGCCAGCCACGCCAAGTTCAGCGCCAAGAAGGATTTGAGCGTGCCGCTTTTGTCAGACGAGAACGGAACGGTCTGCGAGGACTATGGCGTGTGGAAGGAAAAGAACATGTACGGCAAAAAGTACATGGGGATCGAGCGCACCACATACCTGATCGACGGCAATGGTGACGTTGCAATGGTCTGGCCCAAGGTGAAGGTGCCCGGCCATGCAGAGGCCGTTCTGGCCGCGGTCGAGGCGCTGTGATGCAGCCGTTGGCGGAGATGGCCGACGCGGTCCTGAGGACGGCGGACGGGCGGGAAAAAACCGCCCTGTCGCGCCATTTCGCCACCCAGTGGCGCGCCGCACGGGCCACCGGGGCCAATCCGGTGATTGGCACGGCCACCCCGCCCGACCATCCCGCCCGGCCCGCAGCGCCGGAACTGCTGCACCCGCGCGACGTGCCCAAGCGCAAGCCGGGTTCGGAAAAGGGGCGCATCGCCCTGCTGCATGCCGTGGCGCATATCGAACTGAACGCGGTCGATCTGCACTGGGACATCATTGCACGGTTCACGCATGTGCCGATGCCCATCGGGTTCTATGACGACTGGGTCAAGGCAGCGGACGAGGAATCAAAGCACTTCAACCTGATGTGCGACTGTCTTGAGGAATTGGGCAGCCACTATGGCGCCCTGCCCGCGCACGCCGGTATGTGGCGCGCGGCACAGGATACCGCAGACGACTTCATGGGGCGGCTGGCCGTTGTGCCGATGGTGCTCGAGGCGCGGGGGCTGGATGTAACGCCGGGCATGATCGCGCTGTTTCGCAAGGCCGGGGCCGACAGCGCCGTCGCCGCGCTTGAAACCATCTATTCCGAGGAGGTGTCGCACGTGGCCTATGGGTCGAAATGGTTCCATTTCCTGTGCGGACGCGCCGACCGCGACCCCAAGGACGCGTTTCACGATCTGGTGCAGACCTATTTCCACAGTCCCTTGAAGCCGCCCTTCAACGAGGAAAAGCGCGCCGAAGCGGGTTTGCCGCCGGACTTTTACTGGCCCCTGGCGGTCGCAGACTGAACCGTATGGAATGTCGGCAGTTTCCCGCCGACCTGAAACCTTTACGCAGCGGCAATTCTGCGTTTCAGACTGCACCCTTGCCCCGTGCCGCACCGGCAATTAAAACCCTGCCGCAGGCGGCCGTGGCTTAGGGGGTGCGGCGCTAGAACTGGGATGGACAAGGAACAAGCTGTTGCGCACACGCCTCGGCATCAAACTACACGCAACGCTGGAACGGTATTTTCCAGAACGCCGTGTCTTCCTGAAATCTGATGATGATACGCGGTTTATCAGGCTGCGGTCCGAAACGCAGTTGATCGCGTTTGCAGGCAGTTCGTTCGTGGTGGCGTGGGCCATCGTGGCAACGGCTATCCTGTTGATGGACAGCATCGGGTCGGGCAATTTCCGCGAGCAGGCCAAGCGCGACCAGCGCACCTATCAGGCGCGCCTGAACGCACTTGCCGATCAGCGCGACACCCGCGCCGAAGAGGCGCTGGCCGCGCAGGAACGGTTCAACGCGGCCCTCGCGCAAATCTCGGTCATGCAGTCGCAATTGCTGGAATCCGAAACCCGGCGGCGCGAATTGGAAACCGGGATCGACGTGATCCAGTCGACCCTGCGCAGCACCATGAAAGAGCGCGAGGAAGCCCGTGAGCAGCTCGCGACGCTCGAGGCACAAATCGAAGGTGGCACAGGCGGCGCGGCCCTGGCCGGGGTTGGTGGCGTGGCGCCTATGGATTTTGTGGCTGCCGCATTGGCCGAGACAGCCGCCGAACGCGACAAGGTCGTCGAGGACGCGCGCGCCGCCCTCGAGGCCGCCGACGAGATGGCCACACAGATCGCGCTGATGGAAGAACAGAACGACCAGATCTTTCGCCAGCTCGAAGAGGCAATGACCGTGTCCGTGGCACCGCTGGACAAGATGTTCCGCGCCGCGGGCATGCCCACAGACCAGATTATCGAACAGGTGCGCCGTGGCTATTCCGGCCAGGGCGGCCCGCTGACCCCGCTGAGTTTCTCAACCAGCGGCGAGGAACCCAGCCCCGATACGCTGCGCGCCAATCGTCTGCTGGATCAGATGGACACGCTGAACCTGTACCGCATCGCCGCGCAGAAAGCGCCGTTCGCGACGCCGGTGAAAAACTCGTTCCGCTTTACCTCGGGTTTTGGCACGCGCCGTGATCCCAAGACGGGTGGCCGTCGGATGCACAATGGCGTCGACTTTGCCGCTTCGCTAGGCACACCGCTTTATGCCACCGCCGACGGCGTGGTCACCCACGCGGGTTGGCAGTCGGGCTATGGCCGGCTTGTCAAAATCCAGCACCAGTTCGGGATCGAGACCCGCTATGCCCACCTGTCGCGTCTTCGCGTGAAAGTTGGTCAAAAGGTCTCGCGCGGGGATCGGATTGGTGATATGGGAGCCTCCGGACGGGTCACCGGCGTGCATCTGCACTACGAAGTCCGCGTCAACGGACGCGCCGTGAACCCGATGATCTATATCAAGGCAGCAAACGATGTTTTCTAAGAGCAAAATCAACGACCCCGCCCCTTCGGCTGATGCTGGCAAACCGGCCGCCCCTGCCCCTGCGTCGCCAGCCCCGGCCAAACCCGCGGGCCAGAGCGAGTTCAAGGCCAGCGCGCCCAAGGCAAAACCGCCCGCGTCGATTCTGTCCGCGGATCTGCACGTCACCGGGAACAT
>JBCBAV010000148.1:0-8073 GCA_038532285.1 Pseudomonadota bacterium | reverse complement strand
ATTGGCCGACTGAACCCGACAGTATCAATCGGCGCTGGCCGTTCGTTGCACGGATGATGCGCTTGGTGATGTCGCACTCACGCGCATGCTGCGCGCGTCCATACGAGTTGCGCGATCACAAGATCAGATGTCTCCTTTGATTGTCTCGGCCCACACGTCTTTCCGGGTTCGCTCTTTCTCAGAACAGGAGTTCAACATGAACGGTTCGTCGCTACTTCTCACTGCAGGCACTCTTGCTCTGACTGCCGTGCTCGCTGCAGCAGAAGCTCCCCAGTCGGCCAGCCTGCTTGAATTCGGGCCCGACAACACACTTTTCGTCGCGGATCAGCTGAGCGGCGCAATCCATGCTTTCACGCTGCCTCAAAGCGGTGAAGCCCCAAAGCAGGATGCAGCGTTCAATTTGCTGGATCTGGATCCGCTGGTCAGCGATGTTTTGGGTGCGACGGGGCGTTTGGTGTATGGGGACTTGGCGGTGCATCCGGTGACGCGTGACGCATACGTCTCCGTGACAGGTATGATCGATGGGGTTGAGACGGTGGCGGTTGTGTCCATTGCTCGCGACGGCACCGTCGAACGGATTGACCTCGAAGCCCTGTCGTCCACCAGCTTTGAGCTTGAGGACACCGCGGATGAGGACGTGACCTTTTGGCGAGATATACCCGCCGCGACTTTGACCGTCACCGACTTGGACTACGCCAATGGTGAGTTGTTCGTTTCTGGAATATCCACGGGCGAATTCGCCTCGACATTGCGCCGTGTGCCATTTCCTTTTGAGGCGACCGCGTCGTCCAGCAGCGTTGAAATCTACCATGCGGCTCACAACCAGAATGAAACCCGCGCACCAATCCGCGCGATGACCGTGGTCGATCTGGACGGCGTTGCGACGGCTGTTGCCGCGTATACCTGCACGCCCTTGGTGACGATCCCAGTGGACGCGCTGGCGGACGGCGCGCATGTGACAGGTAAAACCATCGCTGAGTTGGGATATGGGAATACGCCGCTGGACGTCATTTCTTTCGACGCTGCGGATCCTCAGGGAAATGTGTCCAAGTACGTGTTGGTTGTGAATCGGGAAATGGACGCCGACCTTGTAACGCTGAGTGACTTGAGCGCTGCCGCCGCGGGCCCAGGACTTTCCGAACCTGTGCCCTACCTCGGCGCCACGTCCGGCGTCCAAACGACGCCTCTGCCTTTGTCGGGCGTTCTGCACGTTGCTGACCAGGACGCTCAGTTCTTGCTGGCGTTGCGCCGCGATCTCGACACAGGGGCGATGGAACTGGTGTCCTCTCGGAAAGGATCATTCTTCCGGCTGAGTGACTTCATCAGTGAATATAACTTCCCTGACTACGCTTATGCGGATGATCCGATGTCAATAGGGGTGCGCATGTTCCAGAACATGCTAAAGGCGGACGAGGGTTTTCCGGGACAAATTCGTCAATGAAATTGCACCTCTGCGCGGCTTTTGTTGCGTTCTTTGCCTCAGGATCACTAGCGCAGGCGGCATGCCCGCCTGCAACAGGCGTTGACATTTATCCAACCGCCATAGTGCTGCCTGAGAACCTCTTGCGGGTCTACGTCTATTACCCACGCTCCATGAGCGCGGATGCGGGCCTGCAGCATGTGCGGCTTCTAAAAAGTGATGGCGTGACGTTGGCGGGCGTTTTCCTCACCAATCGCGCGGACCTGTGGTCGCCGGACCGAAGACGGCTGACACTATTGCTCGATCCAGGCCGGGTCAAAACCGGTCTAATTGCGAATGAGAGTTTGGGTCGGGCGCTGGTTGCTGGCGAGTCCTACATACTGGATGTGTCTGGCTCCGCATTCGATACAACAGGCTGCCCTTTGGGAAAAGACACGCAGCATAGCTTTGCTGTCGAAAACGCAGACACAGCCCCCCCTGATCCTGCGCGTTGGACCATCGTCACACCTAGGGCGCACAGCGTCGATACCTTGCGCGTTGATCTCGGTAGCGCACATGATCACCTGTCAATGGCGTTCCGCATTCGGGTTTTGGACAAAGACGGCAGCACTGTGCCGGGCGCAGTTGCGCTAGGGCCGGAAGAGGAGCTTTGGGAATTTACCCCGCGTGCAGCATGGAAAGCTGCCCGATATACACTTGCCATCGACGAACGGCTCGAAGACTTAGCGGGTAATCGGCCTGGTCGCCTTTTTGACTGGCCTTCAAACCAAGCGCCGCTGCCCTGGATGCAAAGTTTGGATTTTACTCCGAGGGAACAGGTGAAACAGTGATAGTGCCCAATGCTTGATCGCTTCTTTCAAAATTGGGCCTACGCCGCCCCACCATTCGCCCTGCTCGTTCTAGGGCTGTATCCCTTTATCGGGCCAACCATAGAGCTGTCCGTTTTCCTGTCATTGCCGATCTATATGGTCCACCAATTTGAAGAGCACGACAACAACCGGTTTGCCGTTTACCTGAATGAGATGATGGGCAAAGACAGGCGCGGGCTGGGGCCACGTGACATCTGGATCATCAACGTCGTATTCGTCTGGTTCTTTCTTTTGGCGGTGTTTTACCTGTCTTCCTCGAACCCGGCATGGGGTGTCCTGGCGGCCTATTTGCTGGCAATCAACGGGTTTGTACACATTGTTTGGGCGATCAAGTTTCGCACCTACAATCCAGGGCTGTGGACAGCTGTTTTTCTTTTCGTTCCCTGTTCGATTTGGATCTTTCGAATGGTGCCCGCTCCGGTTGCGATCCACGCCGTTGCGGCCTTGGTTGTGATTGTGTTGCATGCCGCAATCATGGTCTTGGCCAGACGCGCAGCCTAGAGACAAGGCCGGAAGGGTGTCACGTCGCGAACACAAGCGCCTTGAGGCAATTCAACATGGACTGCACCTTGTCTGTGCGGTGGACGTCAACGTGGGTTACGAGCCAGCTTTCTACTTGCCAGTCCGGTAAGGCAGGCACAATTTGTTCGAGATCCGGAAGAGTTCTTGCGTAAGACACAGGCATAAAGCCAATACCTTCTCCACTGCGCAACGCGTCTTCGAGAACTTTTGGATTTGCGGACACAAGCACCAACTGTTCAGGGTCTACATTCGTTGCAAGCCAGACCTCGAAAGGGGCTGCGCTGTGCGCGTCTGGATTGCCGACCAAGGCGTGACCGGTCAAGTCTTGCCCCTGCGGCCTGCCATGGCGGTCAATGTAGGTGCGGTGGGCAAACAGTGCGAAATCGAGCGTGCAGAATGGCTGAACGACGTAGTCTGCGTTGGTCGCCTTGGATCCGACCCGCAACGCGACATGCGCTTCGGCCAATTCCAAACGGGCCAGCTCATCTCCGGTTGTCACGCGCACCCGCGTCTTTGGATGGCGGCGTCGAAACTCGAGGATGGCGGGCAAGATCAAGTCCGTCAGGGGAAAGAGCGTGGCAACGATAACCTCTCCCTCAACATCGGCGCTTTGCACCCGTATCCTGCCAAAGAAATCTTCGAGCATGTCATAAGAGCGCTCGGCAATCTCCATGAACTCACGCCCCGCATCAGTCAGTTCGTAGCCGCGCCGGTGACGCAAAAACAGGCGTGTACCGATTTCCGCCTCGAGCGCATCAATGTGTCGGTTCACAGTTGCGCGGTGCACACCAAGCTTTTGTGCCGCCTTGCTGACAGTGCCTGAGCGGGCCACACCATAGGCAGTGCGAATTTCTGTCCAGTGGTCCATTTTGGCCTCCTGAAGCGTATTTATGCGGCCTCAAGTGCATTGAAAGCCTCTTGTTGTCGCACCAACGCGCATCCAATGCGCTTTTGGTGGTGTTGAGGCACTACTGGCAGACGGCTACATCCACTGTAGTCGACAGGGGAGCCACGATATGAAAACCCTCGCGTTTGCAGCGTCAAACCATAGCCAGTCTGTTAATGGGGCGTTGGTGGGGTATGCCGCTGCGCGGTTTGTGAAGCTCTCGCCCAGCGTCGAAATCGAGTTCATCGACATCAACGATTACGAAATGCCTATTTACTCGATGGATCGCGAAAAGTCTGATGGTGTGCATCCGCTTGCCCAAACGCTCTTTGACAAGATTGGCGCAGCAGACGCGCTTATCGTATCCTTCGCGGAGTATAACGGCTATGTCACCGCAGCTTGGAAGAACATCTATGATTGGATGAGCCGGATCGACCAGAAGGTGTGGCAGGACAAGCCTATCGTCTTACTCGCCGCCACGCCCGGTCCGCGCGCAGGTGCCAATGTGCTTCAGACGCAAGAGTTTACCGCCCCGTTTTTTGGCATGGACATCAAAGGCAAGTACGGCGTTGGCCTGTGGCGTGAAGCATGGGACGGGACTACATTGATCAAGGATGACGACATCGCAGGCATTGATGCTGCGATCAAAGGGCTTCTCACCTGACCGGCGCTTTGCCCCACCACCACTCACGGAACAAGGGAACGCAGTATGTCGGATAGAAAAGTCGTAGTGATCACTGGCTCTACCGGAGGCATCGGCGGCGCAATAGCAGAGCAGCTCGCAGCAGGCGGTTGGGATCTTGTACTTGTCAACCGAAGCGCCGAAAAAGCGTCGCAGCAAAAGACGGACCTTAATACCGCACATCCCGAGGCCAAAGTGGATCTGGTCCAGGCTGACCTCATGGACACGGATCAGATCAAGCGGTCCGCACACGAGATATTGGCGATCCATTCCAGCATCGACGCCCTTTACAACAATTCCGGCGTTTTGACATCGCAGCGTGTCATGAGCGCCCAAGGCCATGAATCCAATTACGCAGTAAACACGCTGGCCCCATATGTCATGCTTGAGTGCCTGCGCCCTGCGCTGAAACGGACAGCAGGGGCACCAAAGACCATGATCGTCAACACCACGTCCGCGGCGCACAATGCCGCGAAGTCACTTGACGTCGACATGTTGTCGAACCCTGCGGACATCGGCGGGCTAACCGGTGTTTACGCAACCACCAAGCTGGCACTGACCACCATGGGTACGGCGATGGCGCCGGACCTGGAACAGGATGGCATCATGTTGCGTTCGGTTTGTCCGGGCGCTGTAGTTACGCCAATGACCAAGACCAGCGATGCAATGCCAGGCATCCTGAAGTTCTTTGTGCCGCTTCTGTTCAACAAGCCTGAAAAGCAGGCGGGAAAGATGATCAATGCTGCGAAACCGGACAGGTTTGGTGGACGCACCGGCATCTACATCACCAATGGCAAGGAAAAAGCGGCGCCGAAACTCGCCGTTGCTTCGAGCGTTCAGGCAAGTCTTTTGAAGAAACTGTCTGTCGATGCAGCGCTCTGACCGTCAGAACAAATCTCGGCCACGGACAATCAGTACCGTGAAACCGCGCAGAACCCTGAGATTTTAATATGGGCAATGAAACACTCCAATTCGCCCTCAAAATCGGTGTCAGTGCGCTGACCGCTTTTTACGGCTTCGTGCCTGCGTTCGCGGACTTGAACGAGACTCACTTGTTTAACCCATTGTGGAGCGGGCATGCGCGATTTCACGGTGCCTGGTTTCTCGCTTTTTCTGCAGGCGTAGCGCTCATCTCACTGTACTTGATGTGGTGGCGCGATGAGGTGTTAGTACCTATTTTTCTCGGGCTCATGTTCGCCGTCGGATTCTGGATCGCCACAGTCTTTGGCCCGGCATATGGCGGTGCACTTGTGGACCCCAACGGTCATACACATACGATCGCGGGCGTTGAGTCCAACATGTTCCTGTTTTCGGTTTTTACGATGCTGTTGATCGCTGCACTCGGTCTTGCCGCCTGGATTGGGCGCGACAAGAGCTAAAAGCGAACGCATGAGCGGATATCTGACTCTAAATGAACAATCAGCGCGCACAGGATGCGCGGCAGCTGCGCTTTATCGAACGAACGGGAATGTGTCAGGCTAGCCTTACACTGCAACCTGGCAAGAGGTTCCTCATGACCCGTTCGATCCTTCTCGCGGCGATCGTTTCTGTAAGTGCGCTTGGCGCGGCCTCAGGGCAGCAAACCACAGAAACCGATCCCTACACACCTTACCCGTTCGCTCAAATCACCGATGAAATCAGATATCCGGCCGCACAACCGCCAGAAGGAACGGTCAGCCGGCACGGTGAAATCGAATATCTGGCCAACAATGTGTTTGGCACGCATTGGTACGTGGAAGCCAACGCCGCCGTCTGGCATTTCGTCACCGCTGGGGACCCGGAAGATGAAGTCATCTTGTTTGTGCACGGGCACCCCGACACTTGGTGGTCGTGGCACGAAGTGATGTCATATTTGGCCGACGACTTTTATGTCATAGCAGTTGACACACTAGGGTATGGTCAATCCGACAAACGACTGGATCTTGATCTGACATATGGCGGTGTGGCCACCGGGGTCGCGGCCTTTATGACCGAAATTGGCGTTGAGAACTTCAATCTCGTTGGCCACGATAGGGGAGCCGTCATCGGGGATCACATGGTCGCCCAAGAGGACGTTAATCCGCGCATCCTCGCTTACCTGCGGATGCAGCAATCGGCTGACAAGCCACACGGATTTCCGCGACCGAACCATGAGGCAATGACAGACGTTGCGTTCCACACTCAACCCAATTTCATGCGGGACCTTTTTGAGAGTAATTATTTTTCAGTTGAGATGAGCGAGGAACACTTGGCGCGTGCCGCTTGGGAGTATGGATTTGCGGGCACTGCTGCAGCTGCCGCGGTCCGTTACTCCGATGCAAGTTTTGACAAAGAACTGGAGTTCAGACTGGCCGAAGTGTTCCCACGCATGACAATGCCGGTTGTCTTCATGCAAGGGCAGCACGACCCCGGGCAGCGGCCAGAAGAGTACTGGGAAACGGCTGATCTGGTGCCTGATGGCGAAGTTCTGATCGTCGACGCCAACCACTTCATCCAGGCCGAAAAGCCGGAACTCGTCGCGGACGCGGCACGAGACTTGTTCGACTGACCAAACACACAGCTCGGAAAAATTCCGGTCCATGTCGCCTTAACAGCGCGCAGGCTTCAAGCCGTCCGAACTCAATCCGGCGAAATACATAAACGAGGACATCATGACCCCCAAAGTACTCACCATGTCGGCGATACTACTTGCGACCACGCTCAGCGCGACGGCGCAGGACAATGACCCCTTTACTCCTCCCACACGATCACAGGATCAGGGTTTCATCTACCGCAACACCATTCCTCAGGGCTTTGAGACACATATCATGGTCAACAATGATGCGGACCGGGCGCGCGCCGAGCGCATCATCGAGTTCTACGAAGTGCTCGCGACCCGACCAAGCATCGAGAGTGTCGGTGAATACGTGTCTGACCAATACATTCAGCACAGCACCATGCTACCCAATGGGCGTCAGCCTTTGGCGATGTTGTTCAAAGGGTCCGTCGATGAATACCCGGTCGCAATTGATGTGCACAAAGTGATTGTCGTCGGCGATTCAGCAATGGCGCATGTCAATTTTCGTAACCTCGACAACGACAGTCCCGATGACATGGGGATGGCCGCCGTCGACATGTACCTCTTTGATGCAGAGGGAAAAATCACCGAACACTGGGACGTTCTCCAACTTGTTCCAAGCCATGCGCCAAACCCGAACGGCATGTTCGTAACTCTGTTTGAGGGGGAGTAAGCCGATGCAGCTCAAATCCATTTTGCGGACAACAACTTATGCCGCCGCGCTGATGATGTCTTCGGTCGCATTCGCGGAGGCACCCGCCGTACCCGACGCAGACGCCGCAATGCCGTTCTACGACCGGCACAAGATCGACATCAGCAACCTAAGAGATTTTTACAATGCCCTACTCATTGCAGATGCCATGATCCACGCCGACGCCATGTTTGATGAAGAAACCAAGTGGCGGCTGACGCTGCGCCAAATGATCCTGTCGGGCAGCGGGCACCACACCGCGCGCAGTGCCTATCAGCTCGCGCAGATGGGTGTTGCCGTAGACGAAATCCAGGCCCTTTTTGCGCCCGACTATGTCGATACTCTTGACGACCCGCGCCTCAAAGCGGCGTTTACCTATATCGACGTTATGGGCAGGTACCCGATTATGTCGTCGCCAGACATTCATGCCCTTTTGCGGACCAACTATACGGATCGCCAGATCGCTG
>JBCBAV010000147.1:0-8230 GCA_038532285.1 Pseudomonadota bacterium | reverse complement strand
GCCTGTACCGCGATGCCAAATAGCCGTAAGCCCGACGAATTTGCCGATTGATCCCGCGGTACAGGCCAGGGGATCGCGTGTTCTTTTTCGGTTATTCGCGTGGGGCATACGCGGTGCGGTCTTTGGCTGGCGTGATAGATCTGGTTGGACTGCTCAAAACCGAACACGCGACGCACCGCAATGTCCGCGCCGCGTACCGGCACTATGAATGCACGCCCGACAGCGCTGCGGCGCGCGCGTTTTCTCAGCAGTATTGTTACGAAACGATCGATGTCGAATTGGTCGGCGTCTGGGATACGGTCAAAGCTCTGGGGGTCAATCTGCCGGTGCTTTGGCGGTTGAGCGCGCCACGCCACGCATTTCACAGCCATCATTTGGGCAGGTCTGTGAAACGTGGGCTTCACGCACTGGCCTTTGACGAGACGCGCGTGGCTTATACACCCGTGATGTGGGAGACGTCTTCCGAATGGTCAGGTCATCTTGAACAACGGTGGTTTCCTGGCACCCACGGGGACATTGGCGGGCAATTGTCGCAGCGCGAAAGCGCGCGCCCCTTATCCAATTTATCGCTTGTCTGGATGTTGTCAGAGGCAGAGAGCTTTGGTTTGCCGCTACCGGAGAATTGGCAGGACCGCTTTCCGCAGGATGCCGCGGCCCCATCCATTGGCACGTTTTCCGGATTTGGAAGATATTTCGTGACCCGTCGCGCACGCACGGTCGGCAAAGACCCGTCTGAAACCCTGCATCCGGCTGTTGCCACACAGCCCCGCTTGACTGGGTGGGTGCCGCGCTGGGCCGCGCGATGGAAGGCACGCGGTGACAGCGCATAACGACCCGCTGTTGCGCGTAGGGCGCATATGAAATTCGATTGCCGCGTCGTCCTGAGGGACAGAAACGAGATCAGTAGATATAGCGGATTTGATCGGTCCAGTAACGCTCGACCCGTTTCAATGAGCCGGTGATTTCGGTGATGCCTTCGGGACCGAGCACTCCTTTGGCCTGTAGCCCCTCTGCGTGGCGCTCAAAAAGATCCGACACAACGCCGCGGATATTTCGCCCTTTTTCAGTCAGGCGCACGCGCACCGATCGTCGATCAATCTCACAGCGCTGGTGGTGCATGTAGCCCATTTCCACCAGCTTCTTGAGATTGTAACTGACATTTGAGCCCTGATAATAGCCGCGGCTCTTCAATTCGCCTGCGGTCACTTCATTCTCGCCAATGTTGAAAAGAAGAAGCGCTTGCACCGCATTGATGTCCAGAACACCGACGCGTTCAAATTCGTCCTTGATCACGTCCAGCAGCAGTCGGTGGAGCCGTTCGACCAGCGACAACGCTTCAAGATAGGCGATCATGAATCCCTTGTCGCCGCTTGGTTTGGCGACGCCGGGGGGCGGCGCGACTTGATTATGAATGCTCATCGGTGTCTCCGACTCTATCTGCTCACAAGCAACATCGGTCGGATTCGGAAATTTTCGGTTAAAGACGCAAAGCCTTGAAATTACTTTTGGAAAACTTGCGAAATCGCCGTGATCATGACGCTATATTCCGTCGGCGGCGCAACCTGCCCCGTCACCCACGTGTAAAGATCCTGGTCATTTTCGTTCAAAAGCGAATCGTACAGCGCAAGTTCGGCCTCGGACATGCCGTCGAGTTCCTCGCGGGCGTATGCCGACAGGATCAAGTCCATTTCCTTGATGCCCCGGCGCATGGACCGCATGTGCAGGCGCTTGACCTTGTGTTCTCGCGGTTCAGACATGAGAGCCCTCATTCAACGCTGCGCGCAGGCGTTTTTCCAACCGTCCAACCTGTTCGGCACGTTTCAGCAGATCGGCGCGCAGATCGCGCATCTCGATCATCAACTCGCGGATCGTCGCGTCGGCGGGCGGGGTGTCGTCGGGGGCAGTGACGCCTTCGCCCTCGCCGTTGATCAGCCACATCATCGAGACGTTCAAAAGCCCGGCCATGATGGACAGCCGGTTGGCGCGCGGTTCGCTCAGGTCGTCTTCCCATGCGCGCAGGGTGGCGACGCGGATGCCCAGACGTTTGGCCAGTTCGGTCTGGCTGAGCCCTGCCTTTTCGCGGGCGCCAGCGACGCGGTCGCCGAACGTGCTGGCTTCCGGGCTGTACCAGTCGTCATTGTCATCCATGTCAAACCTTTCCGGTTGCCCTTTGCCTAGGCCCCTGTATCACAGGGCGCGTTATGGCGTTTTACCCCGGGGGCTGCAAATGACATTCCTTTCCGCGTCGCTCAATCGCGTTAAACCGTCACCGACGGTTGCCTTGACCGGGCAAGTTGCGGCTTTGAAGGCCGAAGGCAAGGACATCATCGGTCTTGGCGCAGGCGAGCCGGATTTTGACACGCCCGACAACATAAAGGCAGCAGCGCAGGCCGCAATTGCCGAAGGGCGCACCAAATACACGCCGGTCGATGGGATTGCCGAACTGAAAGAAGCAATCGTGGCCAAGTTCCAGCGTGACAACGGACTATCTTACTCGCCCGCTCAGGTCAGCATCGGGTCGGGCGGCAAGCAGGTCCTCTACAACGCGCTGATGGCCACATTGAACCCAGGCGATGAGGTCGTCATTCCGGCGCCATATTGGGTGAGCTATCCCGACATGGTCCTGATGGCGGGTGGGACCCCGGTGATCATTGGTTGCGGTATCGAGGATGGATTCAAAATGACGCCCGGCGCGCTTGAGGCTGCGATCACGCCGCAGACCAAGTGGCTGATCTTCAATTCGCCATCCAACCCGACCGGAGCGGGATATACCCGCGGTGAACTGCGCGCGCTGACAGATGTGCTGATGCGCCATCCGCATGTCTGGGTGATGAGCGATGACATGTACGAACACCTCGTCTACGACGCGTTCGTCTTTTCCACACCTGCAGAAATCGAACCGCAGCTCTATGACCGCACCCTGACCGTGAACGGTGTCAGCAAAGCGTACGCTATGACCGGTTGGCGCATCGGTTATGCGGCCGGGCCCGAGCCATTGATCAAGGCGATGCGCAAGGTGCAATCGCAGTCGACCTCGAACCCCTGTTCGATCAGTCAGTGGGCTGCGGTCGAAGCATTGAACGGCACGCAGGAATTTTTGGCTCCGCACAATGAGATTTTCGTGCGTCGCCGCGATCTTGTGGTGTCGCGGTTGAACGCAATCCCGGGGATCACGTGTCCAAAGCCTGATGGCGCATTTTATGTCTATCCATCCATCGCAGGTCTGATCGGCAAGCGTGCGCCGGATGGCCGGGTGCTGGAAACCGACGCAGATTTTGCCGAGGCGCTGCTCCAACACTCGGGTGTTGCCGTGGTTTTTGGCGCGGCATTTGGCCTTTCGCCGCATTTCCGGGTCAGTTACGCTACATCGGACAGCGCCCTCCAAGAGGCCTGCACTCGGATCGAAGCGTTTTGCGCGCTTCTGACGTAAAGGGACGGTGATGGCGACAGAGCTGCCGGAGTATTACTTTCGCGTGCGTGAAAACGGCGCGGCGGTGTTTCGTGTGGACACAGAGAACCGGCAGCGCCGGATCGAGATGGACCAGATCGCCATAGTCAACATCCGCAATGGCGAGGTCAAACCGCATGGCGACCGGGAGTTGACCGAAGCAGACCTGACCGAGATCCGCGCATGGATGGCATCGCGCGCGCAGACGCTGGCCGAACGGGATATCGACGATATCCACCGTGCGGTGGACTACCTGAACCTGACAACCCACTGGGCGCAGTCACGGGCGTCGGATGCGCAATTGGAGTTGGTCACAGATGCGCTTTTGCTGGCGATGCATGATCTCCGCTCGGTCCTTGTCCGCAAGAAGGCGGACAGGATGCTGAAGGGTTAGCCCGACGCGTGCAGCGATGAGGCTGTGCTGGCGCGCAATTCCGGCAGCGAGATGCGCCAGAACCGGATCATCAGCGCGACGCCTGCACAGGCCAATCCGACGACCAGCCCCACCCAAATGCCCGGACCTTCCCAGCCGAGCACGAACCCAAGACCATAGGAACACGGGATGCCCACCAGCCAGTAGGACACCGCAGCCAGGATCATGGGAACCCTTGTATCCTGCATCCCGCGCAGCAGGCCAAGGGCCACCACCTGCGCCCCGTCCACCAGTTGAAAGAGTGCAGCCAAGGCCAGAAGTATCACGCCGATAGAGATGATCGCGGCCTTGTCGGTGCTGTCATCGCTTAGAAACAGCCAGATCAGTGGCTCGGGCGCGGATACAAACAAGACGATGGTGACCAGCGCCATTGCGACGCTCATCCAGATCACGGTCTGCGCGCCGCGCACCAGATGTTCGATATCCTTGCGCGCCATCGCGTTTCCGACGCGGATCGTGGCGACGTTGCTCAGCCCCATGTGAACCATGAAAGTGATCGAGGCCAGTTGCAGCGCGATGCCATGCGCAGCCAGCGGCACCTCGCCCAAGTTGCCCATCATGAACGCGGTTGCAGCAAAAAGGCCTGTCTCGCTGAGTGTCGTCAGCCCGATGGGCCAGCCAAGGCGAAAGACCCGCGCCAGCATCTCAGAATCGATGCGCCAAATTCGCGCGAACATGGCGTGTTGGGGCAAGGCGATTTGAGTGTAAGCGACAATCCCTGCCAGCATTACCAACTGTGTGGCAACCGAAGCCAGTGCGGCTCCGGTCATGCCAAGTTCGGGCGCTCCCCAATTGCCGAAGATCAATGCATAATTTGCCAATCCGTTGATCACGGCGCCGGCGCAGGTGATCCAGAAAACAATCTGTGTGCGTTCAAGTGCTGCGAGATAGCTCTTGAGTGTCATCACGATGAGCGCGGGAAACAGCCCCCAACCGGCAACCAGCAGATACTCTGCCCCCAGCCGCGCGACCGCGTCCGTCTGACCCAGAATACGTAAAAGCGGTTCCGACAAAATCATCAGCGGCATGGCGCAGGCCGCAAAAGCGATGCCAAGCCAAAGCCCCATGCGCGTGGCACGACGGATCGACACATCATCACCCTCTGCATGGTGTGCCGCGACCATCGGCATTACAGCCCAGGCAAAACCCGATCCCATCAGAAAGAGCACAAAGAACAGGGACCCGGACGCGGTCAGCGCGGCCAACTCGGTCACGCCGTACCAGCCCATCATTGCCGTATCCGTTACACCAATCGCCACTTGCCCCAAATGTCCGCCAATCAACGGCAGGCCCAATACTGCAATGGCGCGCGCGTGGGCGGGATAGGTCATGGAGGCAGCACGGTCGGACATCTCTCGCCCTTACGCGGGGTTGCGCTTCGGGAAAAGGGGGAACGTGCCGCGGCTGCCTGACGATTTGGCGACGACAGACCCGTTCAGGCAGTTGGCGCTTTCATGATGATGCATGTCGTGCTGCCGGTGGCATAGAGCTTTCCGTCTGAAACGCCCCGTATTTCGCCCGACGCGACGCCGGTTGACCGGCCTGCGTGCTGCGTCGTGCCAACGGCCTCAATTTCGGTGCCCAGCGGTATTGGGCGAGTGATATTCACCTTATATTCCAGTGTGGTATACACAGATCCCTTCGGCACCATCGTCATCACGGCACAGGCCATCGCGCTGTCGAGCAGCGTGCCGTACCAGCCGCCATGCACCGTGCCCAATGGATTGGTGGTCTCGAAGCTCGGGGCGCCGCGAAAGATCACTTTGCCCGCTTCGACGTGATGTAACCTGTATCCCAATGCAGCACCAATTGGTGGACCGGGATGCACTCCGTCGAGAATGCCTTGCATGAATTCCAGCCCCGACATCGAGGCAATCTGTTCAGGCCGGAGCAGGTCGGCAGGGGAGGTTGCGTGCATGGTCGCCTCGTGCGTGGTGTTCGCGCACGCTAGACCGCGCGCAGAGCGGCGTCGAGAGTGGCGTATCAGGCGACGTGGAGTGCGGCGTTTGTGCCGACCAGCCCCAAAGCGCGGCAGACCTGAAGGGTCAGGGTCGGGCGGTTCAGGGTGTAAAAGTGCAGGGCTTCCACGCCTTCTTCGATCAGGTCAGTGCACAGATCGGTGCAGTGGGTCAATGCGTAAAGATCAGCACGGTCCTCCCGCTCGGCGCGGTCAAAGGACGTTTCAATGTGCGCCGGGATCGGAGTGCCGCAGCGCGCGGCAAACCCTTTGGTCCGAGCCCAATTGGTCACCGGCAGGATGCCGGGAGTGATCGGTGCCGATATGCCCGCAGCCGCGCAGGCGTCGCGGAACCTCAGGAAATTATCTGGTTCAAAGAAAAACTGTGTAAGCGCCTCGGTGGCGCCAGCGTCGATCTTGGCCCTGAGCCAGTCGATGTTCTGCTGGGTGGAGCCGCTCTCTGGGTGGCCATCTGGATAAGCGCCGACGCAGATGTTGAAGCCGCCCATGTCAGCAAGGGCGCGCACAAGCTCGACTGAATTGGAAAACCCGTCCGGTTCCGCTGCGAACGCGCCGCCGCCGGTGCCGTCGCCGCGCAAAGCGACGATGTCCGAGATTCCGGCGTCCGCATACCGTGCAGCGGTGGCAAGCACTTCGCCACGGCTTTGCCCCGTGCAAGTCAGGTGCGCGGCGACCGGCAGACCCGAGGTCTTGCGCAGCGTTTGTGCGGCCTCTTGGGTCAGAGATTGTGTGCTGCCACCAGCACCGTAAGTGACCGAAATGAAGCGGGGCGCCAGTGGTGCGAGCGCCTGCACCGTGTCCCAAAGATGAAATGACGCATCGAGCGATTTGGGCGGAAATGTTTCAAACGAAAGCGCGGTCATGGGGACGTCTCCAACGGGTTGTGTCCGGTATTGCAGAGCCGCTATCATGAAGCAAATTCATAACTCTCAATATGATGATGAGGTTTGTATGCATATCGAGTTTCGACACCTGCGCTCGATCAAGGCGATCCACGATGCTGGTGGTCTTGCCCGGGCGGCGGATACGTTGCACATCACGCAATCTGCGCTGAGCCACCAGATCAAAGGTCTCGAGGATCAGGCGGGTGTCGAATTGTTTGTGCGGCGTTCCAAACCGTTGCGCCTGTCAGATGCCGGGCTGCGGCTGTTGCGGCTTGCGGAACAGATCCTGCCGAAGATCGACGCGCTGCAGGACGAATTCATGGGCCTGCGCGCGGGCAGCACGGGACGCATGCACATTGCCATTGAATGCCATGCCTGTTTCGAATGGCTGTTTCCCGTGCTCGAGCAGTTTCGCCGCAATTGGGCGGATGTGGACGTGGACATTCGCCCCGGTCTTGCCTTTGACGCACTGCCCGCCCTGATCAAGGAAGAGGTGGATCTGGTCGTCTCGTCGGACCCGGAAGAATTGCAGGGCGTCGAGTTCGTTGAACTCTTTGATTACGCGCCCGTTTTTGTGGCATCCAAGGATCACCCGCTGGCGGGCAAAGCCTTTGTCGAAGCCAAGGATTTCCGGGATGAAACCCTGATAACCTACCCTGTAGAACGCACCCGGCTTGACGTGTTCAGCCAGCTTCTTATTCCGGCGAAGGTGGAGCCGCGCGCAGTGCGGCAGGCAGAACTGACGGCGGTGATTTTGTTGCTCGTGGCATCCAACCGTGGGGTTGCGGTGTTACCCGACTGGGTGGTGCGCGAGGTGAAGTATTCCAGTGACTATGTGACCAGACCTTTGACAGAACATGGCATCACACGACGACTTTATGCCGCCGTCCGGTCTGACGAGCGTAAAAAGCCATACATGCGTGAGTTGATCGATCTGGCACGGACCGAAGCGCGTCGTTTGCAAGCAGCATGAAGTCGTCGTGCGGCTCTGTTTGCCTGACGGCAAAAGCGCCCGCCCGCCGGCCCAAACCGTACACCGGTTTTAGCTGGAGATGCACAACCGCTCTGTCGTCCCACCCGGACTGTGCGGGGTCGGCGGGCGGCTTTGCGCTGTACGGCGGACGGTAAATGTTTGGGATGTTGACGCCTTAAAGTCGTGGTGTCCGGCTAGGCAGAGACGAAGTGTAGCCCGGGTCGTAGAGATACAGGGTGGGAGCCAGGGCGTCGGAGGGTGCTGCCACAAGGGGCTGCGGCAGAACACTTGCAACCTGCGCTCTGTTCAACGCGACGACCATTCGGACAAGTTGCGTGCCGAGATGATCAGCGGCGGCTGAGAGACGCGACGTCAGATTTGCCCCGGATGCCCCCAGTGGTCTTGTCACGCGCATCGGACGCTGGATGATCTTGATGATTTTCGACGCGCAGTTGTGCGGATCGCCGTCGCAAGCACGTGTCTGTACCCGGTAGCGCACGCGCTTCTCGAGGCC
>JBCBAV010000146.1:0-8423 GCA_038532285.1 Pseudomonadota bacterium | reverse complement strand
ATTCTTGGGCAAGTGCAACAGGTGTTTGCAGAGCGCGCCGAAATGCGGCCTGTTCCGGGCTTTTGACACATGTCCGTTACCGCGCCTGTGGTATCTACGCAGGACTGGTTTGGTAAGGAGATTGATCATGAAACGTACTACCTTCCCCGTGCTTTTCGCTTGTGTCATGTCAGCCCAGTCGGTGTGGGCGGCGACGTTTTCCGCGGAGTTTTGGGACATTCCTTTGGTCCCGCGCGAGCGTGTGCCGGGGCTTGCAACCGCTCCTATCGCCGACCCGTTCGAATTCGAGACGGACATTCTGGGCGTGGTGCAATCGGTGGACCCGACACTGGCCTTCGAAGTGAGTGTGCTGGATTTTCCGAACAACTCGTTTCCACCGGTCGCTGATACGGCAGTGACCGTGGGACAGCCCCGCGATCCCCTTACGGGATTGCTGACGCCGACGTTGTCGCTGGATGCGTTTATCGGCAGCGCACTGGCGGATGATCTGGGCAATGATCTGAGCGCGCAAACCGTGGCCGGGTCAATTTTTCGGTTTCGCGGACTTGTGGACGTCAGCGCGGGCGACAATGTGTTCGGGATCACATCCGATGACGGGTTTCAGTTATCGATCAATGGAGCAATCCAGCCGGGCAGCGAAACCGCGCCGCGGGGGCTGGGCCTGACTGAGATCACCTATACCAGTGGCACCGACGATCAGGTCTTGTTCGACTTGATCTACTACGATGCTGTGCAAACCCAGGCCGGGTTGTTTGTGACCCTCGAAAATGCGGTTCTTGCGCCGACGGCAGTACCGGTTCCGGCGGCCGGTGTTTTGCTTTTGGGTGGGCTTTTGGGGCTGGGGCTGCTGGCGCGTCGCCGCCCAGCATAAGGCCATGAAAAAAGGGTCACCGATGAGGTGACCCTTTGAACATCGTGGCGCGGGGCAATTAGCCGTTGACGCTGTCCTTGAGCGCTTTGGCGATGGTCATCTTGACCACCTTGTCGGCTTCTTTCTTGAACTGTTCGCCGGTGGCGGGGTTCCGCACCATACGCTCGGGGCGCTCGCGGCAGTAGATCTTGCCAACGCCCGGCAATGTGACTGCGCCGCCGCCCGAGACTTCGCGGGTGATCAGGCCGCACATCGCGTCCAGTGCAGCGCTTGCGGATTTCTTGTCTGTCCCCATGTCTTCGGCCAAAGCGGCGACGAGCTGGGTTTTGGTCATTGGTTTTGACATATTTTTGTCTCCTTCGTCTGCCCGATCCCTTGGGCCTGTGATCCGTTTTGTAACGGAATGTTGTGTGAAAACACAACGAATAGTGGCGGCTGGCAAGAAGAAAACAGCTATTTTCGGCGTTTTCAGGCCGCAAATCCGTGGATTTTGCGGGACAGGCGGCGCTTTGCTGCCGGGTCGGTGGTGCGCGCGATCTGAAAAACTCCGCAGGTAGGACCGAATTGCGCCGTATCGTGGCCGCAAAACGCTGGCATCAGCGACGTGTTTAACCCGGCCTAAACCCTGATATGACAAGCCGGGACAGAGGTCGCGCGCAGGATATGCCCTATTACATTTCAGTCTTTGACTGGTCGCTTTACACGACCCCGGCATCGCTGCCGCCGTCCGATCTTGAGGGGGACACGTATCCAAACAATCCTGGCAATGGCGGTTACAACCCCGATGCCCCGAATTGGCTGGGCGAGACATTTACGTTCAATGGCGGTGCATCGACGTTGCTGGCGATTGACGACGACGATGACGCCTTTGAAGACGGCTATGTCGAGACGGGCGGCGCGGCGACACTGGCGCAGGATGTGGTGATCAACGGGGTCCCCTATGCCGCGGGTTCGGTGGTTGAGAACGAATTTTCGATGCTGGATGCGGATGGCAACGAGGTCTGGGTGATCCGGATCGACGGGACCAATATCGGATTTGGTTATCCGGATGGATCAGTTCCGAACCCGGGCGACGCATTTGTCGGTGTCACGGGCCGCGATGGCAGTCCGGCGGATTCCGACGATGGGGTCGGATCGTCCGAAGATTATGCCATGATGATGTGTTTCACGCCCGGTGCCATGATTGCGACCCCGGATGGGTTGCGGGATGTGGCCACGCTGGCGGTTGGCGATCTGGTCGAAACACTGGATGATGGCGCGCAGCCCATTCGCTGGATCGCGCGACGCCGCGTGCGTCTGATCGGTGCGCCGGACGAGGCCAAGCCGGTGCTGATCCGGGCCGGTGCATTTGCGACGGGGCGGCCTGCACAGGACATGGTCGTTTCACCGCAGCACCGTTTTGTTTTCAGGGATTTGCGCGGGCAGCCTGCGGACACGTTTGTGCCTGCAAAAGCCCTGACCGTTTTGCGGGGTGTACGGCACATGCGGGGCAAACAGATGGTCGAATACATTCATTTCGCGTTGCCGCGCCACGCGGTTGTCAGGGCATGTGGTGTGCTGAGCGAGAGCTATTTTGTCGGGCCTGCGGTCTATGAGACCGCGGCCAGGGACCGGGTCGCGCTGTGTGCGGTGTTTCCGCAAATCGATCCGAGGAACGGGCGCGGATACGGCCCGACGGCACGGCCGACACTGCGCGTGCGCCACGCCCGCAAAGCGCTGCGCAACGGGCAGCTGCGCTACGTCGCTCCGGTTGAGATGGCGCAGGCGTTTTAGAGTCAGATTTCTTGCTGCGGTACCTTGCGGTTCCGAGGTGTAATATTATAACACTTTGGCAGCACCACCTCTCGCACGCACCCATGCCTGACCAAAAGGAACGTGACCCATGACCGATGCCCGTTTGCCTGTGACTGTTTTGTCCGGATTTCTTGGAGCTGGAAAAACCACCTTGCTCAACCGGGTGCTGAACAACCGCGAGGGACGGCGCGTTGCCGTGATCGTCAACGACATGTCCGAAGTGAACATTGACGCCGATCTGGTGCGTGCGGATACCGAGCTGAGCCGGACCGACGAGACGCTGGTCGAGATGTCCAATGGCTGCATCTGCTGCACCCTGCGCGATGATCTGCTGGACGAGGTGCGGCGCCTCGCGGCGGAGGGGCGGTTTGACTATTTGCTGATCGAATCCACCGGCATTTCCGAACCGCTGCCCGTGGCCGCGACGTTTGATTTCCGGGACGAATTTGGCGACAGCCTGTCGGATGTCGCGCGGCTGGACACGATGGTGACTGTGGTCGATTCCGTGAACCTTTTGCGGGACTATTCCTCGCACGATTTCCTGCGGGATCGGGGTGAAACAATGGGGGAAGAGGACGAGCGGACCCTTGTCCATCTGCTGACCGACCAGATCGAATTTGCCGACGTCGTCATCCTGAACAAGGTGACGGATGCGGGCCCCGAACGTGCCGATGCCGCGCGCAAGATCATCCGCAGCTTGAACGCGGATGCCGAGATCATTGAGACCGATCAATCGGTGGTGCCTGCGGACAAGATCCTCGACACCGGTCTGTTTGATTTCGAACAGGCGCATGAGCATCCGATGTGGGCCAAGGAGCTTTATGGCTTTGCCGACCACACGCCCGAGACCGAGGAATACGGTGTGGCATCCTTTGTCTATCGTGCGCGGCGGCCTTTTGTGCCCGAGCAAGTCCTCGAGGTGCTGAACGGCGATCTGCCCGGTGTGATCCGGGCCAAGGGCCATTTCTGGATCGCGACCCGACCCGACTGGGTGGCCGAGTTTTCGCTGGCAGGCGCGCTGTCGAGCGTGACGCCACTGGGCACGTGGTGGGCGTCCGTCCCCGAGGAACGCCGCCCCACCCATGACAGCGCGCGCGCCTATATGCAGGCGCACTGGCAAGAACCTTGGGGTGACCGGCGGCAAGAGATCGTGTTCATCGGCGCGGGCATCGACTGGCCCGCGCTCCGCGCGCGGCTTGACGCGTGCCTTGTGCCCGAGGACATCGCACTGGCCCCGGACACGCTGCCCGACTATCCCGATCCGTTCCCGCTGTGGCGCCGGGTGGAGCAGGCGGCATGAGCGTGCTGGCGGACGCGTCGCTGGCCCCGAGCGTTGATACGGCAGCAGAGCTGAAGCGGTTTCTGGCGCCCGACTGCGCCGCGCTGATCTGGCGGCGCAAAACGCCGCCCGACACACTGGCGTGGTTGCAGGCGCTGGACCCCGAGGCGTTGCCACGCGGGCGGGTTATTGTGCCGGGGAATGCCGTGCGGGATGTGGTCACGCAGTTCTGCGACATGAGCGGGCTGGCCCTTGGGGCCCATCGCGATTGGTTGATCGATGATATCACCGCGCTCGCCGATGCGTTCGGCACCCTTATGGGCGTGCGGTATTTGCGCCTGCGGCTCGACGTGGTCACAACCAATGCCTGCCGCCGGTTTCACATCGATGCCATTACCGCGAGGCTGGTTTGTACCTACCGCGGCACGGGCACGCAGTACGGGCAGGCGCAGGATGGTGACGTACCCGGGATCGATACGGTGCCGACCGGTGCGCCGATCCTGCTGCGCGGGTCCAACTGGGCGCCGGAGCCGGACCGTGGGCTGTTGCATCGCTCGCCGCCGATCGAAGGCACTGGCGAGACGCGGCTGGTCCTCGTGCTTGATCCGGTGTTTGACCCCGCCGAAGAGGCGGACCCCGTGGCGGTCGAGCGCGTTCACATGCACTGAGCCTGTGGCTCAGAGGAACGCGGTTTCGTCGAAGCTGCGCAATTTCCGGC
This sequence comes from Pseudomonadota bacterium, assembly GCA_038532285.1. Lineage (GTDB taxonomy): Bacteria > Pseudomonadota > Alphaproteobacteria > Rhodobacterales > Rhodobacteraceae > Tateyamaria. Next base: position 3,761 of record JBCBAV010000146.1, on the reverse strand, counting down.
TGTGGATGCGTTCCAGCGGCATGCCGCGCAGGTGTTCCATGGCGCGGATGCCGATCATCAGGTGGCGTGACACCTGGCTGCGGTAAAACTCGGACGCCATGCCGGGCAGCTTTAACTCGCCGTGCAGCGGTTTGTCGGACACGCACAAGAGCGTGCCGTAGGGCACCCGAAAGCGGTAGCCGTTGGCCGCGATGGTCGCGCTTTCCATATCCAGTGCGATGGCGCGGCTTTGGCTCAGGCGCTGGACCGGGCCGTGCTGGTCACGCAGTTCCCAGTTGCGGTCATCGTAGGTGGCCACGGTGCCCGTGCGCATCAGCTTTTTCAGCTCGTACCCCTGCAGTTGCGTTTCCTGCGCCACCGCCTGTTCCAGCGCGATCTGGATCTCGGCGAGCGCCGGGATCGGCACCCATGGCGGCAGGTCGGCGTCAAGCACGTGATCCTCGCGTAGGTAACCGTGGGCCAGCACGAAATCCCCCAGCGCCTGCGAATTGCGCAGACCGGCGCAGTGGCCCACCATCAGCCACGCATGCGGTCTCAGCACGGCGATGTGGTCTGTGGCGGTTTTCGCGTTTGACGGACCAACGCCGATATTGACCAGCGTGATGCCCGACCCGTCGGCCCGTTTCAGGTGATAGGTCGGCATTTGCGGCATCTTGGCCGCCTCATCCAGTGGCTGGTCGCCTGCGGTGATCGTGGCGTTGCCGGTGGAGACAAAGGCGGTGTAGCCGCTGTCGGTATCGTCAAGCTGCGCGCGGGCGTAAGCTTCGAACTCGGACACGTAGAACTGGTAGTTCGTGAACAGTACGTGGTTCTGAAAATGCGCGGGATCGGTCGCGGTGTAATGCGCCAGCCGTGCCAGCGAATAATCGACACGCTGCGCGGTAAAAAGCGCAAGTGGCCCAACCCCGTCATCCGGTTCAAACACGCCGTTGACGATGTCGTCGTTTGTGGTCGTCAGATCCGGCACGTCAAAGATATCGCGCAGGGTGAAATCCGAGGCACCCTGTTGCGGCACGGTCAGCGTCGGGTCATTGGCGACGGCAAAGTGGACCGGCATCGGGGTCGTGGAATAGCCAATTTCGACCGGCTGGCCGTGGTTCTTGAGCAGCAGATTGATCTGCTGTTTCAGGTAGGCCGCAAAGAGGTCGGGCCGGGTGACCGTGGTCGCGTAGGTGCCGGGGGAAGACACGTGCCCAAAGCTGAGCCGAGTGTCCACGCGTGAATAGCTGGTCGTGGTGAAGCGGATTTCGGGGTAGTAGGCGCGGATGCGTCCGCTGCCCGGCGCGCCGTCCCGCATCGCCTCGAGGAAGGCCTGGCAGAGATAGTCGGACGCGTCGCGGTAGAGTTCCTGCAACCGCGCCACGGCGGCGTCGGCGTCGTGGTAGGTCTGGTGTGTGATGTGGTCAAAGGGGGCCATGGTGGGCGTCTTACTCGGTCAGGGGTATGGGGTATATAGGGTCTTGGGCCCGGCGATGCAGCGCCGGGTTAGCTTTCGATCACGGGGATAAACTCGAAACTGCGCACATCGACAAGGCCCAGATCCGAGATCCGCAGTTCGGGGATCACCACGAGGGCCAAGAGCGAATGCTGCATATAGGCGTTGTTCAGCGTGCAGCCGCAGTCCTGCATGGCGCGACCCAAGGCCTCGGCCTTGGCGGCCACTTCGGCGGCGGGGCTGTCGGACATGAGGCCCGCGATGGGCAGTTCTACCAGCGCCAGTTCGGCGTCATCGCGGTAGAGCACCACGCCGCCGCCCACCTCGGCCAGCCGGTTGGCGGCCAGTGCCATTTGCGCGCGGTCGGTGCCCACCACGATCATGTGGTGGCTGTCATGGGCCACGGTCGACGCCATCGCCATGCGCCCGGTGTAGCCAAAGCCTGCGACAAGCGCGTTGGTTACACCGCCGGTGGCGCGGTGACGTTCCACCAGCGCGATCTGGCAGGTGTCGCCGTCGCTTTCCACCAGCCCGTCGCGCACCGGCATGTCGCGTTTCAGCGCCTTGGTCGGGGCCTGGTTTTCGACGACGCCGATGACGTTGGCGGTGACTGAGTTGGCGCCTTCGGGGGCCGCGAGTGCGAAATCCGCCGCGGATTTCGGCGCACCCATGTGCACCGTCGCCCGGGCGCCGTCCGGCCAGTCGAGGTGTGGGCATTCCGCGGTCAGCTTGCCGTCCATGGCCACGGTTTTGCCCCGCGCGATCACCTGTTCGATGGGCAGGGTTTCAAGATCGGAGGTCAGGATCACATCGGCCCGCCGCCCCGGTGTCAGCGACCCGATCTCGCGTTCCAGCCCGAAATGCGTGGCGGTGTTGATGGTGGCCATTTGCAGCGCCACCAGCGGATCACAGCCGCTGGCGATGGCGTGTCGCACCACGCGGTTCATGTGGCCGTCATTCACCAGCGTGCCCGAGTGGCAATCGTCGGTACACAGGATCATGTTGCGCGGGTCCAGACCCTTTTCAGTGATCGCGGTGATCTGGCTTTGGACGTCGTACCACGCGCTGCCCAACCGGATCATGGACCGCATGCCTTGGCGCATGCGGGCAATGGCGTCGGCCTCGCAGGTGCCCTCGTGATCGTCGGCGGGCCCGCCTGCTGCGTATGCCGCGAAATCGGGGCCCAGATTGGGCGAGGCATAGTGCCCGCCCACCGTCTTGCCCGCGCGTTGCGTTGCGGCCACCTCGGCCAGCATTTGCGGATCGGCGGCGGACATGCCGGGAAAGTTCATCATCTCGCCTAGTCCGATGATCCCGGGCCATCCCATTGCCTCGGCCACGTCGGCGGGGCCGATTTCGTAACCTGTGGTTTCCATCCCCGGCGCCGAGGGCGCGCAGGAGGGCATCTGGGTCCAGATGTTGATCGGTTGCAGCATCGCCTCATCATGCATCAGCCGCACGCCATTGAGGCCCAGCACATTGGCAATCTCATGCGGGTCGGTGAACATCGACGTGGTGCCGTGGGGAATGACAGCGGCGGCAAATTCGGCCGGGGTCAGCATGCCGGATTCGATGTGCATGTGCCCGTCGCACAGCCCCGGTATCATGTATCGGCCCGCGGTGTCGATCACCTCGGTTTCAGGTCCAACGCAGGCGGAGGCGTCAGGCACCACACAGGCGATCCGCCCGTTTTTGATCGCGATGTCGTGGTCCGGCAGCGCCTCGCGCGTGTGCACGTTGACCCATATGCCACCCTTGATCACCAGGTCAGCAGGCGCGCGGCCCGCGGCGACGTTTACAAGCGCTGCGGCAGTGTCGGGCCAGGACGGAAAGAGGTCGTGTTCCATGTCACATGACATCAAGTTTTGTCGGCCCGTGCAAGAGGGGCCGGGTCACTGTCTTTAAACCTTCACCATACGCAGGCATATTTCTGCCCATGGACATTGTCATTCATCACAACCCCGATTGCGGTACCTCCCGCAATGTGCTCCGCATCGTGCGGGATGCGGGCTATGATCCGGTTGTCATCGCATATCTCGAAGAGTGGTGGAGCAGGCCTCAGTTGCTGGCGTTGTTTGCGGCGGCTGGTTTGAGTCCACGGGATGCGCTTCGGGTCTCCAAGAGCCCGGCAGAGAAACTGGGCCTGCTGGAGCCGCATGTGAGTGACGCCGCGCTGATCGACGCGATGGTGGCGCATCCGGTGTTGGTCAACCGGCCCATCGTCGCCTGTGCGCGCGGTGTCCGCCTGTGCCGCCCATCTGAGGTGGTCCTCGACCTGCTGCCGAACTGGCCCGCAGGTCCCTATGCGCGCGAGGATGGAACACCG
>JBCBAV010000145.1:0-8596 GCA_038532285.1 Pseudomonadota bacterium | reverse complement strand
CAATTTTCAGGCCACGATGTGCGGTGGGCGAATTGCCCCAGACACCCACAAGATCGGCCGGGGCCGGAAGGCCGAGCGAGATGCGATAACCTGAAAGGCTGAGGATTCTCCGGAGGCGCGGTTGGGTCAGAAATCCGCCATTGTAGACGCAAAGCCGCCGGGCCTTTTCAGGTCCGGCGGCAGGAGCACTTGGGTGCGTCATGTCGCGATCAGTTGGCGGTCAGACTGCTTGAGAGCGAGTTGATCCCTGCCACGGGCGTGGTCAGCGCAGTGATGATGCGCGAGAACTGGGTGTATGGTGCTTCGGTCACGTAGACGGTGTCGCCGGACCGGATCACGAAATCACGCGCCTGAAACAGCCCATTGGGTTGGGTCAGATCAAGAACGTAGACCAATCGCTGGGCGCCGATCAGATCATTGCGGCCAAGGACCGCGTTTGAAATCGCGGCATCTTCGTTGCGCAGCACGAATACACCGGTCGGATCGGCGGTTGTGGCCGACAACCCGCCGGCCTGCGCGATGGCTTCGAGCGCGTTGATCGTGGGCGTTTCAAACGGGATGCGCGACTGGCCGCCAGTGGCCCCGAGGATTGTGTATGTGCGCGTGTCGCCTTCGACGAGGATGCGGTCACCGGCACGCAGGGCAATGTCGAGCTGCGGGTGATCGTACAGATCTTGCAGGCGTACCTGGCTGCGCACGTCGCCGCGGATCACGGTGATCTGGGCGATTTCCGGTTCGATTGTGACACCGCCGGCCTGGGCCAGCATCGACACGAGCGTGCGGGTCGGGCGCTGGATCGGATAGACACCCTGACCGCCGATGGCACCGACAAGCGATACGGTCGCGCCGTCACCGGCAAGACGTCGGACCTCGACCTGTGGATCGGGCGTTTGATCTTCGAGGCGGTCGGTGATGATCCGGCGAATCGATTCAGGCGTGTTGCCCGCCGCGCGCAGGCGACCGGCATATGGCACGAAGATGAAACCGGCGCCATCGACCTGAATCTCGCTGAGCAGGGTTGCATTCGACGCCTCGCCGGCCAGCAGACCGTCATCGACGTTTTCCCAAACCGTCAGTCCCAGCACATCGCCCGGGCGTATCGTGTCGGATCCGACAAGCGGTGCATTGATCAAGGCGTTTGAAAAGCCGAGTGCCGGGGTGACGGCCGTTGCGCGGGTGACGCGATCGTTTACTGCCACAACAAATGCGTCGCCTTCACGCTGCACGGAGCCGGCAAAAATTTCGCGCTTGTTGGGGCCGACACGGGGCAACCCGCACGAGGCCACAAGCGTACACACCAATAGCAGCGCGACGGCACGCGCCCAGCCAAATGTCGGGAAAGTCACTGCTTGGTCTCCTCGACCTGATTTCTGCCTCTGGTCCCCGTTTGCGGGGGCCGTTTTTGTTATTTGCGTCCGGTTTTCCAGATCAACTTACAATCTTAACTACCTCAGGTTCGGACAAAAATCCAGCCATAGGTGTTGTGTCCCTCATGTCACGACACGCAACTGTTGCCTCGGCGCCGCGGTGCCAGATGCAAGCGCGTCATAAGGATCTTCGTCCGACAGCATCATGTCGACCACCTGCCTAAGCAGTTGTCGCCGACCGCGGGCAGAATAGAAGCCGCCGGGCAACTGGCTGGTTTCCAGCAAGTAACGGCGGTAGTCCTTGTAGGCGCGATTGTCGGGGCGGGTGGCGCCCGCAAAAAACTCCTGCAGGGGCTGGTCGGACACAAACTCGGGCTTGGCAAAGACGGCGCGGCCAAAAACCTTGAGCGGAATACCGCGCCAAAGCACCTGTTGTGCCGCGGTCGAATTTACCGTGACCGCACTGCGCGCGTCGTTCAACAACTGTGCCAGCTTGCCGCCGCGGACGTAATGCACACGTCCCTTCAAACCTTTTTCGCGGGTCAGGTGGCGGATTGTGCGGCGGATCGGGCTGCGGCCATCTTCGAGAGGGTGCGCCTTGATCACAAGGTGGTGGTGACCCGGCGCGCCGTTTGCAAATCCTTCGATCACCAGTTCGAGGAATTCCGTCATGCTGTCGAAAGGCGAATGTTCCTGGAAACTGCTGTCATGTTCCAGTTGCAAGAGGGCGAGGTGATAAGGAAAGCCGCCATGGCGGATGCGCGTAGTTGCCTGCACGCGGTCCAGCGTCAGAAACGGCATGAGAAGCAAGCGCTTCAGATACAGCCGAAATTCCTTGGCCACGGTGAGGGCGCGGTGCGGTTGGAAATGCCGGTAGTCACCGTTCCTGAACATCACGAACCAATGATACAGCGCGCCGTAAAACACGTGCTGGCGCATATCGCCCCAATGACCCGGCGGCAGCGGCGCCTCCATGTCTGAAAGGGCCAAGGCGGCCTGCATGTCGGAGACGGACATGTCCATCAGCCGCGAATTTCCATTGGTGCCACCGCGTTCGTAGGTCACCCAGTAGGGGCGCATGTAGCCCTCTTCAAACACATGTACCGTCAGACCACGACGTCTGGCCTCGGCCACCGCTTGGGCGTGAACGGGGCGCACATCTCCGTACAGCACGATGTCGGTGACACGCTTTTCATCAATCAACTGCGAAAAGGTCGTGGGCCAGTCAGTGGCGGTGCCGCGAAAGGGAATGTAGCTGCGCGGATGAAACCAGAAAGCGCGGTCGCCTGCATTGAAACCGACGCGCCACACCGTTGCCCCCGCCCGGCGCAGCATCGACCCCAGCCGGTGAAAGAACGGTCCATGGGGGCCCTGCAGAAACAGGAACACCCGGTTTTTGTCGGTGCTCGGTCGCATTGTCTGTATCGTTCGCATTTTGCGATTAATCCGAAGTGAACACCTGACTGCGGCGAATTTATGACTGTTGTCGCGTTTTTGGAAGACGGCTTGGCCGCGATGCACGAGCGGAGTGTCGCGTCACCACATTGTTTCTGCGCCGGAATGTTTACAACAGGCCAAAAGCCACTACTGTTATCGGCATCAAAGGGGCGAATGATGTCAATAGAACTGATAATTGGTGCTGCAGTTGCTGCTGGTTTGGCAGTCTTGATGCCAAAACCCAAGCGCAAGGCCATTAGAGTTCGGACAGATGACCGCAAAGGCCGTCGCAAGCCCTGAGCATGTCCGAAGACGCGGATGAGGGACAGATCACAGTGATTTGCGCGCGCGCATCGCCGCTGTGATCGTGCCGTCATCGAGATAGTCCAATTCGCCGCCGATTGGCACACCTTGGGCCAGTGACGTCAGTTTTACCTGTCCTTCAAGTTGATCCGCGATGTAATGCGCCGTGGTCTGACCGTCGATCGTTGCGTTGAGCGCGAGGATCACCTCGCGGATGCCTTCGGTCGAAACCCTGTCTGCCAGCCGCGGGATGCGCAACTCCTCGGGCCCGATCGCGTCAAGCGCTGAGAGCGTGCCTCCCAACACGTGATACCGTCCCTTGAACACGCCTGCGCGTTCCATGGCCCATAGATCGGCAACATCTTCGACCACGCAAAGTTCACCATTGGCGCGCTTTTCGGTCTGGCAAATGTCGCAAATGTCGCTGGTGCCGACATTGCCGCAATTCAGACACTCGCGCGCGGTCGCGGCGACCGTCTGCATCAGGTCGGCAAGGGGTTGCAACTGCAGCGCGCGCTTGCGGATCAGGTGCAGCACAGCGCGCCGCGCCGACCGCGGGCCGAGGCCCGGCAGCTTGGCCATCATCTCGATGAGGGCGTCGATGTCACGCGTGCTGCTCACGCCGTCGTCCTTATGGCGGGTCGGCCCTCCGGGGGCGGTTTATTTGGCGAAATGAAGATGGATCAGAACGGCAGGTTCATGCCCGGTGGCAGGCCAAGGCCTTCGGTCAGCTTCGACATCTCTTCCTGGTTTTTGTCGGCGGCCTTGGTCTGGGCATCCTTGATCGCGGCGAGGATCAGATCCTCGACCACTTCCTTGTCATCGCCGGAAAAAATGCTGGGGTCGATGTCAAGCGCGGTCAACTCACCCTTGGCCGTTGCGGTGGCTTTGACAAGGCCCGCGCCACTTTCGCCCACCACCGTGATAGTGGCCAGTTCCTCTTGCATCTGGGCCATCTTCGACTGCATTTCCTGGGCTTTTTTCATCATCCCGGCCATATCGCCGAGACCGCCTAGTCCTTTGAGCATCTATGCCTCCGTATCGCCTGCGCGGCGCGGTTTGGTTCTGAGAACAATCATCACACATATCGCAGCCGCAAGCGCAATGAACAAGGTGGGCGGGCCGATGCAGCCTTCTGCCATGGCGTCTGCGCGCAGTCCTGTCGGGTCTGCCATGGTCACGATGGTGATGAAGGCGGTCCAGCCCAAGATCGTTGCGAGGCCGGTCCACTGCCAACGAAATTGCACAGCGACGACAGACAGCGCCACGAGCAACAGGCCAAGCGGAGACAGAAACAACGTGAACGCTTCGCTCCATGCGGTCTCGGTGACGCCATCCCAATCCGGCCGCTCTTTGTCGCAGACCTCCGCCAAAAGCGGTGTCGCGATGAGAGCCAAAAGGGCCGAAGAGCAACTGGTCAGTCTTCTTCGAACGGATCCCATTCATCGTCCACTTCGGGCAATGCCTCGATATGCGCCTCTTGGCTGCGCTGTTCGGGCGTGCGGATGTTTTTGATCTTGGCGTCGGGGAACTGCGCCAGCACCGCTTGAACAAGGGGATGCGCTTCGGCTTGGGCCTTGAGCTCAAGCTCTGCTGCATGTTCGGTTTCGTAAGCTGTCGGTGCCCCGCCCGTTGTCACAAGCGTGACCGCCCACCGATTACCGGTCCAGCGCTGCAGTGCGCCGCCCAGCCGCTGTGCCAGATCGCGTGGCGCATCGTCGGCAGGTTCAAATTCGATCCGGCCCGGCTGATAGGCTGCGAGACGGACGTATTTCACGACGTGCTCATACAGCAGCATGTCGCGGTTCGCCTTGATCAATTCAAGCACGTGATCAAAGCTGGGATAGCGCGCGAGGGTTTCGGCGGGATCACCCGCCAGCGCCGTGGTCTGCCCTGCGGCGTTCGGATTGCCCACCTTCCGCGTTTGCGCCTGTGCCACCGCATGTGCACCGGTGGAGCGCGCCTGCGGCGCCGCGGATGCGCCCGGTCCAGGCGCGGGCGGCGTGGCGTTTTGCAACTTTTTGACCAGCTCTTCGGGGCTGGGCAGATCAGCGACGTGGGTCAGTCGGATAATCGCCATTTCCGCGGCCATCATCGCGTTGGGTGCCGCGGCCACCTCATCCAGCGCCTTGAGCAGCATCTGCCACATGCGCGTCAGCACGCGCATCGGCAGCGCATCGGCCATTTTCAAGCCGCGCGTGCGCTCATCCGGGGATATGGTCGGGTCTTCTGCGGCTTCGGGGGTGATTTTCACCACTGAAACCCAGTGGGTGATCTCTGCCAGATCACGCATCACCGCCATCGGATCTGCCCCGTCGGCATACTGCGCGCCCAATTCCGTCAGCGCGCCTGCTGCGTCGCCGCTGAGGATCATGTCAAAGAGGTCCAGGACCCGCCCGCGGTCAGCCAGGCCCAGCATGGCGCGCACCTGGTCGGCCGTGGTTTCGCCCGCGCCGTGGCTGATGGCCTGATCCAGCAGCGACGTTGCATCCCGCGCGGACCCTTCGGCGGCGCGGGTGATCAAAGCCAACGCGTCATCGGCAATGCTCGCCTCTTCCGCATCCGCGATCTTGCGCAGCAGCCCAATCATGTCCTCCGGTTCGATCCGGCGGAGATCGAACCGTTGGCAGCGGCTGAGCACAGTGACCGGAACCTTGCGGATTTCCGTCGTGGCAAAGATGAATTTGACATGGGCGGGTGGTTCTTCGAGCGTTTTGAGCAGCGCGTTGAAGGCGCTGGTCGAGAGCATGTGCATTTCGTCGATGATGTATATCTTGTAGCGCGCGGATGCAGCGCGGTAATGTACACTGTCGATGATCTCTCGGATGTCGTTGACCGAGGTGTTCGAGGCCGCGTCCATCTCGAGCACGTCAACGTGCCGCCCTTCCATGATCGCGACGCAATGTTCGCACACGCCGCAGGGTTCAGTCGTAGGGCCGCCGGTCCCGTCAGACCCGATGCAATTCATCCCCTTGGCGATGATCCGCGCCGTGGTCGTCTTTCCCGTGCCGCGGATACCCGTCATGACAAAGGCTTGCGCGATCCGGTCCGCCTCGAACGCGTTTTTCAGCGTGCGCACCATGGCGTCCTGTCCCACGAGGTCGGCAAATGTCTCGGGACGGTATTTCCGGGCGAGGACCTGATAGGCCGGTGCGTTTTCTGTCATGGGCGGCTTTCGCGGTGTTGCTGGTCAAGGCTAAGGCCAAGGAGGGTGAACGTCCACAGCCGCAACACATCCGATTGGCGGTTCGCGCGGATTTCTGATGCTGCGTGGCGGTGTTCGTGGAAACTTGATCTGCGTCAAGGCACCGCTTGAGCGTGCGGGTAGGGTGATCCCCGATACGCATCAAGCAAGGAGCCCGCGATGGACCACGACAGACTGAAACGCCATGCGATGCTGGTGGACCGTATGGCGGAGGCGCGCGGTATCGATCTGCAAGAAGCGGTGATGCGTTCCGGGCTTACGCCGGATGACGTGTCGGACATGGTGCTGACTTGCGCGGGCTGCACGAAGGGTGCCGATTGCGAGAAATGGATGAATGATGCCGCCGAAAAGGTATCAGAAACGCCCAGCTATTGCAGAAATGCAGACGTGTTCGCCCGGCTTGCCGCCGAATGATCAGCTTTCGCTGAAGACCGCACGTGCTTTGCGGCGAAGGTGCCACCTGTAGATGAGCGGCGCCAACACGTGATCATAGGCCTTGCTGGCCACCCAGTGGACGCCAGGCAAATTCACGACCCGCGCCAGCCAATGGTACCGAGGCATCTCGCGCCATAAAACGATGAACGCAGGGATTCCGCTGATCAATTCACCGTCTTTCGCGACATAAAGCCTGCGTGCGGCAGTGTCGTGATCGAGCCCCCACGCCTCTCGCGCGTCCGTGTTCAGATCATCAAAGCGGATCGGCAGGCCATTCTTTTCGCTGTATTTGGCGTAGTGCGAAATTTCGAAGTTACAGACCGGGCATTCGGCATTGTAGAGAACTTTGGTTTCATCTGTCATATCTCAGTAGATAGGCGACAGTTGCCCCGTTTCAGTACTGCCGGGGCGCGGCAACTCAGCGCGGTTTGATCCCGTCGATCCAGCGCGACATCAGAGTGCGATCCTTGAAACATGCCTCGGGGATCCGGCGTTGCTTCAGGCGGGCCAGACGTTCAGCAAACTGCACCTGCTTTGCGCTGGGATAATTGGAAAATCGCCCCGGGGATCGCCGCACCTTGGTTTTGTCGATCCACGCCGAAAGCGCCGCCCGGTCATGCAGGATTGAGTGCGGCAGCGCCGCTCCGGTTTTGGCCGCGAGCGATCTGGCATATCCGATTTGCTTGTCAGTCGCAGGGTGCACATCACGCATCGGCAGGTGTGGCTGCACAGGGTCGAACAGGCCCAGTTGTTGCGGATGGTGGGACATGGCGATGTTCCTTTGCTCAGTCGTGAGAACAAAATAGGAACAAATTAACCAAAAATCAAGGTTGCCGCGCAGGGCAGTTTGGATCCGTACTGCCTGGCGTTACACCAATTGGCCCCACAGGTCGTATTCACCGGCTTCGTCGACCTCGACAGTCACGATATCTCCGGCACGGAGTGCGTCAAATCCTGTGTCGATAAATAGATTTCCGTCGATTTCAGGCGCGTCGGCCATCGTGCGGCAGGTGGCAGCCTCATCATCGACCGCGTCGACGATAACCTGCAGGTGTTGCCCCACCTTGGCGGCAAGCTTGGCTTCGGAAATCGATTGCGCCTTGCGCATGAAGCGGTCCCAACGGTCTTGCTTGACCTCGGGAGCGACATGGTCAGGCAAGGCATTTGACCGGGCGCCGTCGACGTTCTCGTACTGAAAGCACCCCACCCGATCCAGCTGTGCCTCATCCAGCCAGTCGAGAAGGGTTTGGAATTCTTCTTCGGTTTCGCCCGGATAGCCCACGATAAAAGTCGAACGCAGCGCAATGTCCGGACAGATGCTACGCCAGTCCGCAATCCGGTCCAGCGTGCGTTCCGCAGCCGCAGGACGCGCCATCCGGCGCAACGTGTCGGGGTGCGCGTGCTGAAACGGCACATCAAGGTATGGCAGTACCAGCCCTTCGGCCATGAGCGGGATCAGTTCGGCCACATGGGGGTAGGGATAGATGTAGTGCAACCGCACCCACGCGCCGAGACTGCCCAGATCGCGCGCAAGGTCGGTAATCGGTTGCAGAGCCGAAGAGGGACGTCCGTCCCGATGAGGCGCACCCCGTTCTGTACCATAGGCTGATGTGTCCTGGCTGATCACCAAAAGCTCTCGCACACCTGCATTGACCAGTTTTTCCGCCTCGCGGATGACCGCGCGGTGGGGGCGCGATTGCAGCCGGCCGCGCATCTCGGGAATGATGCAGAATTTGCACTTGTGATTGCAGCCCTCGGAGATCTTGAGGTAGCTGAAGTGGCGCGGGGTCAGCGATACGCCGGACGCGGGCAACAAGTCCACAAACGGGTCCGGATCTGGCGGCACAGC
>JBCBAV010000144.1:0-8667 GCA_038532285.1 Pseudomonadota bacterium | reverse complement strand
GCCCGGGCATTTGAGCATGATTGGCAGGCGTTCGTACAGCTTAAAGTTGCGATACACGGGGATATGACGCAACCTGATGTTGTAGCGGCGAGGCTGGGGCCAGAGGAATGGAACGCGGGCCGCAGGTGTGCACCGGGTTGGCAATCGGTGGGCGCCGGAACGCTATCGCGGGGCGTCGGTCCGCACCACCGTCCCGATCAGCGCAGCAGGACCACGGCCAGCAGGCTGCCTGCGATGGTGGGCAGCAGGAAGGCGGCTGCCACGAGGCGCACGGCACGTTTACGGAATGCGGCGCGGCTGTGCGGGTCGGGTGCCGGTGGTTCAGGCATGGTGTCGGGCCCGGTCGTCGCGCGGATGGCGGGGCGCGGCGCATGTGGTCCGCATCGCGCGTGCCGGTCGGGTGTGCATCGCCGGTCCGGAGTGGCGCCGCATGGCTGCGGACCTGCCTATGGGTCCTGCGCCGGACCTTTGGGTTTCTGGCACATCATGCCCTGCCCCGAACGTGACTGGTTCGCAGCCAGAGCTGCCGCAACCACCGCGCCGCCGATCAGGGCACCGTTGATAAAGGCGCCGGTTACGACTTGCCCGGCGAGGCTGAGTGTCTTGAGTTTGACCATCGTGGACAGGATCATGTCGTTTCCTCCGATCTGTGTGTGACGGGGCACGTAGCACAGCGGCGCGCGGGCGCGAGGGTTTGGGAAACTAGGTCGCACCCGGACGGCAGGCAGCGCGGCGATCCGGTATCGCGGCGGCAGGCAGCGCGGCGATCCGGTATCGCGGCGGCAGGCTGGTGCCGTTCAGCGCATCACGAAGGGGTTGGCCATGGCGGTGTCCGAGGTGCTGATCCACGTGGTCTTGGTGCGGGTATAGTCGCGCACCGCGTCAAGCCCCGCCTCGCGCCCGTAGCCGGACTGGTCATAGCCCCCAAACGGCGCGATGGGCGACACCGCGCGGTAGGTGTTGACCCAGCAGATCCCCGCCCTCAGCCGGGCCGACACGCGGTGTGCGCGGGCGACGTTTTGCGTGAACACACCCGATCCCAGCCCGTAGGGCGTGGCGTTGGCAAGGGCGATTGCCTCTTCCTCGGTGTCGAAGGGCAGGAGCGACATCACCGGCCCGAACAGTTCGGTTTTCAGGGTCGCGATGTCGGCATCGGGGCATTCCACCAGCGTGGGTGCCATGTAGTTGCCGGGACGGTCCAGCCGCGCCCCGCCAAAGCGGATGCGGGCGCCAGCGCTGCGCGCGGCGTCAAGCGTTGCCTCGATCCGCGTGACTTGCGCGGCGGTGCAGAGCGGGCCGATTTGCGTGTCGGCGTCCAGCGGGTCGCCGATGGTGATGCCGTCCATCCTGGTCTCGATGCGGGCGACCAGATCGTCAAAGACGGACCGCTGCACCAGCCCGCGGCTGCCGGCCACGCAGCTTTGGCCCGAGGCGCCGAAATTGCCCGCGATCAGGCCGTTGGCCGCGCCGTCCAGATCCGCGTCTTCGAACACGAGGATGGGGGATTTGCCCCCCAGTTCCAGCGTGGTGACCGCGAAGTTTTCCGCCGAGTTGCGCACCACGTGGCGCGCGGTGTCCGGCCCGCCGGTAAAGGCGATGCGGTCCACATCCGCATGCCGGGTCAACGGGATGGCGCAGTTTTCCGCATCCCCCGTGATGACCGACACCACGCCACGCGGAAACCCCGCCTGTTCGATCAATTCGGCAAATTTCAGCATCGGCGCCGGGGCGATTTCAGAGGCTTTCAGCACCACGGCGCAGCCCGCGGCAAGGGCCGGGCCCAGTTTGGTCGCGGTCAGGAACATCTGGGCGTTCCACGGCACGATGGCGGCCACCACGCCGATGGGTTCGACCCGGGTAAAGACGTGCATGTCGGGTTTGTCGATGGGCAGCACGGCGCCTTCGATCTTGTCGGCGAGACCGGCGTAGTAGCGGTAGTAGTCCGCCACGTAGGCCGATTGCGTGGCGGTTTCGGCCAGCAGCTTGCCGCTGTCGGTGGTCTCGATCCGGCCGATGTCCTGGGCGTGGTCCTCGATCAGCGCTGCAAGGCGGTAGAGCAGTTTGCCGCGCTGCGTCTGGGTCATGTCGCGCCAGGCGGGATCGTTCAGCGCCCGGCGGGCGGCGGCAATGGCGCGGTCCACATCCGAAGGGGCGGCGCAGGCAAAGGTCGCCCAATCCGCACCGGTGGCCGGGTTCTGCGAGGCCATGATCTGGCCTGCGGCGCCGTCGCACCATGTGCCATCAATGAAAAGCTGGAAATGCGGGTGGTCGGACATCTGGTCCCTCATTGAAAGGCGGGCATGACATCGTCGATAAAGCGCGACAGCGATTCGCGCTTGCGCTCAAAGCTCATGCCGCTGTCGACCCAGAACGCATATTCGTCATAGCCCAGATCCTCGTAGCGTTTGATCTGGTCGATCACTTCGGTGGCGGTGCCGATGGTGAGGTCGCGTTTCATGTTCCCGGGCGCCATCATCGTGTTGGCAGCCATTTCATCCGCGCTGAGTTCCGCGATCAAGCCCTGGGTGACCGGGCGCTTGTTTTGGAACCATGCACCGAAATAGCAGTAAAAGCGCGACAGTTCCCGTGCGGCGCGGTCGACGTCGGCGGCATCCTTGCCGACAAAGGTGTGGTGCAGCAGCATGATCTTGGGGCGCGGGCCGTCATAGCTGTCGCAGGCGGCGTTGAAGCGGTCCATCAGGGTTTCGATCTCGTCCAGGCCCTGCCAGAGCGGGGTGACCTGAATGTTGAAGCCGTTGTGCACGCCGAAGGCGTGGCTGTTGGGGTCGCGGGCGGCGATCCAGATCGGCGGGCCGCCGTCCTGCGCCGGTTTCGGGGCCGAGGTGGTGGCCGGGAACTGGAAATATTCGCCCGCGTGGGCGCAATCGCCGTTCCACAGCCGGGGCAGCAGCGGGGCAATCTCGCGCATGCGCTGGCCGGCCTCCCATGCGTCCATGCCGGGCATCAGCCGTTCGTATTCGTAGGAATAGGCGCCGCGCGCGATGCCCAGTTCGATCCGTCCGCCGGTCATCAGGTCGGCCGAGGCGGCCTCGCCCGCCAGCTTGATCGGGTGCCAGAACGGCGCGACCACGGTGCCGGTGCCCAGTTTGACGTGGCTGGTGTGGTTGGCGAGGTTCACAAGCGCCAGCAGCGGGTTCGGCGTGATGGTGAAATCCATGCCGTGATGTTCGCCGGTCCAGACCGCCCGCATCTTTGCGTCATCGGCCAGTTTGCACAGGTCGATAAATTCGTTTTGCAATTGGTCGTAGGGCTGGTCGGGTGTCAGGCGTTCCATATGCGCAAATAGCGAGAAATCCATGGGCTATGTCCTTGTCGTTTGGCGTCGGAGGATCATCCAAAAACCTCAGCGGTGAGGGTGAGCAGTGCGGCGTTGACGGCGTGCGGGTGGGTCATCGGCATCATGTGAGCGGCACCCGGCACGATCTGCACGCGGCCGCGCGGGGTCAGATCGGCCATGGCGCGGGACATGGCGGGGATTGAGTTCGGTTCGTCCTCGCCGGTCATGAAGAGGGCCGAGCACGGCAACGTGGCAAGTGCTGATGGGTCGGGGCCGTTCTCGGCCGCGAAAATGCGATAGGCGGCGCTGTAGGCGGCGGGATCTGTGCAGGTGAGCCAGGCTTCGCACGCATCCCGTTCCGGCGACCTTGCACTGCCAAACCACCGCGACAGGGTGCTGGTCGGGTCGGCCCGGCTGGTGCCGTCAAGGGCGTTCGCGCGATCCTGCACGGCGCGGGCGGCATCGGGGCCACGCTGGAACACCGCGTTGAGCGCTGCGACGCCGCGCACCAGTGGCGAGCGCAGGGCCATGTCGAGCGCGACCATCGCGCCCATCGAATGGCCCACCACCAGTGCCGGGGCTTCAAGGGCCGCGAGGATGTCGTCGGTGTAGTCAGACAGCTGCGCCGCGCCCCGGACCAAGGGACTGTCGCCGTGCCCCGGCATGTCCACGGCGATGACCCGGAACCGGGACGACAGGGCGTCGGCCTGGGCGTTCCAGGCCTCGGCCCGCAGCCCGACGCCGTGGATCATCACCACGGTCGGCCCCGCGCCCGCGACACTGGCGCGGAGCGTGCCGAAGTCAGACCGCGGCCGGGTTGTCCAGGTCATGGCCAAGCTCTTGGAGATCCTGATAGCGGTCGCCGATGCGGTGATGCGGGCGCCCGCCCGTGGCCGCCCCCAGCACCACGACAATCTCGTCATCGCGGGGCGCGTCGGGGATTGCGAACTGGATGGTCAGGTAATGCGACCGGCGGCCCGCGTCGTTCTTGTCCATCAGGGGCACCGTGATCGGCGCGTTTGCAGGGCCGCGGGTGTTGGTGAAGGCCAGATAGGATTTCGCGCCGACCGCCGCGCGAAAGGCATTGCCGAACCGCAAGGTGTGGATCAGCCCGGAGGCATGTTCGATCTCGCCATTCAGGCCGACCACGGCAGCCTTGCCGTAGGCTTCGATCGCGTCACCGCTGCCCGCAAGGGCGATCATGCGGGCGGTCAGCATGTCGCCCAGTACCGGGCCGTGGCCGTGGATTTCGGGTTTCAGGTCATCGACAAACCGCCCGGCCCACGGGTTTTTCACCACCGCCGCCACAGCGAACAGGCGCCACGGGGGTGTGGCGGGTTTGAACCCTTCTATGTGGACCTCTTCGTCATAGGTCACGATTTTCCTGATCTCGGGCTGCATGCCGGTCCCCTTGCCACGCAGGCGCAAGGGTCGGGGACGCGACCGGTTTTGACAAATGAATGATTTATTGGCTTAGGTATTAACAAAACTTATGGCTGGCTTGATCCATGGCGAAATCCCTGCCCCCGCTGACGTGGTTCCGCGCCTTCGAGGCGGCAGCGCGGCATCTGAGTTTCACCGCCGCAGCCGAAGAGATCGGGCTGACGCAATCGGCGGTCAGTCAGCAGGTCAAGGCGCTGGAAACGCGGCTGTCGGTGGCGCTGTTCACGCGCCGTGCGCGGGGCCTGTCGCTGACCGATGAGGGGCGCAAGCTGCTGCCGCAGGTGGGATCGGCGCTGGGGGTGTTGTCGGCGGCGACAGATGCGTTTGACACCGGCCCTGCGGCCAACCTGCTGACGGTGGCCGCGTCGATCAGCGTGACGCAATGGGTCATCGCGCCCGGTCTTGCCAGCTTTGCCAGCCAGCACCCGGACATCCGCATCCGGTTCCAGAGCGCGATCTGGCCGGATGATTTCAACCTGACCCGCGCCGATGTCGAGATCCGCTTTGGATCGGAAACGCAGGTCGGCCGGAACGCGCAGCGGCTGGTGCCGGACCGGCTGGTTGCGGTGAAATCGGCCCGCGCCACGGGCGATCTGACCACGCTGCCGCTGATCGAGGCGGTGGGCACCTCCAGCGGCTGGAAGGACTGGGCGCGCAAGGTCGCACCGGTGCCCGAACCGCAGCTGTTTGCCGACTCCTATGGCATGGCGCTGCACCTTGCCGCGCAGGGCAACGGCGTGGCGCTGGTCAGCCAGCTTTTGATCCGGCACGCGGTGGCAAGCGGCGCCGTCACCCTGGCGCATCCGGGTGCGATTGACGGGAACGAGGGGTATTTTCTGTCGGTGGACGACGCGAACCCGCAGGCGGTGCAGTTTCGGGAATGGCTGCTGGCACAGGTGGGATAGACCCGCCAGACGCCGCGGACGCTCCGGCCCGCAGGTTCAGGCCCAGCAGCCCCGCAGATACCGCCCGCGCCCGCAAGGCCCGCGGGTGCGAGATGTGTTATCTGCTCGATTCCGGGCAACTGGACCCAAAAAAGCAGCGCCACGCAGATGTGAACGGTCTCCTCCCGCCGCTCTCGCAGGGCGTGGCCAAATGCCATTGTGCCGTGCGGCGCTGCCCCGGCAGAGTGTGGCCTGCGGTGCGCCGGCCGGGCGCGGGTGCCGCCGCCTGACCCGGCATGGGCGGTTCCGGTGCGTTGGCCGGCTGCGCGACCAGACCGTCCGGAGATAAAAGGGGGCGTGAGACGGCTGTGATGCATTTCTTTTCCGACGCGCTGCGCGGGGATCGGCTGCGCGACACGGTGCGGCGGTCGACCATCGTGGCGATCGTCAGCTTTCTGACGCTGGTCGATCTTTTTGGCGCGCAGGCCCTGCTGCCGCACTTGGTCACCGCATTTGACGCGGACCCCGCGCTAATGGGCGTGGCGGTCAATGCGTCGACCTTCGGCATGGCGCTGTCGGGGTTGGTGGTTGCGTGGTTTGCCGACCGGATCGACCGCAAGCGCGGGATCTGGGTGAACCTCGTGTTTTTGTCGGTGCCGACCTTCGGCCTTGGCCTCGTGACCAGCGTCGAGGCGTTCATGGCGCTGCGCGTGGCGCAAGGCGTGTTCATGGCCGCGGCCTTTACCCTGACGCTGACCTATCTGAGCGAACAATGTGACGTCACCGCCGCCGGTGGCGCGATGGCGGCTTATATCACCGGCAATGTGGCCTCGAACCTGTTTGGCCGCCTGCTGGCGGTGTCCGCCGCCGAAACGCTGGGGCTGGCGCAATCGTTCTGGGTCTTTGCCGCGCTGAACCTTGCCGGGGCTGCGCTTGCCTTTTTGCTGATCGGTGCCCGCGACAGCGCACCGCCACGCCGCAGCGGCCCGCCGCTGGACGCATGGCGCCGCCACCTTGCCCATCCGGAATTGCGCACGGCCTTTGTGATCGGCTTTGTCATCCTGTTCGTCTTTGTCGGTGTCTTTACCTATGTGAACCTGCACCTGACCGATGCGCTGGCCCTTGATCCGATGCTGCTGGGGCTGGTCTACCTGGTGTTTCTTCCCGCGCTGGTGACCACGCTGCTGACCGCGCGGGCGGTGCGCCGGTTCGGGCCGCGCCGGGTGCTGCTGGCATCGGGGCTGGCGGTGCTGGGGGGCATGGCGCTGACGCTGGTGCCAACGCTCTGGGCGGTGCTGACCGGCCTCGCCGTCATCGGGGCCGCCACCTTTTTCATGCAGGCCGCGACCACCGGGTTTGTCGGCCGCACCGCAACCACCGACCGCGCCGCTGCCAACGGGCTGTATCTGACCAGTTACTATGTCGGAGGGCTGACCGGTGCCACGCTGCTGGGCCAGTTCTATGCCAGCGGCGGCTGGGGGATCGTGGTGCTGACGATGATGGCGCTGGTTGTGCTGGTGTGCCTGCTGGCCCGCCGTCTGCAGCATCCGGGCCCCGAGGTGTTGCCTATGGGCGTGCACCAGCGCGACGAAACCGGCTGACGGTCCGCCCACCGGCGGACCGTGTGACCCAACTGCGCCCCTGATCCCATGCGCCCCGCGCTGGCGCCGGGGTGCGCGATGCCGCTGGCAGGGACCAAGCCGTGTGGCAAGCCGTAGATGTTACGACAGTCATGTAAGGTGTTTATGACAGCAGCACCGGAAACCCGCAGGAAACGGGATTCCAGAACCCTGCAGGCAGCCCATTCCTGTCTTCCGGCGAAATGGCCAAGTTCAAGACCCCAGATCAGGGCAAGACCGAAGCCCGCGCGATCTTTTCGATGGGCGATGCGCCGCCGTTTTCGCAAGGGGCCATTCCCTAGGTTCAGCCGCCGCTTTTTGCGGGGGATCGACGCGACATACGGGCTCTTGCGCGAGATGACCCCGCTGATGTCCCGCGCGCGGCCATGCCCGTGCGGCGTGCGCATTTCGTTGCTGATACCCCAGATGCCGCAGCGCCGGGACCTGCGCCGGCAGGCGGCGCATCAATGTGATCTTTCCGGCCCCGAGAAAGCGGTTGGGGATCGTAGTTGCCACCGGCACCTGTCGCGCCCGGCGGTATGTCCCGCGGGGTTACACAACGACACGCGCCACTGCCCGCAACGGAAAACCGGTAGGATGAGGGGTGTTGCGCGGCAGGGAAAAGCTGTTTGGGGAATGATCTCTGTGAGAAGGCCTGTGGAATGGCCCGAATATTTAGCGGGAGTGGCCGGTTTAGGCCCAGGGTACCGAATTGCTGCGCGACGGCGAATGTCGGCTTCAAGGAACAATCGTTGACGATCAGGTAACTCAGAGCGTTCACTACATCCAAGGTTTGCAGGAGAGTGGGATGCAAGAAACTGAACAATCCGACACCTTCGCTGCATTGGAGAAGCGCGAGTGGGCTAAAACAAATGTGGCGAAGTCCTATGCGCAAGTATTTGCAAAAGCGGCAGATATGGTGGTGCCAACCTTGGTAAATGCGGTTGAAGCCTGTTCGGGTACCGAAGCACTCGATCTGTGCTGCGGTCACGGGAATGTAACCGCAGGTCTCGTCAAAGCTGGTGCCAGTGTAACGGGACTCGATTTCTCGCCTACCATGCTGGAGATGGCGCGGTCGGCAGTTCCGGAGGCCAAGTTCGTTGAAGGAGACGCGATGGCGTTGGGCTTCGAAGATGGCACTTTCGACACGGTGACAATTGGGTTCGGGATACCGCATGTCCCTGATCCGCCGAGAGTATTTGCTGAAGCCCGTCGTGTGCTTCGTCCGGGAGGGCGTCTCGCGTTTTCGGTTTGGTGTGGTCCGGAAGTTGATACGGCACTTGGATATGTCTTTGGTGCAATCGGCAAATACGGGGCCCCGGACATTGTTTTGCCGCCAGGACCCGGAGCTAATGATTATGCTAATCCGGAACACGCCTTTCCAGCGCTTCTGAAAGCTGGATTCGCCAAGATTCACCAATCT
>JBCBAV010000143.1:0-8691 GCA_038532285.1 Pseudomonadota bacterium | reverse complement strand
GGGACAAGGAATGAAGAATTACGGCAAAAGCTATTTTGACCAGATTGGCCAGACCAATCAGATGCCTTTGACCTACGACCAGTTTTGTAACCGTCTCGCTGATTATTGATCAGCTGGCCGGCGTGGAACTGACCCCCACCTGCGCCGGCCGCAGCAGGCGATCATGCAGCATAAATCCCTCTGCACTGACCTGTATGATCTCGCCTGCCTTGGTCCCCGGCACCGGAGCCTCGAACATGGCTTGATGGTGCTGGGGATCAAACACATCGCCCACCTCGGGCGCGATCACCTCGATCCCATGCTTTTTGAACACATTCAGCAGCTCGCGCATGGTCAGCTCGACCCCTTCGAGCAGGGCACCCGACACTTCGCGCTGTTCATCGGTTGCCGTTTCCAGCGCGCGCTTGAGGTTGTCATAGACCGGCAGCATGTCGCGGGCGAGCTTGGATCCGCCATAATTCTCGGCCTCGCGCCGATCCTTGTCCGACCGCTTGCGCGCATTCTCGGCATCCGCCAGCGCACGCATGAACCGGTCTTTCAGCTCATCACGCTCGGCGCGCAGTTGGTCCAGCTCAAGCGCTTCGTCGTCGATCTCGGCCATTTCATCGGCAAAGACCTCGTCTTCGGCAGCTTCGATGTCATCCAGGAACTCTTCGCTTTTCGGCTCGGCCATCTTTTACCTCTCACCCCGGTCCGACAGCATCCGCCCGACCAGTTGCGCTGTATAATCCACGATTGGCACGATGCGCCCATAATTGAGCCGCGTGGGCCCGATGACTCCAACCGCGCCAATGATCTTTCGATCCGCGTTCATATATGGGGAAACCACCAAAGAGGAACCCGAAAGTGAGAAAAGTTTGTTCTCCGAGCCGATAAAAATGCGCACACCGTCGCCCTCTTGGGTCAGATCAAGGAACTCCGCAATGTCGCGTTTGCGTTCGAGGTCATCAAACAGCGTGCGAATGCGCTCCAACTCCTCCGCCTCAGTCGAATCGCTTAGCAAATTGGACCGTCCGCGCACGATCAATCGTTCGGGCGTGTCACCCTCGCCGTCCCAGGTGGCAATCCCGCTTTCGACCATGTCCCGCGACAACGCGTCCAGTTCCTGACGCCGCGCGACGATCTCGGCCTGCACCACGGTTTTGACCTGCGACAGCGTTTTGCCCTCGATGATGGCGTTCAGGAAATTCGCCGCTTCCCGCATGGACGATGGCGTTTGGCCCGGCGGCGGCTGGAACAATCGGTTTTCCACTTGCCCATCGGCAAAGACGATCACGACGAGCGCCTGTTCCCCGCTGATCGGCACGAATTCCAGATGGCGGATCGGCGCCTCCTGCTTGGGCGTCAGCACCAGCGATGCGCCATGGGTCACACCGGACAAGGCCGATCCCACGCGATCCAGCAACCCGCCGACATCCCGTTCATTCGTGCCCAGCGTGGCCTCGATCTTTTCCCGATCCTCATCATCGGGCATTCCGATTTCCATCAGCCCGTCGACAAACATCCGCAGACCCAGTTGCGTTGGCACCCGGCCCGCGCTGACATGCGGACTGTCGAGCAGGCCCATGAACTCCAGATCCTGCATCACGTTGCGGATCGTCGCAGCGCTCACCTTTTCGCTGAAATCGCGGGTCAGGGTGCGACTGCCCACCGGATCGCCACTGTCCAGATACCCTTCGACCACACGCCGGAACACCTCGCGCGAGCGATCGTTCATATCGTCCAGCAATTTGCGCGTGTCGGTCATGGCAATAATAAAATATCGCCCCCGCCAAAGGTCAATCGGGGTTGCGTCTTTGACGCGGGCGGGGATAGGTCCAAATGATCACGAAAAAGGATAGTATGATGCGCCCCTCAGGCCGAGAGCTGAATGAAATGCGTCCCGTTTCCATCGAAACCGGGTTCACCAAACATGCCGAAGGGTCTGTGCTGATCAAGATGGGCGACACCCACGTGCTGTGCACCGCCACCATCGAAGACCGCGTTCCCCCGTTTATCAAAGGCTCGGGCCTTGGCTGGGTCACCGCCGAATACGGCATGCTGCCTCGCGCGACCAACACGCGGATGCGGCGCGAGGCAGCGGCGGGCAAGCAAGGCGGGCGCACCGTCGAAATCCAGCGCCTGATCGGGCGCAGCCTGCGCGCCGGTGTCGACCGCGTCGCATTGGGCGAACGCCAGATCACGGTCGATTGCGACGTGATTCAGGCCGATGGCGGTACTCGCTGTGCCTCCATCACCGGGGGCTGGGTCGCGCTGCGCCTTGCTGTGAATGCGCTGATGAAGGCGGGCGACGTGATCACCGATCCGCTGATCTCGCCGGTTGCGGCGGTCAGCTGCGGCATCTACGCAGGCCAGCCCGTGCTCGACCTCGATTATCCCGAAGACAGCGAAGCAGGTGTCGACGGCAATTTCATCATGCTTGGCAACGGCCAGCTGATCGAGGTGCAGATGAGCGCCGAGGGCGCGACTTTCTCGCGCGATCAGATGAACACGCTGCTGGACCTCGCCGACAAGGGCGTGGGCGAACTGGTCACAGCCCAAGAGGCCGCCACCGCATGACACGCCGCTTCACCGGCGACCGCATCCTTGTCGCCACCCACAACGCGGGCAAGCTCGAAGAGATGGAACAGCTCTTTGCCCCGTTTGGCGTCACGGTCGTCGGTGCTGCCGAAATGGACCTGCCCGAACCGGCAGAGACGGAAACCACGTTCATCGGCAACGCCCGGATCAAGGCGCGCGCCGCCGTGGTTGCCACGGGCCTGCCCGCGCTGGCCGACGATTCCGGGATCATGGTCGACGGTCTGGACGGCGCGCCCGGTGTCTACACCGCCGACTGGGCCGAAACGCCGGACGGGCGCGATTTCCTGATGGCCATGACCCGCACGCACCGCGAACTGCTGGACCGCGACGCGCCGCAGCCCTGGACCGCGCGGTTCTGTTCGACCCTCGTGCTGGCCTGGCCCGACGGCCATGACGAAGTGTTCGAAGGCATCGCCGAAGGTACCCTCGTCTGGCCCATTCGTGGCAAGCTGGGCCACGGCTACGACCCGATGTTCCAGCCCATCGGCGAAACCCGCACCTTTGCCGAAATGTCGTTTGACAAAAAAAACGCCATCTCGCACCGCGCCGACAGTTTCCAAAAGCTGATCGCAGGTTGTTTTGGCTGAAGATTGGGAGAATGGCAGCTTCGGCCTCTATCTCCACTGGCCGTTCTGCGCGGCCAAGTGCCCCTATTGCGATTTCAACAGCCACGTGGCGCGGGTCATCGACCATGACGCGTGGTGCGCGTCCTATCTCGAAGAGATTGACCGCCTTGCCGTTGAAACCGCGGGCCGCGTTCTGTCATCGGTGTTTTTCGGCGGCGGCACGCCCAGCCTGATGAAGCCACGCGTGGTCGGCGCGATCCTCGACCGCATCGCTGCCCACTGGCCCATGGCCAACGATCCCGAAATCACGCTCGAGGCGAACCCGACCTCGGTCGAGGCTGGTCGCTTTGCGGCCTTCCGCACCGCCGGGGTCAATCGCGTGTCGATGGGGATCCAGGCGCTCAACGATCCCGACCTGCAGGCGCTGGGCCGGATGCACAGCGCCGCCGAGGGTCTCGCCGCCTTTGACATCGCGCGCCGCACCTTTGATCGGGTCAGCTTTGATCTGATCTATGGACGGCAAAACCAGTCACTAACGCAGTGGGAATCCGAGCTTTCGACCGCGCTCGCGCTCGATCTCGATCACCTGTCGCTCTACCAGCTGACCATCGAACAGGGCACCGCCTTTGGCGACCGCTACAACGCCGGAAAACTGCGTGGATTGCCCGACGATGACACCTATGCCGACATGTACGCGATCACGCAGGATCTTTGTGCCGACGCCGGGTTGCCGCGGTACGAGATATCAAACCACGCCCGCGACGGTGCGGAATCCCGGCACAACCTGATCTACTGGCGCTATGGCGACTATGGCGGCATCGGCCCCGGCGCGCATGGGCGGTTGACCCAAAACGGCGCGCGTTTTGCCACGGAACAGATCCGTGCGCCGCATCTGTGGCTGCAGGGCGACGAGCGCGAACGACGCGAGACGTTGAGCGCGAGCGACAGCGCCACGGAAATGCTGCTGATGGGGCTACGTTTGCGTGAAGGCGTTGATTTGAAAAGGTATTCTGCGCTGTCGGATGAACCACTGCGCGCAGACGCGATGAACGACCTGCAGGATCAGGGCCTGATCACCGTTGCCAAGAGCCGATTAACCGTTTCAGATCAAGGGTTTATGCTGTTGAATGGCATCCTGCGGGAACTGCTGGCCTAAGGCACGCTCAGCTTTCGGCACAGCTCGTCCAATTCGTCCAGGCTTTGGTACGCCAGCACCATTTCCCCGGCGCCACTGTCTCCCTTGTGGTGCAGCACAACTTTGACACCTGTCGCCGCAGACAAATCACTCTCCAATGCGCGCGTATCCGCATCCTTTTCAGGCTTGGGCTTCGGTGGCGCCTTAAAGATGTTTTCTTCCTTGATAGCCGATTTCTTGACCAACGCTTCGGTCGCCCGAACACTCAGCCCCTTGGCCACGACCTGGCGCGCCAAACCTTCGGGATCATCCGACGTGATCAGCGCACGTGCGTGGCCCGCGCTCAGCGCACCGTCCAACACGTAATTTTGCACAAGGCTTGGCAATTGCAGCAGCCGCAGCAGGTTCGCGATGTGACTCCGGCTCTTGCCCAACGCTTCGGCCAGTTTTTCCTGCGTGTGCCCAAACCGATCCATCAGCTGTTTGTAGCCCGCCGCTTCTTCGATCGGGTTCAGATCGGCACGCTGAATGTTTTCAATGATCGCCACTTCAAGAACTTCGGTATCGGTGAAATCGCGCACGATCACCGGCAACTCGTGCAGTTTCGCCTGCTGCGCCGCTCGCCAGCGCCGCTCGCCCGCGACAATCTCGAACTCGGCACCGACCTCTCGGACAAGCAGTGGTTGCAGCACACCCTTTTCCTTGATCGACGCAACCAGATCCTCCAGCGGCTCGGCGTCGAACCGTTTGCGAGGCTGGTCCGGGTTCGGCCGGATTTTCTCAATCGGAATCGTCTGATCCGCACGCTCTGGCGCCGCCTGCGATCCCTGTTCTGGCACATCGGCCATCAGCGCCGACAATCCGCGCCCCAATCCCCGCTTTTTATCTGCTCCGGCCATGCTCAACCCCTATACTGCATTGTTTTCAATCAGTTCTTTTGCCAAAGCGCGGTAGGCTTCAGCCCCCTTGGACGCGCCATCATATTGCAGAACGGGCATCGCAAAGGACGGCGCCTCGCTCAGCCGCACATTGCGCGGGATGCGCGTTTGGAACACCACATCGCCCAGATTGTCCCGGGCGTCCTGTTCCACCTGCTGCGACAGGTTGTTGCGCGAATCAAACATCGTCAGCACAACCCCTTCAAGACGCAGGTCAGGATTTCCGATCTGCCGCACCTCGCGAATGGTCAACATGAGCTGCGACAACCCTTCGAGCGCAAAGAATTCGCTTTGCAGCGGCACCAGCACCGAATGCGACGCCATCATCGCGTTCACGGTCAGCAGGTTCAGGGAGGGCGGGCAATCAATCAGAATGAAATCAAATCCATAGCTGTCCATTGCCGTTTGCCGAAGGGCATCATGCAACAAAAAGCTGCGCTTTTCGTTCGACACCAGTTCAATATCGGCCGAACTCAGATCAATAGTTGCCGGAATGATGTTCAGCCCTGGGATGTCGGTGTCGAGGATAATCTCGTCCAGATCCACGTCATCCAGCAGCAGATCATATGTCGTCAGGGTGCGCGCTTCCATTTCGATGCCCAACCCGGTCGATGCGTTTCCCTGCGGATCGAGATCCACAAGCAGCACCTCGTATCCCTTTTCGGCAAGGCCCGCAGCCAGATTGATTGTCGTCGTTGTCTTGCCCACCCCGCCCTTCTGGTTCGCAACCGAAATGATTTTGGCGGAATGCGCTCGTGTGGGATCAGACACGTTGGATGTCCCTTATGACCAATGTCGCTGCCTCTGGGTTTGTTTTACTGGCAAGCGCTTCGTATGAGAACCGCCATTTCGCGTGTGCGGCATCAATTTCATCGCGCCATGCAGCGCCTTTTTGAAATACGCAGCGGCCGCTTGCAGACATGTGTCGCTCTGCATGGCCCAGCAGATCTGGCAGGCTAGCCAATGCGCGTGCCGAAAGGATGTCTGCATTTTGCGGATCTGCGGTTTCAATTCTTGACGCGATGATAGTCATGTCCAGATCAAGCTGTCGCTTACAGGTCCGGAGGAATGCGCATTTGCGCTGGTCGCTTTCGATTAGAACCGTTTCATCGGTGTTTCCATCGCCCTTGCGCAAAATGGCAATCACGACCCCCGGCAAACCGCCACCACTGCCAACATCGACCCATTTCCCGGCCTCAGGCGCGTAAATCTGTGCGGAATCCCAGATATGGCGCGTCTCCAAATCGGCGAGCGTCGACGGCGCAACCAGATTTATTTTCTGTGTCCACTGTCGGATAAGATCGCTGTAATGGCCCAGCGCCTCCAATGTTTCACGTGAAACATTTCCTGGAAACCATCCGGGCGCGCTGTTCATGCCTGTTTTTTCTCAAGATACCGCAGCCGTCCGAGGATCAACGCCAGGGCGGCAGGGGTCATCCCGTCAATCCGGCCTGCTTGCGCCAGATCATTGGGCCGCGCCTGATCAAGCTTTCCACGGAGCTCGTTCGAAAGGCCGCTCACAGCGGAATAATCAAAATCCGCCGGGATCACATGCTGTTCATCTTTGCGCAGACGCTCCACATCTTGCTGCTGCCGGGTAATGTAGTTGGCATAAAGCGCGTCGCGCGACAGCTGCTGTCGGACCTCCGGTTTGAGGGCCGCCAGTTCAGGGTGCAGGGGTATCAGATCGTCGAATGTCACGTCGGGAAAGGCAAGTAATTGAAACAGCGTTCTTTTCGTGCCGTCCTGTGCCACGCGAATGCCCGCTTCCTGAACCTGCTTCGGCGAAAAGCTGTGGGCCTCCAGTTGCGCCCGGGCAGAGTACAGCGCATCCATTTTTGCATCAAACACAGCTTGTCGTTCGTCGCCCACACATCCCAACGCAATGCCAAGGCCGGTTAGCCGTTGATCGGCATTGTCGGCCCGCAATGACAACCGGAATTCGGCGCGCGACGTGAACATGCGGTAAGGCTCGGTCACGCCACGGGTCGTGAGGTCGTCGATCATCACCCCGATATAGCTTTGATCACGCCGGAAAATTACAGGCTCTCGCCCCGAGACCTGAAGCGCTGCGTTAAGGCCCGCCACCATGCCCTGGGCGGCCGCTTCCTCGTACCCTGTCGTTCCGTTGATCTGGCCTGCAAGGAAAAGCCCCGGCACTTGCGGAACAGATAAATCGAGATTCAGCGCGCGCGGATCAACATAATCGTATTCGATCGCGTAACCAGGCTGAAGAATGGTGACGTTTTCCAAACCGGCAATAGACCGCACATACGCGTCCTGAATCTCTTCGGGAAGCGATGTAGAGATTCCGTTCGGGTATATCGTGTGGTCGTCCAGTCCCTCGGGTTCGAGAAAAATCTGATGCGACGTCTTGTCTGCGAACCGAACAATCTTGTCTTCGATCGACGGGCAGTAACGCGGGCCGACACCATCAATGTGCCCGCCATACATGGCCGATCGATCAAGGTTTTTGCGAATGATTTCATGGGTCTTTTCATTTGTATGCGTAATACCGCATGAAATCTGACGGAGCGCAGGGGCATTGGACATAAACGAAAACAAGGCAGGCTCTGCGTCGGCAAGCTGCTGGTCCAGATCATCCCAGTTGATGGTGCGCCCATCGAGCCTTGGCGGCGTTCCTGTTTTCAAACGCCCAAGCGGAAGATCAAAGCTGTCAATCCGTTCTGCCAGTTGGGTCGCGGCAGTGTCGCCCATGCGACCGCCTGAATAACTGCGATCGCCAATATGGATCAGTCCGCGCAAAAATGTTCCGGTGGTCAGAACCGTTCGCGTCGCCTTCACCTCGTCGCCACTGGCGAGCATGGCCCCGATGACCGTTTGACCGTCCATCAGAAAATCGGTGACCTCGCCTTCGATAATCTCGAGGTTTTCCTGACGGCTGGTCGCTGCACGCATCTCTTTCTGATAAGCGGCGCGGTCGATCTGTGTGCGCGGCCCCTGCACTGCCGGCCCCTTGCGACGGTTCAGAAGGCGAAACTGGATACCGGACGCATCCGCCACCCGCCCCATAACCCCGTCAAGCGCGTCGATTTCGCGAACAAGATGGCCCTTGCCCAACCCCCCAATCGCAGGGTTACAGGACATCACGCCGATATCGGAAGCTTTCATCGTGACCAGCGCAGTTTTCGCACCCATGCGCGCCGCTGCATGTGCGGCCTCGCAGCCTGCGTGGCCGCCCCCGATCACCAAAACATCGAATTGTTTCACGTGAAACACTCCATCATTTCCCGAGGCAAAAGCTGGCAAAGATCTCATCAAGCAGATTTTCGACGTCCACTTGACCAATTAACGCCGCCAGTGCCCGAGTCGCCACGCGCAAATCTTCGGCAGCTATATCGTAAAAGTCAGGGCCGTGTTCCAGATGATTTTTTGCCTGCTCTAGCATTGCGAGGGTTTCGGCCATCGCTATGCGGTGGCGTTCTTGCGTCGCAAGGCCAGCAGAGGCGGC
>JBCBAV010000142.1:0-8742 GCA_038532285.1 Pseudomonadota bacterium | reverse complement strand
GGTTTGCCAATGCCTATACCGCCTCGCCGCTGTGCGCGCCCGCGCGGGCGTCGTTCATGACCGGCACGTTGCCCAGCTATGTACGCCGACGTGATCTACCGGCTGTTGCCGATCAAGGCGCAGGCCGGGCTGAATTTCGTGCTGTGTTTCCTGTTCGTCTTTCCGGGTGTGCAGGCGCTGGTGTGGTACGGCTACGAGATCGCGTCGGACAGTTGGCGGTACCGCGAGGTGAGCTTTAACAGCCCCGGCAGCATCCACATCAATTTCTTCAAATCGCTGATCCCGGTGGCGGGTGTCCTGTTGCTGATCCAGGGCGCTGCGGAACTGGTGCGCTGCGTCATGGCAATGCGCACCGGGGCCTGACCCGAACGGCTGGCCGATGTGAAAGAAACCGAAGACCTGCTGTCCGAAGCCGATCTGAACGAGATCGCCGCCATAAGCGGCAAGACCCTGGTGTGCCCCCCATTTGGGTGGTCCGGTTTGATTGTGAGTGCATCGTCGGTCTCTGGTCCATTGGAACTATGCTTGCGGGCGCGGGTGGACGATAGCCCAACGAGCTGTGCGGCCTGACCGTTTTATAGTGAACCCGCCATTGCTCAATGAGGAATTGAGCTTCCCTCAAGGGTAGAACATCTCGCCGTTCAGAAGCTCGTCCCGGAACCGGGCATTGAAGCTTTCACAGTATCCGTTCTCCCATGGCGATCCTGGTTCGATGTATGCGGTCTTGGCACCCACGGCAGCGATCCAATCCCGCACTTTCTGGGCGATAAATTCCGGGCCATTGTCAGACCTTATGTATTCCGGCGGCTCTCGCAGGATGAACAGGTCTGTCAGTGCGTCCAACACATCGGTTGAGTTAAGCTTGCGATCCACGCGGATCATCAACGCCTCCCTAGTGTATTCATCAATGATGTTCAGTGTCCGATAGACACGGCCATCTGCTGTACGGTCTTGGACAAAGTCGTAGGACCAAACGTGGTTGCGACGTTCCGGCCTGAGGCGAATGCAGGACCCGTCATTCAGCCAAAGTTGCCGTGCGATGGGACGAAGGGTGGAGGACGCTCTGTTGGAAGAACTGATTGGCCATGCCAACGACCAAGGGTTGGATCAGATCGCGATCGATGTCGCAACGACGTCGCGCAATGGGCAAATTGTTGAAACACTCGGGCGCGTCGGATTTGCCCAAAGCGGTGCATCGAAACCCGAAGGTCAATCGACCTGGTCGTTGAGCCTCAAGGACGCTGGTCGGTCCGGCCGCAATTTCGCACGATGGTTTTCCACCGGTATGTCAATCGCCGAGGACATAGATTGAAATCCAGACACGAAATCCGGGTTTGGGATCAGCTTTTCTTTTTCAGTATCGCAAGCCGGTTGCGTTCCATGCCGCGGTCGCCGTTGAATTCGATGCTGACGATCAGGTAGTTTGCCGCTTGGACGGCGATGCCCTACACGTTTGGCTGCGTGTTCCCACATTGCTTCATGGGCAGAAATCCATCTGATCAGGTGCGATACACGCACTTTTTCCCATTTTCGAACATTGCCGGCATACGGAGCACATGCATGTCGCCTGAATTTCAGGCAGATCGCGACTTTGCACTGGGAAAAGTGGCGCGCGACGCACAATCCGCTTGCATATCTGGGTAATTGCCGGACTTTCACAAACGGCAACGATGCTTTCGCGCTTTTGCGCGCCCTTATGAAGCTCAGCGACGTGCTTCCACACCTACACGTTATGACGCGTTGGATACTGTTCGACGCACTCAGCCTCAGGTATCGGAATGTCGTCGAAAGACTCTGGGTTCACGCGCGAGCAACAAGCGTATCTGGCGAAGGTCATCATGCAGATGAACCTGCACAAAGCCTTTGCGCCGCAATCCGTCGCACCTACCGACCCTGCGCCAGAAAGCGTCTACGGCGTTCCCGTCGAAGACCTGTGCAAGGAAGAGGTGCGCAAGCACGAAATTCATCCTTTGGACATCTGGCGGCAACTGGAAGAGTGGACGGCCAAGGATCAGATGGCGGAAGGGCTTGACCAATTCCTCCTACGGCATTTGGGTTTCTTCAATGTGACCCCCAATAGCCCCGGTTACATGATGCGTTTGCGCGCGCCTGCGTGTGTGCTGACAGCGGATCAGATGCGCATGCTGGCCACCTGCGCCGAAGACTATGCCGGCGGCTATTCCCACGTGACCACGCGCGGCTCGCTGCAACTGCGTGAGATCCAGCCGCGATCGGTCATTGACCTGATTTCCACTCTGGAATCTGCCGCTCTTACGGCGCAGGGGACGGGCGCGGACAGTGCACGCAATCTGACGGTAACACCGTCCGCGGGTTTTGATCCGGATGAACTGATCGACATGACCCCGCAGGCCAAACGCCTGTCGACCCGCATCCTGCGCACCCGCGAACTGCAGGGCATCCCGCGCAAGTTCAACATCTCCTTCGACAACGCGGGCCGCCTGTCCTGTCTGTCTGACACGAATGACATTGGATTTCTGGCGGTGCGTGTCAAACCCAACGACCAAGGCGTCGACCCCGGCCTGTGGTGTCGGATCGCGCTCGGAGGGATTACCGGTCACAAGGACTTTGCCCGCGACACCGGCCTGATCTGCCGGCCCGAAGAGACGGTCGATGTGGCAGAGGCCATGCTCCGGGTCTTTGTCGAACATGGGGACCGCACCAACCGCAATAAGGCCCGATTGAAATATCTTCTGGAGAAGCAAGGCGTCGACTGGTTCATAGAACGGTCGCAGGAAAAGCTGGACAGTTTCGGTTCGGGCATAACGCTCACGCGCCTTGGTATCGCACACGACCGTCCCCGCACGCCGATCGACAGGCAGGCCCACATTGGCGTGCACGCGCAACGGCAGAACGGGTTCAGCTATGTCGGCGTGGCGTTGGAATTGGGCCGATTGAGCAGCGCACAAATGCGCGTTCTGGCCGATGTGGCCACGAAATACGGCGCTGGCGACATCCGGCTGACTGTCTGGCAAAACGCCCTTATACCACACATTTCCAATGACCATGTTGACGCAGCCTGCCGTGACATCGAGGCCGCAGGAATGTTCACGCGCGCGTCTGCCTTTGCCGCCGGCGCGGTCGCCTGCACCGGCAAATGGGGCTGCAAGCTGGCCGGGGCCTACACCAAACAGGATGCGCTTGACCTTGTCCGGTATCTGGAGGCGCGTCACACGCTTGATACGCCCATCAACATCCATCTGACCGGATGCAAGAATTCCTGCGCGCAACACTATATCGGCGATATCGGTCTCATGGGGGCAGCGTCCCCAAGCGGTGGCGAGGGATACCAGATTGTCATCGGCGGCGGGTCGGATCTGGATCAGGGGTTGGCCCGTCCGCTGGTTGGACCGGTCCCTGCGGCCGACATCCATCAAATCATTGATCATGTCATTGGCCAATACCTGGCCCGGCGCGACAATGGCGAAACATTCCTCGCCTTTGCGCGCCGTCTCAGCGACGACGAATTGCCGACTTTGCTGCCAAACAACCTGCAACACGCTGCCTAGGGGAGCACGACCATGAACGCGCCCACGCCACTGATTGCCAAGACCATCGAAACGGCTGTTGCCGCCACCGAGCCGCAAGTCGATCTCGTGCCCGCCGACGCACCGTTCGACGAGGCGCAGCGGCAATGGCTGAACGGTTTGCTGACCGGACTGTCGGCCATCGCAGCCTCTGCTGCTGCAAGCGCTGACGCCAAGGAGGTGCCGCTGGCGCCGGTCAACGTGCTTTATGGCTCGCAGTCGGGCAATTGCGAAGGGTTGTCCAAGGATCTGCGCAAGTTCGCGCCGTCCCAGGGGTTCGAGGCCAAGGTGCAGGTGCTGGATGACATCACACCGGCCGAACTGGCAGCGATGGACCACGTGACCATCTTGGTATCCACCTTTGGTGAAGGCGAAGCGCCGGACAACGCATCGAAATTCCATGCAGCACTCTTGGCGGATGATTGCCCGCCCAT
Organism: Pseudomonadota bacterium; assembly: GCA_038532285.1. Classification (GTDB taxonomy): domain Bacteria; phylum Pseudomonadota; class Alphaproteobacteria; order Rhodobacterales; family Rhodobacteraceae; genus Tateyamaria. The sequence goes on along the minus strand of JBCBAV010000142.1, from coordinate 4,763 downwards.
GCCGGCCAGCCTCAATTATGCGGTCTGCGGTCTGGGTGACACCAGCTATGCCGATTTCAACAAATGCGCCACCGACATTGACGCACGGCTGGCAGAGCTTGGTGCAACGCGCGCCGCCGATCCGGTTCTGTGCGACGTTGATTTCGAAGACGATTACGACACATGGAAGACAGCAGTCTTCGCGTCCGAGCCCTTTGCAAGCGCCAGTGCAGGCATTTCGGCCCCCGTGGTGATCGATGCCGAACCAGCGCAAGTCTTTGACAAGAACCGACCGTTCATGGCGTCCCTGATCGCCAGCGACCGGTTGAGCGGTGAAGACAGCGCCAAATGCGTCAATCACGTCGAAATTTCGCTGGCCGGGGGCGGTGCGGACCTCGACTACTCTGTCGGCGATGCGCTCGGGGTGTGGCCAGTGAATTGTCCTGACGATGTCGCGGATCTGCTCGCGGCAGGCGGGTTGACCGGCCGGGAAACGGTCACGCTCAAATCGGGCCCGGCGCGTTTGCGCGCGGCGCTGTTCACGCGTCTGGATATTGCCACCGTCACGCCCAAGACGCTTGAAACGCTTGGCCTTTCCGAGGGTCCCCAGGATGCGCAGGTGCTGGACGTGCTTCACGCCGTTGGACACGTGAGCGCGCAGACATTGGCGGATGCGTTGCGCCCTTTGCAGCCGCGCCTGTATTCCATCGCGTCCAGTCCCAAGGCGCACCCGGGCGAAGTACACCTGACCATAGGCGAAGTGCGCTATGATCTGCATGCGCGCCCCTGCAAGGGCGTTGCGTCCACCTATCTCGGCGATCGACTGGCCGAAGGCGGGATGGTCGGCATTTACGTGCAACGCTCCGCGCACTTCCACTTGCCAGCCGACGATTCCAGGCCGCTGATCATGATCGGACCCGGCACGGGCATTGCGCCGTTTCGTGCATTCCTCGAAGAGCGTGAAGCACGCCGCGCATCGGGCAAGAACTGGCTCTTTTTCGGCGACCAGCATGTCGCGTGCGACTATCTATACCGCGATGAAATCGAGGGATGGGCAGAAAGCGGGCTGCTCAACAATCTGTCGCTGGCCTGGTCGCGCGATGGCGCGGAAAAGGTGTATGTCCAGACGCTGCTCGAACAACGCGCGGACGAGGTGTTTGATTGGCTCGAAGAAGGTGCCGCGGTCTACATCTGCGGCGATGCCTCGCGTATGGCGACGGACGTTGAAAACGCGCTGCTGCGGATCATCGCCAAAGGCCTCGACGCAGATGAAACAGGCGCGCGGGCGTATCTCGAGGCAATGTCTGCGGATCATCGTTATCAGCGAGATGTCTATTGATCTGAGCACCTTACACAGGCACCTCGCCCAAAAAGCGGGCAATTGTCTGGCCCGCCCGGAATAATACCGGTCAAACCCCTTGTTGAATCAAGCGCGCACAGCGATCCAACACGTGTGACAACCGATCTTGCCATAATGATCGTCGAGCCAGATCGCGACCGGGCCCTGCAGATTGCAGACAGCTTGCGTGATGCCGGTTACGAAAAACTCAGGGTGATTGCCGAACCATCGAGCCTGAGCCGCCACATCGCGTCTTATGCACCCGATGTGGTGTTGATCGACATGGCCAATCCCTCGCGTGACATGCTGGAGGAGATGGCGCTGGCTTCGGGACCGCTGGAGCGGCCTGTGGCGATGTTCGTCGACCGGTCGGACGACCAATTGACCGCCGCAGCGATTGAGGCGGGTGTGTCGGCTTACGTGGTCGATGGGTTGCGATCGGACCGTGTGAAACCGATCATGGACGCCGCCATTGCCCGGTTTCGCATGATCCAGCGCATGCGCAACGAACTGACCGAAACCAAGCGCGCGCTTGAGGAACGCAAGGTGATTGACCGCGCCAAGGGCATGGTGATGAAGGCGCGCGGCGTGTCCGAAGATGAGGCCTATGCCCTGCTGCGCAGTGCGGCGATGGATCAAAGCAAGCGCATCGCCGACGTGGCGGCAGCCCTTGTCGCGTCGGCCGGGCTGTTGTCGTGAACATGACGCGTATTGACGCCGGGTTTATCCCGCTGGTCGATGCGGCCCCCCTGATCTGTTGCCGCGAAATGGGCTTTGCCCGCGAAGAAGGGCTCGACCTGCGGCTGCGCGCATTTCCGTCATGGTCAAGCCTGCGCGATGCGTTGTGCTTTGGCCAACTGGACGCGGCGCATATGCTCGCGTCGGTCCCTGTGGCCAGTGCCCTTGGGCTTGGCGGGACGGCGGCGCAGTTGCACGCGCTCGCTGTTTTGTCAGTCAACGGGAATGTTATCGGTGTGTCGCGCGAACTTGCCGCAAAGATTGCAACGCACGGACATGATTTTTCGTTCGACAACGCCCGTGCGGCCGGCGAGGCGCTGATAGCGGCCAAGGGCGACGGCCTTCGCGTTGGCGTCCCGTTTCCGTTTTCGATGCATGCCGAGCTGGTTTACTACTGGCTGTCCGCGCTTGGATTGCCGGCACCGCAAAAGCTGATCGTGCGCACCGTTCCGCCGCCGCAGATGGCCGATGCGCTTGAGGCCGGGGAACTGGATGCGTTCTGCGTGGGCGAGCCTTGGGGGTCACGGTCGGTCGAGGCGGGCGTTGGTAAATTGCTGCTGCCGTGTTCGGCGATCTGGTCCTGCGCGCCGGAAAAGGTTCTTGCCGTGCGCGCGGACTGGACAGACACCCATGCCAGTGACGCGCACCGTCTGATCCGCGCGCTGTGGCGGACTGCACGGTGGTTGGGCACGCATGACAGCGCCGCACTGGTGCCCGAGATCCTGAGCCGACCGCATTACCTGGACCTGCCTGCCGAGCTTCTCGAACATGCGATGACCGGCGAATTCACCATTTCAACCGAAGGAGATGTCCGCAAGACACCCCGCTACGTCGAATTTTTCAATGGTGCCGCCAATTTTCCCTGGCGCAGTCAGGCCGAATGGATCGGCAGCCAGCTTGCCAAACGCACCGGCCTCGATCCGGTAGAAAGCGCGCAAGCGGCCCGCGCCACCTTCCGGTCCGATATCTTTCGCGCCGCACTGGCCGGTGTCGCGCCTGATCTCCCCTCGGCCAGCGCCAAGGTCGAAGGGGCATTTCCCGAACCCTCTGCGGCAGGGTCGTTGGGTGGGCGGTTGATTCTTGACCGCAACGCGTTCTTTGACGGGCGCATGTTTGAGCCCATCAGCTAAAATCGCTGCATTTCTAGGCAACTCACGGCATTCAAATGCTGCAAGTGCGAATTAATCTCCGATTTCGAAGCTTTTTTCGCCCTTCGCCGGTGCTTTGGGCCATTCTGGCGCCACGAGCACCGATGCTCACCTCCCCGCTGCCCGGCTGATCGGGCACCTCTCTAAGCACAGCCGCTTTGGACTGACGATGTTTCATCGCCCGTTCCATGCGGCTTTTTTGTTTGGCGCTCTCCCCCGCGCCGCAACGAAAGGACACTTATCGATGTTCGCAAAGACAACTCTCGCGGCTGCGGCACTCAGCATTCTTGCTGCCCCCAGCTTTGCCGAACTACTCGACCTAGAAAAAGACGAGCTGACATTCGGCTTTATCAAGCTGACTGACATGGCGCCCCTCGCCGTCGCGTATGAAAACGGCTATTTCCTCGACGAGGGTCTGTTTGTCACGCTCGAGGCGCAGGCCAACTGGAAGGTGCTGCTGGACGGTGTGATCGACGGCACGCTGGACGGCGCGCACATGCTGGCGGGTCAACCGCTGGCGGCGACCATCGGCTACGGCACCGAGGCGCACATCATTACCCCCTTTTCCATGGACCTGAACGGCAACGGCATCACCGTGTCGAATGAGGTCTGGGACATGATGAAGCCCAACATCCCGACCATGGATGACGGTCGTCCGCAGCACCCGATCAGCGCGTCGGCACTGGCGCCTGTGGTCGAGGATTTCAACGCCAAGGGCGAGCCGTTCAACATGGGCATGGTGTTCCCGGTGTCCACGCACAATTACGAACTGCGGTACTGGCTGGCGGCTGGCGGGCTGGAACCCGGATATTACAGCCCCGAAAACATCTCGGGCCAGATTGGCGCCGACGTGTTCCTGTCGGTAACGCCCCCGCCGCAGATGCCAGCCACGCTCGAGGCGGGCACCATCCACGGCTACTGTGTGGGTGAGCCGTGGAACCAGCAGGCGGTGTTCAAGGGCATCGGTGTGCCGGTGATCACCGACTACCAGATGTGGAAGAACAACCCCGAGAAAGTCTTTGGTATCACGAAAGAATTTGCCGAAGAGAACCCCAATACGACCAAGGCTGTGGTCAAGGCGCTGATCCGCGCAGCGATCTGGCTGGATGAAAACGACAACGCCAACCGCCCCGCCGCGGTCGAGATGCTGAGCCAGCCCAACTATGTGGGTGCGGATTACGAGGTGATCGCCAACTCGATGACCGGATTCTTCGAATTCGAAAAGGGTGACAAGCGCGACATCCCCGATTTCAACGTGTTCTTCCGCTACAACGCGACCTACCCGTTCTATTCGGACGCGATCTGGTACCTGACCCAGATGCGCCGCTGGGGCCAGATCGAGGAAGCCAAATCTGATGAGTGGTATTTCGAGATGGCAGAGAAGGTCTATCGCCCTGACATCTATCTGGAAGCCGCGCGGATGCTGGTGGATGCGGACATGGCGGATGAGGCCGATTTCCCCTGGGACAGCGACGGATTCAAGGCCCCCACCCCGGCCGAGGATATCATCGACGGCATTGCGTATGACGGGCGGGCACCCAACGCCTATCTTGAAAGCC
>JBCBAV010000141.1:0-9153 GCA_038532285.1 Pseudomonadota bacterium | reverse complement strand
AGGCGCAGTGATGGCGGTCTCCGACGAACAGCTCACCGAAACCGGCCTTGCCGCAGAAGGAAGCGGACAGATCCTCCTCATCGCTTGTGGCGCGCTGGCTCGCGAAATCCTCGCACTCAAGGCGCTAAATGGCTGGCATCACATGGCCCTGACCTGCCTGCCGGCCAAACTGCACCTCTACCCCGACCGGATCACCGAAGAGGTGCAAAAAGCCGTCGCCAAACACCGCGCGCAGTTTTCGCGCATCTTTGTTGTCTACGCCGATTGCGGCACCGCAGGGGCGTTGCAAACTGCCTGCGCCGATATGGGCGTCGACCTGATCCCCGGCCCCCACTGCTACAGCTTTTTCGAAGGCAATGACCGTTTCACCGCTCTGGCCAAGAACGAGATCACCGCCTTTTACCTCACCGACTTTCTCGTCCGGCAATTCGACGCCTTCGTGATCAAACCGATGGGGCTCGACCGCCACCCGGAACTGCGCGACATGTACTTCGCCCACTACGAAAAGCTGGTCTATCAGGCGCAAACCGACGATCCCGCCCTGACGGAAAAAGCCCGCGCCGCCGCGCAAACGCTCGGCCTGAAATTCGAACGCCGCTTCACCGGCTACGGCGATCTCGCCACGCATCTTGCCCGGCTGTGATCCATCTTCATTTCGCCAAATAAACCGCGGGGGTGAGGCCGCAGGCCGAGGGGGCTGGCCCCCTACCCGGCTGCCACGCTGCGAATGCGTTCGATCATCGCGCGCAAACCGTTGGACCGCTGCGCCGACAGATGATCGTTCAGCCCCAGACGTGTCATCTCGGCGCGCGCATCCACTGCCAGCACCTCTGCCGGTGTCAGGCCGTTATACAGCTTGCGCAGGACCGCAATCAGCCCATTGACGATCATCGCGTCGCTCTCACCGTCGAAATGGAGCCGACCTTCCTCGTTGACCGGATGCAGCCAGACCTGGCTCGCACACCCGTCCACCTTGGTCGCAGGCACCTTGAGCGCATCCGGCAACGGATCCATTGTTTTGCCCTGCTCGATCACAAAGCGATAGCGGTCTTCCCAGTCTTCGAGGAACTCGAAATCCTCGACGATCTCTTCGAACGCGGCACTGGCCATCTACAACTCCTGTCTTTGTTCCCAGCACTTAGGTCCGCTCGTGGCAGAGGTCCAGCCGCAACATCTGCGCTTTTCATGGGCGCGCGCTTGGGCTACCACTTGCCCACAAGACTAACCTGCAAGCGTTGAACCAAGCCATGCGCGTTCTCACCGTCACACTCCTGACCGCCGCCCTGACCCTGTCAGCCTGCGCAGCCGTGCGCGACAGCCGCGTGAACCCGTTCAACTGGTTTGGCCGGGGGCAGTCGGAACCGGTGGTGCAAACCTCCGCCGCAGAAGTGAACCCGTTGATCCCGAACCGCAACGAACGCCGGTTCCGGATTTTTGGTCGCAATACCAACGAGGTATACCTCGGCACGCCCATTGACCAGGTCAGCAACCTCGTGGTCGAACGCGTTCCCGGTGGCGCGATGATCCGCGCGTCCGGAATTTCGCCGTTCCAGGGCGCCTATGATGTCCGCCTGACGCCCGCAAATGACGATGAACTGCCGGTGGACGGGGTTCTGACCTACCGGCTGGAAGTGGTACAGCCATCGCGGGCGCGCCGCGGCGGGCCCGAGCGCGTGCGCACGGTAACGGCCGCCCGGCGGGTCACGGACAACCAGCTTGCTGGCGTGCGTACGATCCGCGTCGAAGGCGTGCGCAACGCGCAATCCTCGCGCCGACAATAGGTTTTGCGCGTATCCGACGCGCCTTACCCGTCCAGCGAAACAATTTTGATGCGGTCACCATCCGCGGCCAAGGCGACGCGTCCATCGCACAGGCGCAACGCATCGTCGCCGAACACTTCGGCGCGCCATCCGTTGAGCGCAGGCACGTCACGCAGTCCCGCAGCAAGGGTGTCGAGGTCGGCGGCGCTTGCGATCAGCTTTGCCGCAACGCCTTCCTGTTCGGTCTTGGCCTTCAGCAACACGCGTAACAGATCCGCAAGCGCGGGGTTCACCTGAAGCTTTTCGCGTCCGCGTTCGGGTTTCGGCATCTCGTTGGCGGGCATGGACACGCCAGCCGAAACCGCAGCCAGAATGCCCTGCGCGATGTCGCCCTTGCGCGCTTCACGCAGCAAAAGACGCGAGCGGTTCAGTTCCTCAATACTCTTGGGCTTGTTGCTGGCAATCTCGACCAGCGCGTCGTCTTTGAACACGCGGTTGCGCGGGATGTTGCGCTCTTGGGCGAAACGTTCGCGAAAGGCCGCCAGTGTCTGAACAAGTGCAAGGAATTTTGCCGAATTGGTGCGCGTTTTCACCCGGCGCCAGGCCTCTGCCGGGCGGGTGATGTAAGTTTCGGGGTTCAGCAAGGTACCAAGCTCTTCCTTGACCCAATGCTGGCGTCCGGTCTCATCCAGCTTTGCCGACAGAAATTCGTAGATCTGGCGCAGATGTGTGACGTCCGCCAACGCATAGGTCTTTTGCGCATCGCTCAGGGGGCGCCGCGACCAATCGGTAAACCGCGACGTCTTGTCGAGACCTTGCCGCGCGATCTTGCGGACAAGTGTCTCGTAACCGACCTGCTCGCCGAACCCGCACACCATCGCGGCCACCTGCGTGTCGAAAAGGGGTTCGGGAAACACCTCGGCATCCACGTAGAAGATTTCGAGATCTTGCCGTGCCGCGTGAAAAACCTTGACCACCGAAGTGTCGCGAAAAAGCTGGTACAACGGTTCCAGCGACAAACCATCCGCCAGTGGGTCGACCAACACCGCGTTGTCGTCGCCCTGTCCGGGCATCGCCAACTGCACCAGGCACAATTTCGAATAATAGGTTCGTTCGCGCAGAAATTCCGTGTCTACGGTAACGTATGGATGCCCGGCTGCTTCGCTACAAAATGCCGCCAGCGCGTCCGTCGTCGTGATGGTTTTCATCTGTGTTTTTCTTGCTTTAGGGGCGGAGTGCACGCCAATGCGTCGCGCGTACACCATTTGCGCGGGAATAGCCAGCGCACGCCAATTCGGTCACAGCTCCAGCAGCGCCGTTTCCCCGTCCAGAAACCGTCGCAGCACCGCCGGATACAGCACATGTTCACGCGCGAGCACCCGCGCGGCCAACGCGTCGGGGGTATCATCCGGCAAAACCGGCACCCGTGCCTGACCCAACATCGGCCCGCAATCCAGTTCGGACGTGACGATATGGACACTGCAGCCATGTTCAGAATCACCCGCCGCAAGTGCGCGCGCATGCGTGTGCAGCCCGGGATATTTCGGCAATAGCGACGGGTGAATGTTCAGCATCTTCCCGGCCCAGGGCGCGACAAAACCTGCCGTCAGCACCCGCATGAAGCCAGCAAGGCAGATCAGGTCCAATCGGTAAGGTGCAATGGCGTCTGAAACGGCCGCTTCGAACGCTGCCCGATCCTCTTTGAACCGGCGATGATCGACCACGGCCGTGGCTATTCCCTGTTCCTGCGCCCAGGCGATTCCGCCCGCCGTTGCACTGTTTGAAAGCACAAGCGCTGGCGCGCCAGGGTGACCGGGCCGCGCCATGTCAGCGACAAGCGCGCGCATGTTCGACCCGCCGCCCGACAGAAAAATGCCGACCCGCCGGGTCATCAAAGCGCGCCTCGGTAGCGTATCCCTTCGCCGGTTGTGACTGTGCCGATTTCGATGACCTTTTCCCCCTCAAGGGCGGCGGTCGCCACATCGACGGCATCCGGCGACACCACCAGTGTCATGCCGATCCCGGAATTGAACGTCTTGAGCATCTCTGCGTCGGCAATCCGACCGGTCTCGGCGAGCCAGCGAAACACCGGTGGCAGGTCCCAGGCGTTCAGGTCAATCTCGGCTCCGAGACCTTCGGGCAGCACACGCGGCAGGTTTTCTGTCAATCCACCGCCGGTGATATGCGCCAGCCCGTGCACGCCGCCCGCCCCGATTGCGGCCAGTGCCGCCCGCACATAGAGCCGGGTCGGCGTCAACAGGGCGGCCCCCAAAGCCCCCTCGCCAAAGGGACAGGGATCGCCCCACCCAAGCCCGGACGCCTCGACCACCCTTCGCACCAGGCTGTACCCATTGGAATGCACACCGTCCGAACCAAGCCCAAGGATCACATCACCCTCGCCCACACCGGCAGGCAGTGCCGCGCCGCGCTCCAACGCGCCCACGGCAAAACCGGCAAGGTCGAAATCGCCCTTGAGATACATCCCCGGCATCTCCGCCGTCTCTCCGCCCAGCAGGGCACAACCGGACGCAGCACAGCCCGCGGCGATCCCTTCGACGACACGCGCCGCCTGATCCACATCCAGCGCACCGGTGGCAAAATAGTCGAGAAAAAACAAAGGTTCCGCGCCTTGGCACACCAGGTCATTGACGCACATGGCAACCAGATCAATGCCCACGCCGTCCACATTCCCGGTGTCGATTGCGATACGCAGCTTGGTCCCGACCCCGTCCGTTGCCGCCACGAGGATCGGGTCGACAAACCCGGCGGCCTTGAGATCAAACAGGCCGCCAAACCCGCCGAGACCCGAGGCAACGCCGGACCGCGTCGTGTGCGCCGCGGCAGGCTTGATCCGTTCCACCAGCGCATTGCCCGCGTCGATGTCGACGCCCGCCTGCGCATAGGTCAATCCGTTCGTGCCCGTGGTGTCGTCGTTCATGCCATCGCCCCCGCTGTCGCCGTTCTGCTAGAGCAACAGAAGGCGCGGCGCAACTGCCGCTTGACGCCCCTCGCGCACCACCCTACCCATGCATCCAGGCGGGCCTGTAGCTCAATTGGTTAGAGCAGAGCGCTCATAACGCTTTGGTTGCGGGTTCAAGTCCTGCCGGGCCTACCACTTGCCTCACATCTTCACCGCTGGCACCATGCCCACATGGAAACCGCACACAGCCTCTACACGGCCTTTTTCGGTGCCGACGTGCTGATCGCACCCGAATACCTGTTGCTGTCGCTGGGGCTTGCTTTTGTGCTCTATCGATTGCGGTCGGTTCAGGGTGGGTTCTGGGCATGGGCGCTGCCGAAGAAGATCTGGCGGCATCCGTCGCACCGGGTGGATATGCAGCTGTTCATCATCGGACGGCTTTTGGTCTTTGTCGGGCTTTTCAACAAGATATCGGTGACATCGCTCACCGCGATCTGGGTTGCAGGTATCGTGGGAGGGGCTGGCCTAAGCGGTGGCAGCATCTCACCCTGGACGCTCGCGCTGCTGCTGTTTCTGGCCGAAGACGGCACGCTTTACTGGCTTCACAGGCTCTATCATCGACACCGGCTGATCTGGCCGATCCACGCAGTACACCACCAGGCCGAAGTGATGACGCCGATCACCGCCTACCGTCAGCACCCACTGTCGCTGGTACTGGTCACGGTCGTGGTCAGCGGCTGTGTCGGCATCACGCAAGGCCTCGTCATCGGTCTGGTCGATCCCGGCACAACCATCGCCACGGTGGCGGGTATCAACGCGATCCTGTTCACGCTGTCGCTGATCTTTGCCAATTTCCGGCATTCGCACATCTGGATCAGCTTTGGCCCGGTGCTCGAGCGCGTGCTCATTTCGCCCGCACAGCACCAGATTCACCATTCGGTCGACCCCGCGCATCACAACCGCAACTTTGGTGAAACGCTTGCGCTGTGGGACTGGATGTTCGGCACGCTCGCGCTGGCTCCGCGCGCGGATGCCGGCTTGCGCTTTGGTCTGACCGACGAGAACGGCAACCCCACACCGGGTGCAGGGAAACTGGGTCAGACCATGTGGAAACCCTTCCGCGACATTGCTGCCGCGTTGCGCCGTCAGAACTGACTGTCAGGCGATTTGGTGGCTTTTACCGGTCCGCGCGTACGCGAACTGTTTCGGGTGCCAAAGATCAACGCGCCAAGTGCCACGATCAAGATGATCACCGCCGCATCCGAACCGCCACTCGAACTGCTGGGTGACACACGCGTCGCGCCAGCGTGCCCCTGGATCGGCGCCGTGGCCGCAAGAGCCGCGCAAAGCGCTGTGGTCAAAAGCGTTTTCTTCATGATTGCCCCTCCTTAAATGCGTCCACCGTGACGCGCAGGGGGCGATGCGTCAAGCCCGCTTGACGTGCCAGTCAACGCGCATCTCGACAACCGGATCGCCATCAGTGTCGCGAATGACGACGTCAATGCCAAAGGCGACCTTGCCCACTTCCTTGAGTTCCGCAAGAAGCTCCGCACCCGGCCGTTCGGTCTTGGCCTCGGCGGTAAGCTGTCCTTTGGCAATCTTGACATAGCGGATCGTGGACCCCGCCGCGACCGGCCGTACCTCCAGCAGCACCGGCGCAAGTGCGCCCGCAAGCGCGGCACCCGACGCCGCCTCACCCAGCGTGAACATCGCGCCTGCATGTTGTGTGCCGATGTGGTTCGAGGTCTCCGTGCGCTGGTCCAGCGTCGCGGTGGCATGCCCGTCCGAGATATCGCCCAACACCACACCGACGTGGTTGGCAAACGGGATGACTGTGCTCAAATGCGTGCGGATCACGTCGTACGGGTTCATGTGGCCCTCCTTGGCTTTGGCGCAGAAGGTCACGGGATATCGCCCAAGGCAAGCGTGCCGCAACGGCATTGCGCGCAATGCAGCCCGAAGCCAGGGGCAGGATAAATGGGTCCTGACCCTAGCGCGCAATCACGATATCAGCGCGCAGCCCGCCCAAACGCTCGCTTCGTCCCAGCCGCAGGACACCGCCGTGACCCCGTGCGATGTCCGTCGCAATGGCCAAGCCCAGACCGACCCCGCCGCCCTTGTCCTGATTGCGCGCCGGATCCAGTTGCGTAAACGGCTTTTGCGCCTCGGCCCTCTGCTCTTCGGGAATGCCCGGCCCGTCATCCTCGACCCGAAATCGCAGCGATTTTTCGGTCACCGCAACCGACAGTTCCGCCCGATCGCCATGGCGGATCGCGTTGTTGATCAGGTTGCTCAGCGCCCGCCGCATCGCCACAGGACGCAACAACGCTTCGCCCTCGCCCTTGATACCGGCCAGTGTGACCGGCTGCCCCCCGCGTCGGGCGTCCTCGACCAGATCACGCGCCAGTGCGACGGGATCTACCTTTTCGGGCTGTCCCTCACCGGCGCCGCGCACGAAATCCAGAAACGCGTCGATCATGCCCTGCATGTCCTCGACATCCGGCTCCAGCGTCTCGCGTGCCTCATCCTCCATCATTGACAGGCTCAGCCGCATCCGGGTCAGCGGCGTGCGCAGATCGTGGCTCACTCCCGACAGCATCAGCGTGCGCGTCTCAATCTGTCGTTCGATCCGCGCCCGCATATCCACAAACGCAGCCCCCGCCGCGCGTACTTCGGTTGCGCCCGCGGGGGTGTAAGGCATGTGACGGCCCCGGCCAAACGCCTCTGCCGCCCGCGCGAGCCGCTTGATCGGACGCAGCTGGTTGCGCAGGTAGATAAAGGCGATCACCGTGGTCAGGATCGAAAAGAAGCCAAGGTAGACCAACAGCTGGTGCGGGTTGCGTGCGGTGATCCGGTTGCGATCAAAGGTAATGGAAACCGGCCCCGCCTCGGACAGTGCCATCACCCGCACCAGCTTGTCCGCGGACAGGTCAAAGCTGGTGATGGCGGGCACCTCCGCGCTCAGGTGTCGGATCACGACGCGACCGGAAAAATCATCCCAGCCGCGCAGGTTGGGCGCATCCAGCGCTTCGGGCACCACTGGCCGCACCACCAGTTCCAGCGCACCCAGCCCGGCAAGGGCTGCCTCAATCGGCATCTCTGGCGCCACAGCCAGCGTGTCCATAACCAAACGGATCTCACGGGCCACAGCGGTCGACATCTGCACGGTCACGCCTTCGTATTGCCGCTGCACAAAGACGACGGCCACAACAACCTGCACCACCACGATGGGCAGCAGCAGGATCAGCGCCGCCCGTCCATACAGCCCGCGGGGCAAATAGCGTTTGAGCCAGGCAAAGATCATGGGATACTCCTTACCCCTGCGCCGCCCGCAACAAAAGAGACGCCCGTGATCCCGCCAGACGATTTTGATCCCCCCATCGGTGTACCCGAACTGCTGGAACCCGGGCTGCGCCGGATAGTGGCGCCCAACCCCTCGCCGATGACCTATCGCGGCACCAATACGTATCTTGTAGGCGCGCGCGATCTTGCCGTGATTGATCCCGGTCCGGATGATCCTCGGCATCTCGATGCGATCCAGCGCGCAGTTGGCCCGGACCAAAGCATCACGCACATCATCGTGACACACAGTCATATCGACCACGCACCGCTGTCGCGCGCCCTGTCGGCTCAAACAGGCGCGCCTGTCATGGCCTTTGGTGACGCACAGGCGGGCCGGTCCGACGTGATGCGCATGCTGGCTGCATCCGGCCTGGCAGGCGGCGGTGAAGGCGTGGATACCGGCTTTGTCCCGGACCAGTCCCTGCGCCACGGCACCAGGGTCCACGGCAGTGACTGGACACTCGAGGTCATCCATACCCCCGGGCACATGGGCAACCACATCTCGCTGGGGCTTGGCGATGCCTGCCTGACCGCGGACCACGTGATGGGGTGGGCCACTTCGCTGGTGTCGCCGCCTGACGGCGATCTGACGGATTTCATGGCTTCTTGCGCGACGCTGCAGGCCGGCGCATGGCGCGTCTTTTACCCGGGCCACGGTGCCCCGATCACCGACCCCGCCGGCCGCCTCGAATGGCTGATCAACCATCGCCGCACCCGCGAAACAGCTATTCTGGATGCGCTCGATGCGGGCCCGGCCACCGCCAGCGAGCTGGCGCAGAAGATCTACACCGACACGCCGCCCGCACTGCTGCCCGCTGCCACCCGCAACGTTCTGGCGCACCTCATCGATTTAACCGGACGCACCCGCGTTGCACCAACGGCTACACTCTCCGCCACGGCGCGGTTCCAGCGTCTGTGATCCGTGCAAAAATTTGCGCCATGACGCGGGAAACCCTCTGGACGCCCGAAATTCCCCTTGCTATAGCGCCCGCAGTTCCGGCGTAGCTCAGCGGTAGAGCAGTTGACTGTTAATCAATTGGTCGTAGGTTCGATCCCTACCGCCGGAGCCAAATAATTCAGTAAAACCATACCTCTGACAGGGTCGGCGTGAAACCACGTGCGCGGCGGCGA
>JBCBAV010000140.1:0-9268 GCA_038532285.1 Pseudomonadota bacterium | reverse complement strand
GGTATTTTTGGCCAGAAGAAACCATCATCCCTTGACCGCCCCGGCGGTGAGGCCTGACACGATCTGGCGCTGGAACACCATGACCAGCAGGAACAGGGGGGCTGTGATCGACACCGCGGCGGCCACGGCCTCGACCTGATCGGTGGTGGTGGTTTCGCGGTTGAAGTAGCCCGCGATGGCCGGGACCATCGTCTGGTTTTGCGCATCGAGCAGCAGCGAGGTGACGAGGAAATCGTTGTAGCCCAGCAGGAAGCTGAAAAGCCCGGTGGTGATCACGCCCGGCCACATCACCGGCATGATCACGCGGCGGAACGCCTGGAAGTGGCTGCAACCGTCGACGCGGGCAGCCTCGTCCAGTTCACTCGGGATGTTCTGAAAGAACGACCGGAGCATCCAGATGGTGAAGGGCTGGTTGATCGACACCAGCACCGCGATGATTGCCCACGGCTGGCCGTAGAGCGTGGGGGACAGTTCGCCAAAGATGGGGCGCAGGATTTCGGCGGAGTTGATGAACCACGGCATGTAGCCCGCCACCAGCACCGAGTGCGGCAGGGCGCGGAAGATCAGCGCGAGGATCAGGAGCCAGAAGGCGAGGTTCGAGCCGGAGCGCGCCAGCCCGTAGCCCGCCAACGTGCCGACCGTGAGCGAGATCGTGACCACGCCCGCCGTGACCAGCATCGAGTTCAGGAAGTTGCGGTAGAACGCGTTTTCGACCCAGACGGCGACATAGTGTTCCGTGGTCAGACCGATGATGGGATTGCCCAGCGGCCCGAGTGCCGCGTTCAACACGCCGAGGATCGGGGGCAGCACCGCGAAAAAGCCGATCACAAAGACCACGCCAAAGAGCGCTGCGGCCATGATCCACCCCAGCGCGATTAACGCCGGTGGCGTGACGCGGTTGACCAGTCTCGGAAGGCCGGTAAAGGCCCAGCGCACGGTGAAAAACAGCACTGCAAGCCCGATCACGATGTCGATGACGCTGAGCCCGTTGCCGCCTGCCCGCGTGATCGGGCCAAAGATCACGTTCAGCGGGTTGGCATCGAACGCGTCGCGCGGGGATTTGAAGCTCATCACCGCGATCCAGAAGATCGGGAAGGCCGCGAGCAGACACCAGAACGCGAGGAACGCGCCCGAAAAGACCTTGAGCGAGAGCGGCTGTGCCGTTGCCCTGGACGCCATCAGTGTGCCCCTCCCTTGTGGTCGCGCCATGTACGGCGCAGCGGCAGAACCAGCAGGATCACGATCCCGATCATGGTCAGCATCGCGCTGGCCGACGCGCGGCTGATCGCGCGGTTGCCCGAGTCATCCGATTGCAGGAAGTCGTAGGTCAGCCACTGGAGCGAGATCACATGCGCCTGGCTGCGGAAGCCCACGATTTCCTCGAACGTGCGGTAGCAGTCCATCAGGTGGATGAGCGAGATGAAGATGATCAGCGGCATCAGGTGCGGCACAATCACGTAGCGCAGCCGTTCGAACCGGTTGGCGCCGTCGATGATCGCGCTTTCCAGCGTGTCCATGTTCACGGTCTGCAAGCCCGCGTAGAAGATCACGAAGGCAAAGGGCGCCACGTGCCACACGCGGTAGAAATACATGAGCAGCTCGATGGTCCACGCCTGTGCGAACATGGCGATGTCGCGGTCCAGCCAGCGTTCCAGCGCTGCCGTCAGGATCCCGTCGCCCACGAAGAGCCAGTAGATCGACAGCGCGCCGATGACCGGCGTGATGATGAACGGCAAGAGCGAGATGAAGATGATCGGGCCGCGCAGGGCCTTGGCCGCGTTGTTGACGGCCAGTGCGATGGCAAGGCCTACGCCCAGCACCAGCGGCAGGGTGATCAGCGTGAACATGAGGGTAAACCGCAGCGCCTTCCAGAAATCGATCTGCAGGATGTTGCCCCACTGGCCTGCGCCGATGGCGGCCCAGACCTTGTCCATCTGCAGCACGTTTTCATAGCTGCGCCAGCCGACCCATTCGGTGGTGGTCATGGTCTTGCCCGTCGCCTCGTCGATCACGGGCACAGTCTTAAGCTCTGTTGTGCAGGTCGATGTCAGAAACCCGGGCGTGCAGGTTTCCACTTCGATGGTCTGGACCACCGGTTGGGTCAGCTGAAAGCTCTGGATGAACACCGACACCAGCGGGGCGGCGATAAAGATCAGCATCATCAGGACCGACGGGGCCACGAACCAGAAGAAGGTCTTGAACTTCATGCGGCAGCCCTTTCTGTAGCGGCGGCGACGTGGCCGCCGATCTGCCAGCCGATCATCGTCGACGGGGCATTGGTGTTGGCCGACGTGATGCGCGGCATGACGCTGGCATCTGCGACCCAGAGGTTTGCGATGCCTTTGACGGCACCCGTGGCGTCAAGCGGCCCGCCCAGCGCCACTGTGCCCACCGGGTGGTAGGCGGTGCCTGCGCTGGTGCGGATCACCTCGCGCAGCGCGTCGCCAGTGATTTCGGCCCCGGGGAACCCTTCGGGCGCTCGGCGGGTGCCGAAATCGGCAGTGGCGAGGATTTCCCGCAGGCGGGTGACACCGAGGACCATCATGTCGAGGTCGCTGTCGTCACCGAACAGGTTCAGGTCGATCTGCGGTGCATATGGATCGCGATGCATGGTCAGCGTCCCGCGCGACCGAGGCTGGCACAGGCAGACATCGGCGAAGTAGCCCGCGCCCCAGATGATACTGCGCCCGCGCCAGCCCATGAGGAAGGGCAGGAAATGCGTCTGGATGTCGGGCGCATCGCCGTCGCCGACGCTGTAGAACGCGCCCGCCTCGACCGTGTTCGAACTCAGCCGCCCACCGCGCAGCGCGAGCCAGTAGAGCGGCGACAGCGCCCAAGCGGGCAGTTGCGCGAGCGTCAGGCCGTAGCCCGAGCCGCTTCCCTTGAAATGCAGGCCAAAGCCCGGGTGGTCGTGCAGATTGGCGCCAACGCCGGGCGCGTCGATGGCCACGTCGATACCCGCGGCCCTGAGCGCCGCCCCCGGGCCGATGCCCGAACGCATCAGGATCATCGGGCTTTCGATGCTGCCTGCGGACAGAACCACACCGTGCCGCGCGGTAAAGCTGCGGCCATCGCGCAGGCTGACACCAGTGGCACGGCCTTGGTCCAGTGTGACCCGGGCCACTTCGGCCCCTGTCACCACCGCGGCCCCCGAAGGTCGCAGGAACCCGTCTGCCGCGGACCAGCGCGCGCCATTTCGCATGTTGCAATGAAACACACCCGCGCTTTGCCGTTCCGGCGTGGGCGGGGCGCCCGGGTCATTGGCCGGAAAAACCGCGCCGAAGGCTTCGGACAGCGGGTGCGGGTGCGGCAGGCGCGTGGGCGTCATGCGCGCCTCGACAGCGTCATAGGCGCGCCAGACCGTGTCGCTGTCCCATCCGGGCAAGGACCACGCGTCGAAATCCGCGCGCCGCCCGCGGAACCAGACCATCGAGTTGATCGACCCGGACCCGCCCAGCATCTTGCCACGCGGCACGGCCACCTGCCGATCGCCTGCTGCGCGCATCGGCACCGTGCGGCGTTTCCAGTTGCGTCGGTCCGACCGCATCAGCGACACGAGGCCAAACGGCACCTTGACCCGGATGTCGCGGTCGGACGGTCCCGCCTCGATCACCAGAACGCGCGCGCCCGGTCGTTCGGCAAGCCGTGCTGCAACAGCACAGCCAGCAGAGCCACCGCCGACAACGATATGATCAAACTGGGTTTCCATCGCACTGTCCCGAAGACGGCTGGCGCGGGAGAACCGCGCCAGCCGGATGAGGGCTTACTCCAGCACGCCGGCCTCTTTGGCCGAGGTGGTGTAGGCATCTTCGATCGCCGCCAGCGTGGCCGCTGCGTCCCGCTCACCGGTGAAGAACGCAGGCAGTTCATTGCCCAGCGCGGTGTGCAAAAGACCCATGGTCGTGGTCGACGGATAAGCCGCCGCTGCAGGCGATGCGGTTGCCGTGGCAATCGCGCCCTGTGCCGCCGGACCGGGCTGGAACCCGCCGACCAGCCAGATGGCCGCATCGTTGTTGGCCGACACCATGTCTTCGTCGAGACCTTCCATCATCAGACGGAAGGCGGCGTCCGCCTCTGCGTCGGTGATGTTGGCCGCGATGACCATGCCGTCCCACCACAGGGTGGTTGCCGGTGCACCGCCATCCATGGCAACGGGCGCGCCCGCCATGGTGACCTTGCCGACGACCTGGCTTTCGTTTTCGTCATCCATGGCACCTGCGCGGCTGGCCCAGAGGTTCGCCATGGCGATCTTGCCCTGCTGGAACTGCTGCTGCACGTAGGTGCTGTCGGACACGAGGTACTCGGGGTCCATGTAGGCGGTCAGCGCCTGCATCTTTTCCAGCGTCTTCATGCCGGCTGCGCCGTTCACGGCGGTGGTGTTGTCGTCGTTGAAGAACGCGCCACCAAAGCCAAGGTACATGTTGTTGAAGTCCTGCGCGATGTTCCAGCCCGACTTCATCGTGGCACCCAGCGGATAGTCCACGACACCGGCGGCCTTGATCGCTTCGGCTGCGGCCAGCACCTCGTCATAGTTCGACGGCACGTCGATGCCCAGATCGGCAAAGATGTCCGAGCGGTACATCATGTGCTGGGTGTTCACCATCATGGCGATGGCCATTGTCTTGCCATCGACCTTGATCAGCTGGTTGGGGGCCAGGTTCTGACCGTACTTGGCAACGAGGTCATCCAGCGGACGGATCGTGCCCGCGTTCAGCAGCGGCGTAATGGTGCCGTTCGACACACCGCCGATGTGATAGAGCGACGGGTTGGCGGCAAACGCCTCGGGCTGCTTGGTGCGGAATTCCTGATCCAGCTCGGCTTCGAAGTTGCCGCAGTCGGCCATGGCGTCTGTCACGGCCTTCCACGCTTCAAAGCCAGCGCTCAGCGATTTCAGCGGCACATCGTTTTCATAGGCGCAGGCCGCGAAAGCCGTGCTGCCCATCAGCGAGACAGCGCCCGCCAGTGCCAGTTTCTTCAAGTACATATGCAAATCTCCCTATTGCATGGTGTGGACGCGGTGCATCTTGCAAGGCTACACCGGCCCGGTTGTTGGCCCGCAACCCGCGGGCGACCCTCAGGCGAGACGTTCGCCGGAAGAACTGTCGAAGGCGTGGCAGATGCCCGCCGAAATGGTGAAAGAGACCGGATCGCCGATCTCGGCGCGGAACTCCTTGGGTGCTTTGACAGACACCAGTTGGCCGCCTGCGCGTACCGTCAGCATGGTCGCATCGCCCAAAAGCTCGATGGTATAGATCGGTGCCGTGATCTGCGCCGCGCTGCCGTCTGCAGCCAGTGCTGCATCTTCGGCCCGGAACCCCAGCGTGACGGGGCCATCCGGCGCGGCGATATCAGTGATCTCGACATTGGCGCCAGAAAACGTACCGCCGGACATGGTGCCATCCATCAGGTTCATCGCGGGCGAGCCGATGAAGCCCGCGACAAAGGTGTTGGCCGGGCGGTCGTAAATCTCGGTGGGCGTGCCGACCTGCTGGATCTTGCCCTGTTTCATCACCACCACCCGATCCGCCAGCGTCATCGCCTCGATCTGGTCGTGCGTGACGTAGACGGTGGTGACCTTCAGCTCGTGGCTCAGGTTCTTGATCTGCGCGCGGGTGGAGACCCGCAGCTTGGCGTCGAGGTTCGACAGCGGTTCGTCCATCAGGAACACGTTGGGTTCGCGCACGATGGCGCGCGCGAGGGCCACGCGCTGGCGTTGCCCGCCCGACAGTTCCGCCGGTTTCCGGTGCAGAAAGTCATCCAGTTCCACCATGGCCGAGGCGCGGCGCACCTTGTCGTCGTGGCTGGCCGGGTCGACCTTGCGCACTTTCAGAGGAAAGCGGATGTTTTCGTAGACGTTGAGGTGCGGGTAAAGGCCGTAGGATTGGAACACCATGGCCACATCGCGGTCCTTGGGATCCAGATCGTTGACACGCCGCCCATCGATCATGATGTCGCCTTCGGTGGCATCCTCGAGCCCTGCGATCATGCGCATCGTCGTGGTCTTGCCGCAGCCCGAAGGTCCGAGCAGCACGAGAAATTCCTGGTCAGCGATGGTCAGGTCGAAGTCATCGACGCCGACAAAACTGCCCCAGCGCTTGTTGATCTTGCTAAGCTGAATTTCCGCCATGCCGATCTCCCCGTTTGCACAGCACGGTAGGGCGCGCGCCCCGAGTCGCGCAAGACTTAATTGCACACGTGTGCAATGACCGCTTTCCGAAGCGGAAAGCGGCCGGAAATCGCCTCGATTTCCGCCGCCTGTTACATTTCGGATGTCCGCTGCGGTCGGCTTTTGACGGTTATTTCCGCTGTTTGTCTCAATTTCGCCGCATTCGTTAAGCATACCTGCGCCATACGATTCTGTCTGACGGGTGGGGCCGAGACTTGGAAGGAGAGCTGCCATGAAGCGCGCCATTTTTATCGGCACCGTGCTTGCAACATTGGGTGTGGCCACTGTTGCCATCGCCGCCGAGCATGAGATCCTGATCCTGCCCAATACCTATTTTCCGGAAACCACCTATCTCAACCCCGGTGATCAGGTGCGGTTTATCAATGACAGCGGTGACACGCACACCATTGTCGCCGCCAACGAGGACTGGACCATCGGCCCGCTGGATCCGGAAGAAGAATACGTGCTGATGATCGACGAAGAGATCGAGCGCACGTTCCACAACGCCAACATCCTGAATTCGGACGGCTCCTATGCCGTGACCGGGGATGTCAGCTTTGACGACGCGCCGGTCGACTAAGCGTCAACCGGGTCAATCAGTTGCGCGCCCGCCGCGCGGTTTGAATTGACCTCAGTCGCGACCCGGTGCCAGACCAAGGCATCATCAGGGGCGGCCCGCATCAGCGCGGCGGCCCCTTTGCCCTGTTCGCCCAGCCACAAGGCGTAGTCCCCGGGCGCGAGGATCACCGGCATGCGGTGATGTATTTGTGACATCGGTGCATTTGCGCCCGTGGTCACGATCGCCGCGGTGCGCAGGGTCTCGCCGCTGTCTTTGGGCGTCCAGTCCTGCCAGATCGCTGCCATTGCCAGCGGGGATCCGTCACTGCGGGTGATGTACCACGGCAGGCGCGTGTCCCCATCACGCGTCCATTCGTAAAAACCCGAGGCCACGATGATCCCGCGGCGTTCGCGGCATGCGGCACGGAACGCAGGTTTTTCTGCCACCGTTTCCGCGCGGGCATTGATCAAGAGCGGGCCGTCATTCGGCTTCTTGTACCAATGCGGGATGAACCCCCAGCGCATCGGTGCAAGGCGCCGTGCCTCGCCATCAAAGCTGACCGTGTGCACCGCATTGGTGGGGCAGACGTTGAAATTGGGCACATCAGGCAGCGTGTTGGCTGGCACCGCCTCGAACAGGCGCGCCATCGCATCGCTGGGCAGGGTTACGGCAAAACGGCCACACATGGCCGCGATGATGCGGGGGCTTGAACCCTCTTGCAAGCCCTGCGCGCGTCGCTAGATAACCGCGCATGACAACGCGGATTGCCATCCCCTACTTCTCGGGCGCGGGCCACACACGGCAGGTTGCCATCGCCATTGCCAAAGGCTCGGGCGATGCAGAGACCAGCGTGATCGATATCGAGTCCCTGCGGGCAGAAGACTGGCGGACCATGGATGCGGCGCATGCAATCCTGTTCGGCTCGCCCACGTATATGGGCGGGGTATCTGCCGCTTATGCCGCGTTTCTGGAGAAGGCTGGCGGGCGCTGGATGGACCAGGTCTGGGCCAACAAGATCGCGGGCGGCTTTACCGTCGCGACCTTCGGGTCTGGCGACAAGTTGGCCTGCCTGCAGCGCATGAACATCTTTGCAGCACAAATGGGCATGATCTGGGTTGGTCCGGCAGACACGGGTGCGCCCGTTGTGCCCGACGCCGAAGGCATCAATACGGATGGCTGTTGGCTGGGCCTGATGGCCGCCAGCGTGCACGACCCGCGCGGTGCGGTGCGCGAGGGCGATCTGGAAACCGCCCGCCGCTTTGGTGCGCGGGTGGCGCGTATTGCCGGCCACCTCGCAGGTGCGCACGGCGGGGACTGACCCCGCCGCGCTGCGTTTTACTTCGCGGTGATGCGACCGTCAGTGTATGGCTCGAACGGACCTTGCGCGGCCAGATACTCGGCCAGCACGTCGGCCAGATCGGGCCCGAAGTCATAGGCGTTTTCCGCCGTGGTGAACATCGCATAGCCGTCACCGCCATTGCGCACGTAGTTGTTGGACACAACACCGTACATCTTGGCCGGATCAATCGGCGCACCGCCCACCATCACGTCAGAGATACGCGCACCCGCAGGCTGTGCTGCGTCAAAGGCAAAGCTCATGCCCGCAACTTGCGGGAACCGGCCCTTGACCTCTTCGATCTGGCTCACGCCGTTTTCCAGCGCGTCAATCATCGCCTGACCCGACACCTGGAAGGTCGACAGCGTGTTCTGGAACGGCAGCACGGTCAGCACTTCGCCCATGGTTACTTCGCCCGCGTCGATGGACGCACGAATGCCGCCGCCATTCTGGATGGCGATGTCGATGCCCTGATCCTTGACCCGCGCCAGCATGGCGTCGGCGATCAGCGATCCCATCGGGCATTCCTGCACGCGGCACACCGACCGGTCGCCTTCGATGGCGCTGGCCGCTTCGGCCACGACGCGCGTCTTCATCTCTTCGATGGGCGCGCCCATTTCGGCGATGCGCGCGGCAAAGGCGGCGTCGGGTTCGACCGAGGCATCGAGCAGCATCGGCGCACCGGAGGCTGCGGTGACCACACCGCTGTCATCCAGCGTGACGGTCAGGTGGCCCAGATACTTGGTGTAGGCATAAGCCTGCGCCACGGCAGTGTTGCCCACCATGGTGGGATAGGCGTCGCCCTCCATCAGCGTGTGGCTGTGACCGCCGATCACAACGTCGATGCCGGGCACTGCCGCGGCAATATCGAGATCAACAGGCAGGCCCACATGGGTCAGCGCGATGATGATGTCGACGCCCTGGCTTTCCAGCGATGCGACGTCGGCGCTCAGCGCCTCGATCTCATCCTGAAAGATCACGTTCGGCCCGGGCGAAGACGTCTCCACCGTGTCGGTGGCCAGCGCGGATATCACGCCGATCTTCTTGCCGCCCACCTCGAGCACCACGTGATCTTCGACCTTGCCGTTCAGCGTCGCCTCACCCGACAGATCCAGGTTGCCCGAGATCACCGGGAACGACACCGTATCGACAAAGCCCTGCAGGCCGGCCGGGCCATCGTCGAACTCGTGGTTGCCCACGGCCATGG
>JBCBAV010000139.1:0-9274 GCA_038532285.1 Pseudomonadota bacterium | reverse complement strand
TTTGCCGGTAATATCGACGGCTCTCAGGTGTATGGAAACCTGGTGTGCGCCAATGATGGCAGCGGCGTTGCGATGTTCAAACCCACCGGTTCATCGCGCATTTACGACAACGACATCCGCTTTAATGGTCGGCGCTTCCGCAGTCCGGGCATCTCACTTATGGGTAGTGGCCATGAGGTGAGTGACAACTATGTCGCTTTTCAGCCGGGTCCGGGTGTGGGCGTTGTGGCCTATCCCAAGAGTGAGCAAAACCTGGTTCGCAACAATTTCTTTAGGCAGCTAGACGGCCTCAGCGTGGACCTTGGCTACAACCACAACAGCGCCGTTTCAGACTATCAATTTATCGATGGGCCAAACCCACCGCGAAACTCTCGTCAGCGGCGGCGAGATTCTGCAAATGCAGCGATTAATGCCCCCGAATTCGATGCCTACGTTTTCCCAATGGAAGGGTCGGGCGTGATGGTCACAGGGCGGGCCGCGCGGGGCGCGTGGGGGTGTGGGCCTTTGCCAGGTGACCGGGGCGCTGCGCGCCCGGGTCAGGCGGTGCGTGTGGCGGCGGTCTGTGGGTCGACCAGCGGCACGCGCATCCCGGTCTGGATCACCTCCGGGTCGTAGGGGTTGCGGGCGAACACCGCCTCGACCATTGGGCGGAAGAACTCCAGCGGCATCGTGTCGTAGGCGGGATCAAAGCTCGATTGATCCCAGCGTTCGCAGAACTGCGCGCAGTCGTCGAAATAGGCGTGGCCCGCATAGGCGTCGCGTTTGTGCGGGTTCGCGCCCACGTGCTGCCCGTAGTAGATCATCTGGAAATCGCCGTGCTTTTCCACCACCCATGTGCATTGCTCGCGCACAAAGGGTTTGAGGATCGCGGCGGCGTATTCGTCGTGATTGTAGGGCGCAAAGATATCGCCGATGTCGTGCAGCAGCGCCGAGACGACCCAATCGGTATCCGCCCCGTCGCGCCATGCCCGTGTCGCCGATTGCAGCGAGTGACCCAGCCGCGTGATCTGGTAGCCCGAGAGCCCTTCGTCGAGGGTTTCGAGCGCGGTGAGCAGGCGGTGTGCGGTGCCGCTTGTGTATGCGATCTCGTGCGCTGTTAAAAAGGCGTAGTCTTCCTTGTCGCCGTCTTTCATGGCGGTGAATTTGACGTGGTCCATCGGTTGAGCCTCTGTCTGTCTGTGCGGCGTGTTACGCGTAGATCTCCGTGCTGCCCTTGGCGCCTTTCATCATGACCTGGGCCTGGGCGCGGCGCACCTCTTCGTAGCGGGCCAGCGCGTCGGGGGCAAAGTCGGATTGCGGCGGATCAAGCGGGATGAAGTTGCCGTGGGTGTCGGTGCCGCGGGCCAGCATGGCGTAGTCGCGGGGGCCGACCTGTTGGGCCACATCGGGGCGCATGTAGCGCACGACGCAGGCGATGCGGCGGTCAGGCGACGTGTTGGGGCCTGAGCCGTGGATCGTGAGGCCGTGGTGCAGGGACATCTGGCCGGGGTGGATTTCGATGGCGGTCTTGTCCTCGGGGGCGACGTTGACGCGCACCTCTTGCCCGCGGCTGAGCAGGTTGTTGGGGTCAAAGCTGTCGTCATGGGGCAGGATCGCGTTTGTGTGGCTGCCCGCGACAAAGTCCATGCAGCCCGAGGCAGGCGTGGCGGGGGACAGGGCGATCCATGCGGTGACCAGCCCGTCGATGGCGCCGAGGCCCCAGTAGGTCAGGTCCTGATGCATGCTGACGACCTGGGTAGTGCGGGGTTCCTTGATGAAGAACTCGACCGAGTAGATCAGGATGTCGGGGCCTATGATCCCTTCGATCACGTCGAGGATGCGGGGATCGTGGGCCAGACGGGCGGCCACGGGCAGCACAATGTTCGCGTTGACGCGTTTGTAGGTGTTGAGCGGCTGGGGCAGGTCGGCAGTGCGCCAGCGGGTTTCGATGGCCTCAAGCTCGGTGCGGGCGGCACGGGCGGTGGCCGCATCCACGGCGGGCAGGGGGAACAGGAAGCCGTCGCGCCAGTATTGCGCGATAAGATCTGGGCCAAGCCGCCCATCGGTGAGGGGGAGAGTGTCGAGCATGGTGCGCCCTCGTTCCTGTGGATTTGGCACGCAGCCTGTGGTGCGGGAGCGGCGCGGTCTTCTCCGGTTGCGACAGGAGTGTCGGTTTTTGCGGGGTTGTTTTTGCCCAAGCGTCGGCCTTTGCTGGGGGCGGGAGGTGACGCGCAATGGAGGAACGACAGCTATATCTGGGCCCGCTTACGGACAATCGGCGCTGGGATCACGTGACGGTGCGGCCCGACGACGTGATCGTGGTGACGCCGCCGAAATGCGGGACCACGTGGATGCAGACCATCGTGGCGCTGCTGCTGAGCGGCGATCCGGAGGTGGAGACGGAACTGTCGGTCAAGATGCCGTGGGTGGACATCCGGGTGCGCGAGATCACTGAGGTGGCCGAACGGTTGGAGGCGATGAAGCAGCAACGCTGTCTGAAGAGCCATACGCCGATGGACGGCCTGCCGGTGGGTGACACCGGGCAGTATCTGTGCGTGTTCCGGCATCCGCTGGATGCGCATTTTTCGTTTCGCAACCACATCCGCAATCTGCCGTTGCCGTGGTTTGACATGTGGTATCCGGAAGACGATCCGGACGGCGTGACCTTTCGCCGGTTTCTGGACGGCGGGGCCGAGGGGTTTGACGGGGACGCGATGCCGCTGGCACATATCCTGCGGCACTATCAGGCCGCGCGCGCGGCTGAGGTGCGGGGCAATGTGAGCCTGTTTCACTATGCCGACATGCTGCGCGATCTGGCCGGGACGTTTGAGACGGTGGCCGCGCGGATCGGTGTGTCGCACCCGCCCGCGCTGATGGCAGAGCTGGTGCAGGCGGCGACATTCGATCACATGCAAAGCCAAGCCGAAAGATACTGTCCGTCAGGCGGCAAGGGGTTTTTCCGGTCGGATGCGGCGTTTTTCAATCGCGGCGGCACGGGGCAGTGGCAGGGGCAGCTGAGCGACGCGGAACTGGCCGCCTATGACGCGATGATGGATACGCATCTGGCGCCCGAGGACCGGGCGTGGCTGGAGCATGGGGCGGGCGTGTAGGGTGCGCAATCGTGCGCACCGGACCCGTGAAGGGGCGCAGGATTGCGCACCCTACGTTTGGTTGGGGATCAGATGCGGGCGAAGCGCTGGGCGATCTTCGGCACCAGCCCCTTGAAGCGCAGCGGGGCGTCCGTCACGGCAAGGCAGATGCAATCCTCGTGAATGTCGGCCACGGGGGTGTGGTGCAGGTCGCTGTTTGCGACCTCGACATCGCCGCGGGCGAAATAGTCGTCCTCGTCCTGAAATGCGCCCTGCAGCACCATGGTCATTTCGGTGCCGTGGTGGCCGTGATCGGGCATTGCAGCCCCGGCGGGAATGTAGAGCAGGCGCGCGGAGGCGTCTGACGAGGTGGGCAGGATGGCCTGCTTGACGCCCATGCCGACCGAGCGCCACGAGATGTCACCCACGTCGCCACCGACATAGTCTTGCAGCGGGCCGGGCAGGATCGAGCCTTCGGCGCGGACGGGGGTCACCTCATCCTGGGCGCCGCCGGCGATCAGGGCCATGGTGGCCGCGAGGCTGCCATTGTCCATCGCGACCACGTTGCTGGGCGTTTGGTCAAGCATTTCGCCGCCCACCGCTTCGAAGGCGTACAGGCGAGACCTGCATTCATCGCACAGCGAGATGTGCGTGGCGACCATCAGGTTGAAGGCTTCGGGCAGCGTCCCTGCTGCGTAGGCCATCAGGATCTCATCCGTCAGATGGTGTTTGATTTTCTGTTCCATCGTTCCGTTCACTTCATGTTGTGGCGCAAGCGATCCAGCGCCAGTCTTATCCTCGATTTGATCGTGCCAAGCGGCAGACCGGTCTGGGCGGCAATTTCGCTGTGGGACAGGTCCCCGAAATATGCCTTTTCTATCAGCTCCCGTTGCGCGGGGGGCAATTCTGCGATTGCGTCACCCAGTTGCGCGGCTTCCTGTTGCAAGGCCATGATGTCGGCCTGGTCTGGTTCTTCTTCGGGGCCCCATCCGAGATCTTCGGGTTCGGGGCGGCGCTGCTTGCGCAGCACGTCAATCTTGCGGTTCCGCGCGATCGTAAAGATCCATGTCGCCACGGAGGCGCGCGCGGGGTCGAACAGGTGGGCCTTGTGCCAGCAGGTGGCCATGACCTCTTGAGCGACCTCTTCGGCCAGCGATGCGTCGGCGCCCGATTTGATCAGGAACCCTTTGACTCGCGGGGCAAAGTGTTCGAAGAGCTGCGCAAAGGCGCGGCTGTCCTGATCGTCCCGGATGCGGTGCATGTGGCTGACCCACTGCATCCGTGCATCGCTGAGTTCATTCATGTGCGCGGGCCCCTTGACTGCCCCGGCGCCAAATGGGCCGGGGGCACGCCTCACCACCTTTGGTGTTTCTAAACCCACGTTCATATCCAGTCTACGCCGCAGCTGCGAAGGTGGATCAAAAAATAAATATTTTCCGTTTGATGCATCCAATGGGGCGTCCGGGGCGTACAGCTAAGTGACAACAAAAATTGACACTTTTCGCGAAAGACCGCTCATGCCCCAGGACCTCTCTTTTCCCCCGCGCCGCCGCATCGCTGTTATCGGTGCGGGTATCTCTGGCATGGGGGCGGCCTATCAGCTGTCGCGCACGCATGATGTGACCCTGTTCGAGGCCGAGGGGCGGCTGGGTGGGCATGCGCGCACCATCATGGCGGGCAAGCGGGGTGATCAGCCGGTGGATACCGGGTTTCTGGTGTTTAACTATGCCAATTACCCGCGCATGGCCGAGCTTTTTGCCGAGCTGGATGTGCCGGTGGTCAAGTCGAACATGAGCTTTGGCGCGTCGATTGATGGCGGGCGGATCGAATACGGGCTGGCCAGCCTGAGCGCGCTGTTTGCGCAAAAGCGCAATGCGGCGAACCCGAAGTTCCTGCGCATGGTGCGGGACATTTTCCATTTCAACGCCAACGCGCTGCGCATCGCCAATGAGGATCGCAGCCGCACCACGGCGCAGTTTCTTGAGGTGCTGGGCACGGGGAATTGGTTCCGCGACTACTATCTGTTGCCGCTGAGCGGGGCGATCTGGTCGACGCCGACGGAAAAGATCATGGATTTCCCGGCCCATGCGATGATCCAGTTTTTCGAAAACCACGCGCTGCTGTCCCATACGGGCCAGCACCAGTGGTGGACGGTTGATGGTGGGTCGGTGGAATATGTGCGGCGGCTTGAGGCGGCGATGCTGGGCAACCGCGTCGACATCCGGCTGGGCGCGCCGGTGCAGCAGGTGCTGCGCGGCGGCTTTGGCGTGCGGATCAAGGCGTGGGGCGGGGCATATGAGGACTTTGACGAGGTCGTCTTTGCCACCCATTCGGACGACAGCCTGAAGATGCTGGGCGATGCCACGGGGATCGAGCAGACAGCGCTTGGTGCGGTGAAGTACCAGCCCAACGACATCATCCTGCACCGCGACGAGAGCATCATGCCGAAGCGGCGGCAGGTTTGGTCGTCGTGGGTCTATACCGAAGACAAGGCGGCGCAATCGGACCGGATCGATCTGACCTACTGGATCAACTCGTTGCAGCCGGTGCCGATGGATGACCCGCATTTCGTGACGCTGAACACCAAGCGGACGATCCGTGAGGAGATGATCTATGACCAGACGGTGCTGCGGCACCCGGTCTATGACCTCGAAGCCTTGGCCGCGCAGGACGTGGTGCGCACCATGAACGGAGCCAACAGCACGTGGTTCTGTGGCGCGTGGATGCGGCACGGGTTCCACGAGGATGGGTATTCCAGCGCGGTGGACGTGGCCGACGCGATCCTGGCGCGCGACGGCGCGTTGCAGGTGCAGGCCGCATGAGCGCAACCGTCGATCATATCGCGGGCATGACCTATCACGGGCGCAAGGGCGCTGTGGCCAATGCGTTCCGCTATTCGGTGGACTACGTGCTGCTGGATGCCGAAGCGCCGGTGCGCGCGCCGTGGATGTTTGCCCGCAACGGGCGCGGCCTGACGGCGCTGAACGACGCGGATCATGGCGGTGCCCCCGGACAGGGGCGCGGGGCCAGGTGGGTGCGCGACGTGCTGCAGGCGCATCAGGTCGTCGGCATCGACAAGATCGAACTGCTGGCCCAGCCACGGGTTTTGGGGCACGTGTTCAACCCGGTCAGTTTCTGGCTGTGCCGCAAGGCGGGCGCGCTGATCGCGGTGATCGCGGAGGTGACCAACACCTTTGGCGAGCGGCATTCGTACCTCGTGCGGCACAGTGACCAGAGGCCGATTGCGCCCGACGACCGGCTGCGGGCGGAAAAGATCCACTATGTGTCGCCGTTCCAGCCCATCGAAGGCGGGTACGAGTTTCGGTTCGACATCACCGAGGACCGGATCGGGATCTGGATCGATTACACCCAGGGCAAGGGCGGGCTGATTGCCACGCTCACCGGCCAGCGGGCCGCGCTGAGCAATGGCGGGATGCTGCGCGCGATGCTGCGACGTCCGCTGGGGTCGCGCCGGGTGCTGGCGCTGATCCACTGGCAGGCGCTGAAGCTGTGGTGGAAAGGATCCAAGTACAAGGTGCGCCCCGCGCCGCCCGAGCGGGAGGTCAGCTAAGGTGCGTCACGGCCTGCCGTCTTACGCGGTCTTTGCAGCACTTCTGAGTGCGGCGGGGCTGCCGATCTATATCCACGCGCCCAAGTTCTACGTGGACGAATACGGTGTATCGCTGGCGGCGCGTGGCGCGGAACTGTGCGGCCTGCGCCAGCTGGACGGGGTGCAGGACCCGCTTGGTGGGCGGCTCAGCGAGACGCTGCGCGACCGGCGCGGGCTGGCTGTGGGCATCGGCGCCACGGTCATGGGGCTGAGTATGCTGGGCCTGTTTGCGGTCGATCCGCTGTTGCCGCCGGTGTGGTGGTTCGCGCTGATGCTGACGGGCGTGTTTTCCGGGTTTTCCTTTCTGACGATCAATTTCTATGCCCAAGGGGTGGTCAAGGCCGGGCGGCTGCCCGGGGACGGGCACCTGATGCTGGCGCGCTGGCGCGAGACCGGGGCGCTTTTGGGCGTGTGTGTCGCGGCGATTGCGCCGGTGGCGCTGGGGGCGGTGCTGAACGCGCCCTTTGCCGGGTTTGCGGCGGGCTTTGCCGTGCTGGCGCTGGTGGCGGTGATCATGATGCGCAGCGAGTGGAGCAGTGTGGGCTTGCCCCCGTCTGCGGGGCTGCGCGTGGTGCTGGGCGATGCGTTGGCGCGGCGGCTGCTGCTGATCGCGCTTGTGAATGCCGCACCCGTGGCGGTGAGCTCGACGCTGTTCCTGTTCTTTGTCGAAAGCCGGTTGGAGGCGCCCGGGTTCGAAGGGCCATTGCTGCTGTTGTTTTTCCTGAGTGCGGCTGCGGCGGCTCCGGTCTGGGGCGGATTGGCCGAGCGATATGGCGCCAAGCCGGTGCTGCTGAGCGCCATGGTGCTGGCGATTGCCAGCTTTGGCGGGGCGCTGATGCTGGGGCCGGGCGATTGGCTGGCCTTTGCGGTGATCTGCGCCCTGTCGGGGGCCACGCTGGGCGCGGACCTGACGCTGCTGCCCGCGATTTTCGCGACCCGGATGGAGCAGATCAGCCCGTCGGCTGCCGAAGGGTTCGGGCTGTGGTCGTTCGTGTCGAAACTGACGCTGGCCTTTGCCGCGGTGGCGATGCTGCCCGCGCTTGAGGCCGCCGGATATGACGCGGCACTGGATGTGCAGCCGGTGGAGGCGCTGACGCTTTTGTCGCTGCTGTATGCGGGTGTGCCGTGCCTGCTGAAACTGATCTCAATCGCACTACTTACTACCACAAACCTGACCAGCCCGGCGCGCGCAACGGGCCAGTTGAAGGAGATATGATATGGACGCTGTGATCTATCTGCTGCTTGGTGCAGTGATGGCTGCGGCAGTATTCTGGACCCGTGGACGTTATGCCGGATTTCTGGCGCAGCGGCCCGCGGATTATGATTTTGGCCAGCAGCAGTTCGACGTCCGGACGCACCTGAATGGCCCGATCATCTGCGAAGGCGTGATCTATGGCCCCACCGGGCGCGTGTCGTCGCGGTTCGTGGGCGAATTCGACTGTTCCTGGGATGGCAATCAGGGGCGGATGGACGAGGTGTTCACCTATCAGGACGGGTCGCAGCAGACCCGGTGCTGGGAGTTGACCGTGGGCAATGACGGCAAGATCAAGGCGCTGGCCAATGACGTGGTTGGCGAAGGGTCGGGCCAGCAGATGGGCAGTGCGGTGCGGTTGAATTATCGCTACCGGTTGCCCGAGGACGCGGGCGGTCACGTGCTGGACACCGTGGACTGGATGTATCTGGCGCCCAACGGCACCATCGTAAACCGGTCGCAGTTTCGCAAGTTCGGCATCAAGGTAGCCGAACTGGTGGCGACGATGCGCCCAGCGGAACAGGAATTGAAGGACGCGGCATGAGCGACATCGACCTCGCGGGCAAGAAATACTGGCTGGTGGGGGCAGCGGACGGTTTGGGCCGTGCGCTGGCCTTTCACATGAGCCGTGCGGGGGTCGAGGTCGTGGTGTCGTCGCGCAGCGAGGACAAGCTGGCCGCACTGGTCGAGGAACTGCCGGGCAAAGCGAGCCATCAGGTCGTGGACATTGCCGAGGATGACAGCGTGGCAGCCGCCGCAGAGGCGATCGGCCCGCTGGATGGCGTTGTGCTGCTGGCCGGTGTCTACTGGCCGTTTTCGGCGCGCGAGTGGAATGCGGAGCAGGCCGTGGCGATGGCGGATGTGAATTTCACCGGGTTCATGCGGGTGCTGGGGCAGGTTGTGCCCGGCATGGTCGAGCGGGACGCGGGCCACATCGTCATCACCTCGTCGCTGAGCGGGTTCCGGGGCCTGCCGGGGTCCATCGGCTACAGCGCATCGAAGGCCGCGACCATGTCGCTGGCCGAGTGCATGTATGCCGATCTGCGCAACACCGGCGTGCGGGTGCAGGTGGCCAACCCCGGCTTTATCCGCACGCAGCTGACCGACAAGAACGAGTTTGCCATGCCGTTCCTGATGGAACCCGAGGATGCGGCGCGCGAGATGTTCGAGCTGATGCTGTCGGACACGTTCAAAAAAAGCTTTCCGGGCGTATTCGCTTCGTTTTTCCGGATTGCGCAGATCTTTCCCGACTGGCTCTATTACCGGATCATGGCGCGCGGCTGATTTGATCCGGATCAAGGACGGCGCGGACTGCCCCGGCGTACCGTGGGGGCAGGAGGTGAT